>JAFPVW010000168.1 GCA_017395215.1 Prevotella sp. | reverse complement strand
GCTGATGCGCTTCACGCCGTTGCCGATGGTGGCCGTCAGCAGGGCCTTGCAGCCGTTGAAGGCGCTGGTGCCCAAGGAGGTGACGCTGTTGGGGATGCTGATGCTCTTCAGCTTGGTGCAGCCGCTGAAGGCACTCTCGCCTATGACGGCACAGCCGTCGTTGACGGTGACCGCCGTGATGTTGATGCAGTCGGAGAAGACACTGGCGTCCATGTCCTCCAGGCTACCGCTCAGCTCGGCCCTCGTCAGCGAGGTACAGCCGATGAACGCCTGTCCTTCCAGCTGGCGGATGCTGTTGAGCCAGTTGATGTTGCTCAGACTGGTGCAGTTGCGGAAGGCGCGATAGCCGATCTGCTCAATGTTGCTGCCCAGTGTTACCGCCGTCAGGTCTGTGCAGTCTTCAAAGGCATAGTTGCCAATCCGCTTGACGGTGTACGTCGTACCGCCACTGGTCACGGTAGCGGGGATTGTCACACTGCCCGTGTACTTACTGCTGCCGGCAACGACGGCAACAACCTTGCCTTTGTCATCAGTAATGTCATACGAGATGTTGCCTACAACGAAGTCTGCGGCTTGTGTACTCAGGCTCATCCATGCGACAACTGTCATGGCAGCCAGTCTTTTCAGTGTAAATTTCTTCATATTCATGATTGTTTGGTGAATTGTTGGTTATTCCGCTGTGTTGAAGTAGTCTTCCAGTTCCTTGGTGGCGCTGCCGTCGTGGTTGCTCAGGTCCTTGATGATGCGGCCTTTCTCCAGGAGCAGGATGCGGGTGGAGATTTCTGAGACGAAGCTCAGGTTGTGGCTCGAGATGATGACCGTCGTGCCAAGCTGCTCGTTCATCTGGCGGATGAGCTTGGCCACGGTGATCTGCGACGACGGGTCGAGGTAGTTGAACGGCTCGTCGAGGATGAGCACCTTGGGGTTGATGACCATCGCGCCGATGATGCCCGTCTTCTGGCGGTTGCCTTCCGAGAACTGGCGCAGGTACTTCTTCGTGCCGAGAATCTCGTCGTGCATCAGCGGCTGGTACTGTTCCAGACGGCTGTTGAGCGTGTCCTTGTCGATGCCGTAGGCACGGGCAATGAAGGCGAAGTACTCCTCGGGCGTGTAGAAGTCGATGAGGAAGCGGCCGTCGATGAACGAGCCGGTAAACGACTTCCACGTCACGTCTTGGTCGACACGCTGGCCGTCGGTTTCCACCCAGCCGTCGGTGGCCTCGATGAGGTCGAGCATCAGTCGCATCAGCGTGGTCTTGCCGGCGCCGTTGTTGCCCACGAGGCCCACCAGTTCGCCCGGGCCGATGGTCAGCTCGGGGATGTCAAGCACGGTGTTCTTACCGTACTGCTTGACGAGGTTTTGTATCTTGATTTCCATAGTCTTGTTATTGTCTGTAACGTTCGAAACACGCGTAGCGGCGGCGCTCGTAGGTGCGTGACAGCCAGCCGATGATGACGGGATAGAGCGCGAAACCGACGATGCCCGTCAAGGCAAGCACGATGGCGCAGGTCTCAGGCGACAGCAGCCACGTGAAGAGGCAGTAGAGGGCAATGGGGATGATGACCACAAAGCCGTAGAGGTTGACCGAGAGCGAGGCCCCCTGATAGTTGAAGAAGGCCGACTGGAATAGTTCGATGCGCGACGAGATGAGGGCCGTGGGCATCAGCGACAGGTTGGCAAAGCCAGCCGTGAACAGCCACGTGGCCAACAGCAGCCACGGCGACAGGCCGGCCATCCAGATGAGCGGTGCCACCATCAGCGTGGGGACGATGTTGAGCAGGGCGTAGAAGCGGAACTTGTTGCCCAGGATTTCGCGGATGCTGACGGGCTTCGTCCACAGACCGTCGAAGTAGTTGCCCTCGATGCCGAACACCCACTGGCCCAGCATCATCGACGGCGAGAAGATGGCGAACATCAGCATCATGTAGAAGATGACGTTCAGCCCGTTGACCTGCTGGGTATAGCTGTTGAACACGAACACCAGCGGCAGGATGAGCGTCGCCACGCGCAGCCGCTTGGAACGCAGCACGCTGATGTACTCCATCGAGAAGAGCGACGAGGCACCGAGGAACAGGCGGTCGGCCCGCGCCTTCGACTCGTCGTAGCGGCGCAGCTCGCAGAGGTAGTTGTAGAACACGGCGACGGCTCCGGCACAGAGCAGCAGGAAAACAGCCACGTGGATGCCCCATGGCATGAAGATGGAGGTCAGCGAGTACATGAAGGCAATAATCTGCCAGATGAGCATCGCCACCAGCACCGGCCACTTGTTGGTCCAGCCCTTGGCCCTGCAGAAGGCCGTGATGGCCACGCCGCCCACGAACGATACGCCCAGCAGCAGCAGGAACGCGGGAATCATGAGTTGCCAGGGCAGGAACAGCACGCAGAACGGCAGCAGCAGTACGGGCAAGGCCCAGTTCCAGAACGAGAACAGGTTGGTCGTGAGCAGGAACCGGTTCCACGACCGCTCGGGTATGGGCTTGCTCTTCAGGTAGTGGTCCATCACCGTCTCGTCGTGCTTCATCAGCAGTTTGTTGACGAAGTCGGGTATGATGAGTCCTGCGGCAATGAAGGGAATAGCCACCTCCATGCCTTCAGCCGCCCCCGTCTCCTCGTAGATGACGTAGGTGACGGTGCAGCTGACAATCATAAACAGCGTAAAGAAGTACGCTTCGCCCAGAAAGCGGCCCCATTTGAAGTCGCGCCGTTTCTGGTCGGCCCAGAGTTTCAGAAGTAGTTTCAGCATCGTCGTTTACCAGGCGGGGTTGCCGCGTTTTAGGGTGATGGTGCCTTTGGTTTCATTGCCGCCGTTCTGGCGCAGGTAGTAGGTGCCGGTCAGCTCGTCTTGTTTGGTCAGGCGGAACTGGCAGTAGATGGCGGGATTCCTGTCTTCCCCCGAATCGCCGTTCTCCGAGATGATGAGTGTGCCGTCCCATGTGTAGACAAAGGCATCGTACTCCGTGCTGCCGTAGATGGCGCAGTCCTCTATCTGCGGACCGTTGGCATCGTCAGCGACGATGTTGAACGTCAGCATGGGCTCATCGCTGTCCTTGCACATCCACGAGCCCTCAATCTTCTTTGTCAGCTCTTTCTCCGTATAGGCGATGGCTTCCGAGAACTGTGAACCGTTCCACTCGAAGAAGTGCCAGAGCGCGTCCTCTCTCTCTTCGTTGGCCTCGCCGATGGTCAGGTCTGTGCCTTTCCTGGGCAGGCGGTACATCAGCTTCAGGTCGTCAGCTGAGGCGCGGAACTTGCTGACGGCGTTCTCCTCGGGTGTCATCGTCTCGGTCTTCGGGTCGTAGTCGTAGATGCAGAGAGCCTGCTTCTCGGGCAGGGAGCGGTTGTCGGGATTGGTCGACACGAGATTGATGATGAAGAGCCGGTGGCCGTTCTTCCGTTTCCAGACGGCAGCCTCCATACAGTCCTCATCGGTATCGCCGGCGCTGACGCTCACGTAGCCGTTGCCACGGTCGCACGCCATACCGCCGCCAGTATCCTCGTTGACATACTCGGTGAACTTCGGGTCCTTGGCCGACTCCAACAGGGTTGTCGTCACGTCTGTCGGCCACGCCTTGTTGAAGGCGCTCACCAACGTGACGATGTCGGGCTTTTCGCCGCCGCCCTTCACGCTGACGGCGCCTCCCTTGGCCCATTGCTGGGCTATCTGCTCAGGGGTCAGCAGCTTGTCGGCCTCGGCTTGTGTGGCGCCGGCTTGTTCTGTACTCTGCTGCGCAGCGTCTCCGTCGGCCGTTGCCTGCGTCTTCTTGCAGCCTGTCAGCGCCAGTGCTGCCAACAGGTATAAAGCAGTCTTTTTCATACGTCTGTTATTTTGATTTCCTGAATTCAAACTTCCGCCACTGCGGTTCCAGCTTCACTTTGCCGGCCTTGTTGGCGTTAATGATGTGTATGCTCTCGTCTTTGGCACCGTAGCCCTTGATCTTCGGCGTGTAGCCTATCACGTTGCCTTCATCGTCTTCCTCGGGGGCATCGGTGACGAAGTAGCCTATGCTGCCATTCTGGAAGACGGCGTAGTAAGTGTTGTGCAAGAAGTCTCTCGTCATGGCCACCACGTCCTTCTCCGTCCAGGGCGCATCCTGCTCTGGCGCCACGTGGAAGATTCCCTCCAGACTGTGCATCTCGTCGTTGACACCCAGCGTCAGCATCTTGCCCTTGAACTCGCCGAAGGCTATCCAGTTGTTGTCCTCCTTCTTCATGCAGAGGACGGGGTAGCCGCTGTTGTCGAAGTCGACGATGTCCATCTCCGTAAAGCCCTTCTCGCTGGCCTTGTTCCACTCGTCCTCGTCGAAGTATTGGAACTCGAAGTCGCCAATCGTCATTTTCCCGAAGTGGTGCTCCATGCCGTCCCAGCTGTACACCCGGTCGACGTAGGCCTCGTCGGGGAAGAGGTAGTATTCGTGGATGACGAAGTCGGTGCCCTTCCTGGGCAGACTCC
The DNA here is from genome assembly GCA_017395215.1 of Prevotella sp. Classification (GTDB taxonomy): domain Bacteria; phylum Bacteroidota; class Bacteroidia; order Bacteroidales; family Bacteroidaceae; genus Prevotella. The sequence goes on along the minus strand of JAFPVW010000168.1, from coordinate 32,227 downwards.
AGCCGATTTCCAGATTCTTGAAGGGTTTTTTGTACTTGTCGATGGGGCTCTGTTCGGCCTTCATGGTCTGCGTCTGCGGGTCGTAGTCGTACCAGCAGAGCAGATGCTGCACGGGGTCGTGCTGCTCGTAGAGGCTGACGGCGAAGATGCGGTGGCCGTTCGAGCGGCGCCACACGCAGCACGACATCTGGTCGACGTCAGTCAGCGCCGAGTATTCGGCATAGCCGTTGCCCGGGTCGATGATGATGGTCATCTCGTCCTCCTCGTCGCTCTCCAGTGTCAGGGTCGAGCCGTTGCGCCTGGTACCCTTGGCGGGGTGGTCGTTCTGGTCGAGCACCTCGCCCACCACCCACGTGGGCAGTGCCTGGTGGAAAGCCTTGAGCAGCGTCACGACGTTGGGCGCCGCGCCGCCGCCCGCCACCTTGATGGCGGTCTTGCGCCAGCGGGCGTCGACCTCAGAGTTCGAGAGCGGCTCGGCGGCGCTGGCGGCTGTCATGGCGAGCGCGCAGACAAGGGTGAGCACAGTCCTGATGGTCTTCATCTGCAATCACCTATTTTAGTCCGGCCCACTTGCCGCGGATGCGCTTGCAGCCGGTATAGAGCGACGGACAGTTGAACACCTTGTACAATTGGCTTTCGGGCTCGAGGATAATCTCCACCGAGCGCTGCTCCGTGTCCCAGCCCTTGCCCATCACGTAGAGGTACATCACCGTGCCCTCGCCCGAGAACTGCAGCTCCTGGTGCTTGTTCACGCTGGCCTTCATCTCGACGGTGTAGGGCAGCGAGGGCGCATAGCCGTTCTGCGGCGTGGCTCCCTTCAGCACGGCGGCGGGCAGGTAGCGCTGACCGTAGCTGTCGTCGGCCTTGGCCTGCAGCTTGTCCTTCAGGCGTGGCAGCACGGAACTGACGTTCGTCGGGTAGTTGATGAGGCGGATGCAGCGCTCACCCTCCTGCGGGTTGCGGCCGTACATCTCCATCGCCATCACCATCAGGGCGGCAGTGCCGTGGGGCGTCTTGCCTAAGAACTGCTGGTAGAGCGCCTCAAACTCCTTATAGTCCGAGGGCACGTTGGTGAACGTCACTGTTCCCGTGGCCGCACGGTCATACTTGTCGGCAGTCAGCGTTCCCTTCTGCGTGTAGCTGTGGCTGCCGTGTTTCCACGTACTCGCTTGGGCAAAAACCTGCTGGCAGCCGATGGCCACCAGCAGGACTATCATGAGTTTTTTCATCTCACTCTTCACTTTTCACTCCTCACTTCTCACTTCTCATTGAGCAGGTTCTACTTGCGGCTGCTGGCGGCGTCTGGCGGCCATCTCCTTCAGCTTGTCCTTGCCCTTGAAGGCGAACACCCAGATGAGGAATCCAGCCAGTGCCAGCAGACCGATGCCGAGCAGCGGACGGTAGAACAGCCAGGCCAGTGCGATGACGATGAGCGACCAGACGACGCCCACCACCGTGCAGACCACGCCGACGCCCCAGCCGAAGATGTTGGCGACGAACGGCACAACCTTGAGGATGGTCTCGAGGAAGCCGAAGATGCCCTTCAGACCGGCGATGACCAGCATGATGCCGATGATGCGGAGAATCCAGAGCCACGTGTTGTTGGCGGCGTGCTCCGACTCAAAAATTTCAGCCGAGTCCTGAACGCCCATGACGAGCGTCTGGAACGTCTTGCCGTTCTTGGCCTTGAACTTCGTGAACGTGTCGCCCTTCACCTTGGCGATGATGGTCACCTTGGCGGGCACAATCTTCTCGAACGTCACGCGGACGTCGCCTACCTGCGGTGCAGCCGGCGTGCGGCCGATGTAGAGCACGTTGCCCTGCTGGTGAACGTAGTCGAGGTCAACCTTGTTGTCCTGGGGAATGCTGTCGCTGATGACCGTCTTCACCGAGTCGGGCACGGCGGTGGTAGCGTTAGCGTTGTTCGTCGTCACGGCCTTGCCGTTGATGCGCAGGTCGATGTCGCGGCAAGCCTTGTCATACTGTGCCAGCAGGTCCTTGTTCAGGTCGAGCACCACGGCCTCGCGGCTCGTCATCGAGTGGAACAGCGACTCGGGCAGCTTGTAGGCGCCGAACTTCACGTTCTCGGCCCACTGCTCGCCGTCCTCCACCTGAGCCAGCGTGAAGTTGCGCGTCTGGTAGGCAGGGTCCTTGAACTGCGTGCTGTTCACCGGTGCCCACGTCCACTCCAGCGTGTAGGTGTAGGTGGTAGTGGTCACTTCCTTGCCGCCCAGCTTGTCCTCGCTCTGGCTCTGGGCGTGCTCCACCCACTGGTAGTACTCCACGCGGCGCTGCAGGCCGATGGCCGTCTCGCTGAGGCCGAACTTGTCGTCGGTCAGCACGTCCTCGGTCGTGGCCAGTGCCGATGCGCACACCAGCTCACCCTCCATGGCCGGGTCGAGCTTGTTGGGGTTCTCCATGTCGATGCACACCTTTTCGGCGTCGTTCAGCATCTTGTCGGTCTTCACGGCGCGACCTTCGTTCCACCACAGCAGGGCTGTGGCCAGACAGAACATAATGAACCCTGAGCCGATACTCCTGAACGAGTTTCCCACCCGAGTTCCGTAACCTGTTGTTGTTGTTTCTGTGTAAGCCATAATACTAATTTTTTGTTGTTATTGATAATGTTTACGTTCCGGTTGATGCAAATACGCCGCAAAGATAGTCATTTTTTTTCATTCTTGCGCCCTTTTCCCTGAAAAAAGTTTCAAATCAAAATATTTTGGGGCGCTTGGGGCAGGTTCCATAATTGTCAATCGCAGGAAACATCCTACACTTCCGACACTTCCTGCACTTGTTGAACTTTTTTAGGTGTAGGAAGTGTCGGGAGTGTAGGATATAAAGTGCAAATGACAATTATATAGTGAAAAATGGCATCTGGAATGAGTAGAAACCGCTGCGCCGGCCAGCCTTTGGAAGCGGGAACCGACACCTGAACCGACACCTCGGCATAACGTGGCGGGTTTCGCCAAAAAGGCGGCGGGTTACGGGCAAAAGGCGCCGGGTTTTGGGCAAAACCCACCGCCTTTTTTCGATTTTCCAAGATTCTCTTGGTGGATTGCAGGAAAAGTCTTACCTTTGCAGAATCATTAACAGAACCAAAGAACAAACTACAATGAACAAGAAACTACTGCTGACAGCGCTTCTCGCTTTTTCACCCTTCACCCTTTACCTTTCACCCTTCACCGCAAAGGCTCAGGGCTTCGACAACCTGCCCGACCCGATAGAGGACGTGAACAAGGTGGTCGACAACACGCCCGACTCGATAGCCAAGGCCCTGATGTCACGCCCCAAGCCCGGCTCGACCCGCCAGGGCAGCAACCCCGTAATGTTCCTCGTCGGCAACTCGACGATGCGCAACGGTACCCTGGGCAACGGCAACAACGGACAGTGGGGCTGGGGCTACTACTTCCCCAAGTACTTCGACGCCAAGAAGATCAGCGTCGAGAACCAGGCCCTCGGCGGTATGTCCACCCGCACGTTCTACACCGACCTGTGGCCAGCCATCCGTCAGGCGCTGAAGCCCGGCGACTGGGTCATCGTCTCGATAGGCCATAACGACAACGGCGAGTTCTTCGACCAGCGGCGGGCGCGCGCCGTCATCCCCGGCGTCGACATGGACACCTGCTACGTCGGCTTCAACCAGCGCACACAGCGGCAGGACACCGTCTACAGCTACGGCAACTACCTGCGCCGCTACATCAGCGAAATCAGGGACAAGGGTGCCAACCCCATCCTGATGTCGCTGACGCCCCGCGACGCCTACGACGAGCGGACGGGCAAGATTGTGCGCAAGCCGCAGACGGAGTGGGCGGCCTACATCGCCGCCGTGGAGGGTGTGCCCTTCGTCGACCTGAACGAGCGTAGCGGCGCGAAGCTCGACTCCTACAGCCCGTGGAAGGAGAAGTACCACTTCCTGGGCGACAAGATACACACCTCGAAGTTCGGCGCCGAGATGAATGCCCGCTCGGCTGCCGAGGGACTCTGGGAGAGCCGTGCCCCGCAGCTCAGGCCGCTGCAGCAGATGATGCAGAACGTGCCGCTGGCCGTGAAGCCTGTGAAGCGAGAGAAGGGGAAACCCGTGGTGTTCTTCACCGGCGACTCCACCGTGAAGAATGCCGACAAGGAGGACGACGGCATGTGGGGCTGGGCCTCGCAGGCGCAGACCGTCTTCGACGAGTCGAAGATCACGCTCTTCAACGCAGCCCGTGCCGGCCGCTCCACGCGCAGCTTCCTGCGCGAAGGACTGTGGGACGAGGTCTACAACTCGCTGCAGCCCGGCGACTTCGTCACCATACAGTTCGGCCATAACGACATCTGCCCCATCACCGACCAGAAGGCGCGCGGCGTCATCCCCGGCAGTCAGGATACGCTCCACGTCTATAAGCTGGACAACGGCACCTACGAGGTGGTCTACTCCTTCGGCTGGTATCTGAAGAAGTTCATCGACGACGTGCGCGAGAAGGGCGCCACGCCCATCCTCGTCTCGCTGACGCCGCGCAACGAGTGGCCCGGTGGACGGGTGGAGCGCCGCGACGGGTCGTATGGCAAGTGGTACCGCGAGGTAGTGGCTGAGACGGGCGTGGAGTTCGTCGACCTGCACAACATCAGCGCCGACTTCCTCGACAAGAAGTTTGCCGTGAAGCAGCTGCCGCAGGACAAGGAGAAGGCCAAGGCCAAGATTGCCGAGCTGAAGGAGAAGGCCGGGGCCAAGTACTTCAAGCAGGACCACACCCACACATCAAAACTGGGCGCCCAGATGAACGCCCAGTCGTTTGCCAAGGGACTCCGCCAGAACAAGAGCGAACTGGCGAAGTACTTGAAGAAGTGAGGGGTGAAGGGTGAAGAAGTGAAGGGTGAAGGGAGATTACTTCTTCTCCTTTTCTCCCTTTTCGCTTTTCGCTTCTCCGCTTTTCTCTTCCTTCACCTCGGTGGCCTTGTAGCCGAACTTGCCGAAGGCGTTGATGAGCGTCTCGGGCTTCGTCTTGTCAGCATCGTAGGTGATGGTGACGCGCTGAGCGTCGATGTTGCACTCGATGGTCTTCACGCCTTTCTCGAAGCGGAGGTTACCCTTGATCTTTGTCTCGCAGCCGTCGCAGTGCATCTGCGGCTGAGTGGTTACTACCAGTGTCTTGACGACTTTTGCCTGTGTGCCCAGTGCCATCAGCATCAGGGCGAATGTTACGAATGACTTTTTCATAATTCTTATTTATGCCCCCTAACTTAGGGGGCTCGTTATCAGAGACGCTTCCCGAAGTTCAGGCGGATGCCAGCATAGAACATACGGCCGTGAACGGGACCCCACACCATCGTCGGGTCGAACTCACTGCTCCAGGGGTCAGAGGCGTTGATGATGGGGTTGTCCTGGCGGTAGCCCGTCAGGTTCTCGCCGCCCACGTAGACGGAGAAGTGGCGGAACCAGCGCGTCACCTGAGCGTTCAGCTGTCCGTAGGCGGGGAAGCGCTTGTCCCAGCTGAGCGTGCCGTCGGCCTTCGTGTAAGGGTCGGGCATACGGCCGCCGCCGTTCAGCTGGAAGGTGGCGTCGAACTGCCACAGGCCGAGCGGCGTCTTGTAGCTGGCCGTCAGCAGCCCCTTGTACTTGCTCTGCAGCGGTTTCTCGCGCAGCTCGCCGCCGTAGGTGGTGCGCACGTCGTTCAGACGGTAGGCCGCCGTCAGCTCCAGTCCGTTGACAATGGGGTAGGAGGCGTCTATCTGGAACGTGTGCGAGTAAGAGCGGCCGTCGAGATTGGTGAGACGGATCATCTGCGGATTGCTGTCGTAGTCGATGACCATCTGCCGGCTGAAGTGCGTGTAGTAGTACTCGCCGTTGATCTTCAGCAGCTTGTCGGCGATGGGGATGCTCACCGACGTCGAGACGCCGTAGTTCCAGGCGCGCTCCTGCTCCAGGTCGTCGACCACCAGCTGCCGCCCGCTGGCCAGCAGGAAGTTGTTCTCGGCCAGCGCGAAGGGCGTGCGGTAGCCCTTGCCTGCCGAGATGCGGACGGTGAAGTAGTTCGAGGGAGCGTACTTCACGTGCAGACGGGGCGTGACGAACGTGCCGTAGTGTGAGCTGTGGTCAGCCCGCAGACCAGCCATCGCCACCAGTTTGTCTTCGATGTTCAGCGTGTACTGCAGGTAGGCGCCGGGTGTCGTCTCCCTCCACTTCGCCTGCTCTTCACTTTTCACTTTTATCTTTTCACTTAAATAGTCGTGGTTCAGCGAAAGGCCGGCCGAGAGGTTGTGCAGCTTGGTGAGGTTCGTCTCGTACATCAGCTGCAGGTAGCCGTTCTTCTCGTCGACGTTGTAGGCCTTCAGCCCGTACTCGGCGTCGAGGTCGTGGAGTGAGCCGCTGGCCATCAGCGCGATGTTCGTGCCGTGGTCGGCGTCGAGGATGAAGGCGTGCTTCATGTAAGCCTCGTATCGGCGGGTCTCAATACCTATCTTAAAAGGATTGTGGACGTTGGGCGCCGTGTGGTGGTTCTGCCCGCCGTCGCGCTGCTCGTCGAGCACGCCGATGCCGCCGTGGAAGACGTAGACCGGACCGAGGTAGTCCCAGCGGTTCTGCAGGTGTATCTGCCGCACGTTAGGCTGGTCGAGGAATCCGTCGTCGTTGTCGTCATGGTGCCCCCAGTCGTTCTCGTAGTGCCCCAGTATCTCGGTGTTCACCTGTCCCAAGTGGATGTTGCCGTCGGCATTGGCCTCCAATTTGCTCTTCGTGTTACCGTAGAGGTTGACGGTGACGCCCTCGTCGTCCTCGGGCTTCAGGTATTCCACATTGATCTGGCCGGTGATCGACTCATAGCCGTTGCGCACGGAGGAGGCACCCTTTGATACCATGATGCTCTTCATCCAGGGGCCGGGCGTGTAGCCCAATGAGTAGGGAGCCGAGGCACCGCGGAAGTTGGGCAGGTTCTCGGTGAGCATCTGCACGTAGGTGCCCGAGAGTCCCAACAGTTTGATTTGCTTGGCTCCCGTGGCGGCGTCGCTGTAGTTCACGTCGACCGACGGGTTGGTGGTGAAGCTCTCGCCGAGGTTGCAGCAGGCCGCCTTCAGCAGTTCGTTGCTTGTGATGAGGGTGGCGTTGTCGACGTTGCGCAGTTTGATGGTGCTCGAGCGGCGTTTCACCACCTGCACCTCTTTCAGTGTCTGGTCGTCGAGGGTGGCCACGCTGTCGTTCTGCGCCAGCACGCTGACGTGCGACGCGGAACAAACGGCAAGCACTGCGACCAGTTTCTTGCTAAAACTATTGTTCATTGATATGGTTTGTTCTTATTCATTTGAAAACTTACGCTTGTTGGCGGCAGGAAACACTCGTCCTGCCCACTCTTTAATGGAAAGAATCGGCGCAGGGAATCAAATGATAAGAACACGGATGTGTGCCAGATAAGCCCGTGGGGGAATCGGCACTTTGTCAGGACAGAATACGTCCTGTGGAAGTGCGGCACCTTCGGCCGTTGGAGGAACAAGGTCCCAGAACGTGAATAAAAGCGGTTGGACGGCGACGAAGTCCTGATGGAACACTGGAGCCTCGACCGATGCCGACAGGTGCTTGACGCTATACTCCATACACTGACGGTGCCCAATCCCGGCACAGTCTGTATTGGCGCATTTGTCGCCCATCGGCATCATGGCCTTGACCCTGCCGGCCATCTCAGTCGTGCTGACAATGAAGTTGCGGCCCGAATGCATACAATGCGCAAAGGTCACTCCCACCGTCAGTTGTATCACCAACAGCGCGAGCAGCAGGGCCGTCATTGATGTGCATATTTTCCTCGTCTTCATCGTCAGTAGCGCTTTTCGGGTGCAAAGGTAAGAAAAAAACTGGAATTCTTTGGCGTTCTCCAGAATATTTTTTATCTTTGCACGAAAAAAGAGGATGATTGACCGCGCGACAGTAGACAAAATCATCGACGCGGCGCAGATTGTCGACGTCGTCAGTGAGTTCGTGACGCTCCGCAAGAGCGGCGTGAACTACAAGGGTCTGTGTCCGTTCCACGACGACCGCAACCCGTCGTTCATGGTCAGTCCGGCCAAAAACATCTGCCACTGCTTCGTCTGCGGCAAGGGCGGCACGCCCGCCGGGTTCCTGATGGAGCACGAGCAGATAACCTACCCCGAGGCGCTGCGCTGGCTGGCCAAGAAGTATAACATCGAGATTGTAGAGAAGGAGCTGACCGACGAGGAGCGGCAGCAACAGAACGAGCGCGAGTCGATGTTCATCGTCAACGAGTGGGCGAAGGACTGGTTCCACAGCGTGCTGAAGAACGACCCCGACGGCATAGCCATCGGCAAGCAGTACTTCCGCAGCCGAGGCATCCGCGACGACATTATCGAGAAGTTCCAGCTGGGCTACTCGCCGCAGAAGCGCGACGCGCTCTACACAGCAGCGACGGCCAAGGGCTACAACAAGGAGTTCCTCGTGAAGACAGGTCTCTGCTTGGAGAATGAGCGGGGTGGGTACGACCGCTACTCGGGTCGTGCCATCTTCCCTTGGCTGAACGTCTCGGGCAAGGTGGTGGCCTTTGGCGGCCGCGTGCTCGATTCGCGGACAAAGGGCGTGGCGCAGAAGTACGTCAACTCACCCGACTCCGACATCTACCATAAGGAGCGCGAGCTCTACGGCATATTCCAGGCCAAGAAGGCCATTGTGAAGGAGGACCGCGTCTTCATGGTCGAGGGCTATACCGACGTCATCGCCATGCACCAGGCAGGCATCGAGAACGTGGTGGCCAACTCGGGCACCGCCCTCAGCATCTACCAGATCAAGATGCTGCGGCGGTTTACCAACAACATCACGCTGCTCTACGACGGCGACGAGGCGGGCATCCACGCCGCCATGCGCGGCACCGACATGCTGCTCGAGGAGGGCATGAACGTGAAGGTGCTGCTGCTGCCCGACGGCGACGACCCCGACTCCTTTGCACGCAAGCACTCCACCGACGAGCTGAAGCGCTATATCGAAGAGAACCAGCAGGACTTCATCGGCTTCAAGACGCACCTCACCGTTGAGGGCGTCAGCGACCCCGTGAAGCGCTCCGAGGCCATCAGCGGCATCGTCAAAAGCATATCGGTCATTCCCGATGCCATCCTCCGCTCCACCTACCTCAGCGACCTGGCCTCGCGCCTCGGACTGAAGGAGCAGACGCTGATTTCGTCGATGAATAAATTTATCAGGGATAGTAAGCCCACCCCTAACCCCTCCCAAAAGGAGGGGAACGAGGATGCCACTTCCCATGAGAATCCACAGCAGAGTCCCCAGACTACTCTTCCTTCGGGAGGGACAGGAAGTGCGTCTATCGAACACCTCCTCATGCGCGAGGTCGTCCGCCACGGCGAGGAGATTATCTACGCCGACGTGGAAATGGACGATGGCAGCACCACCAACTTCAACGTGGCGCAGTACATCGCCTACGACCTGGGACAAGATGGGCTTACCTTCTCGAATCCGCTCTACAACCAGATGCTGGCTGAGGCCGTGGCCCACAGCGGCGACGAGGGCTTCAAGGCCGAGAGCTACTTCATGAACCACCCCGACATCGAGGTGAGTCAGACGGCGGCCCGGCTGGCCGTCGACCGCCACCAACTCGGCGGACGTTTCGTGCTGAAACCCCGCGAGGGTTCACTGCGTCAGCGTATCGTCCATTTGATTATGGACTTCCGTATGGACATCGTCGGCCAGCGGCTGAAGGAAATCCAGATGGCCATGCGCCAGGCCACTGGCGACATGGAGCGCATCATGCAACTGATGGAGGAATACAAGGATACCCAGCAGCTACGCGACCTCCTTGCCCGCCGTCTCGGCAGCGACGTGATGATGTAAAGGTATAAAGAATAAAAAGGTAAAAAAAGGATATAGGATGTACTACGTTCAGAAGAAAATAGAGATTTCGGCCTGCCACAGGCTCGACCTCGACTACGAGAGCAAGTGTACGCGCGTACACGGCCACAACTGGATCATCGTCGTCTACTGCCGCTCCGAGCAGCTTGACCGCAACGGCATGGTCATCGACTTCAGCGAAATCAAACGGCTCGTCAAGAAACCGCTCGACCACCAGGTGCTCAACGACGTGCTGCCCTTCAACCCCACGGCCGAGAACCTCGCCCGCTGGGTGGTGGAGCGCGTGCCCTACTGCTATAAGGCTATGGTGCAAGAGTGTGAGGGGAACATCGCCTGGTATGAGAAGGATTAACGACATCTTCTACTCGCTGCAGGGTGAGGGTCACAACACGGGACGGGCGGCGGTGTTCGTCCGCTTTGCGGGCTGCAACCTGCGTTGTCCGTTCTGCGACACGGAGTTCGACACGTTCCGCGAGATGACCGAAGACGAGATTGTGGCGGAAATAGCACAATATCCCGCCCGCTTCGTGGTGCTCACTGGCGGTGAACCGACGTTGCAGGTGGACGAGGCTTTCATCGACCTACTCCACCAGCACGGCTTCGAGGTGGCAATGGAGAGCAACGGCACGCGCCCTGCCCCCCAGAACCTCGACTGGCTGACGGTGTCGCCAAAAAGCCTCCCCCCAACCCCCTCCCGGAGGAGGGGGAGAACTCCCGATGAACTAAAAGTGATTTTCACTTCACCTGAAGACGTGGAGCAACAGTCCGCTTGGCTCCCCCTCCTCCGGGAGGGGGAAGGGGGGTGGCTCTACCTCCAGCCCTGCGACACGGGCGACGCGGAGCATAACACGCGTATCATACAACAATGTATAGACTATATCAAGGAGCATCCGCAGTGGCGGCTGTCGCTGCAAATCCATAAGCTTGCCAACTTCAAGTGACGATGCACGAACTGAACATCATACTGGCTATCATCTACTACATCATCGTCGTACTGACAGTGACCCACGTTGTGATGGACAACCGCCAGCCCGCCAAGACGATGGCATGGACACTGGTGATTTGGTTCGTACCTGTGGCCGGCATCATCCTCTATCTGTTCTTCGGCAGGAACACCCGCAAAGAACGGCTCGTCAACCAGCGCCAGCTCGACGAACTGTCGAAGCGGTCGATGCTGGGATTCGTGGAGCAGCAGAACCTGCGGTTGCCCGAGGAGCACAAACCCGTCATCGACCTGTTTGCAGGCCAGAGCCTGTCACTGCCTTTCCAGACCGACGAGGTGGAGGTCTATACCGACGGCTACCAGTTCTTTCCTGACCTGATGAGAACCATCGCCCAGGCCAGCAGCCATATCCACATCGACATATACATCATGGAGGATGATGCACTGGGGCGTCTCGTGGCCGACGCCCTAATCGCGAAAGCCCGCCAAGGTGTGGAAGTGAGGCTTATCTACGATGACGTAGGTTGCTGGCAGGTGCCCCACCGCTTCTTCGAGCGAATGCGCGAGGAAGGCATCGAAGTGGCTCCGTTCCTGCCCGTGCGCTTCCCTTCGTTCACCAGCAAGGTGAACTACCGTAACCACCGAAAGTTAATGGTTGTCGACGGACGGACAGGCTTCATCGGTGGCATGAACATCGCCCTGCGCTATGTCTCCGACGAATGGCGCGACACAATGGTGCGCGTGACGGGAACAGGTGTCTATGCCATGCAGCGCGCCTTCCTCATCGACTGGTATTTCGTCGACCGCACCCTGCTCAATGACCGCAAGTACTATCCTAACGTAAACCCTTCACCCTTCACCCTTCACCAAGACCCCTCCTCCAGGTCGTCACCAGCAGTCCCGTGGTGCCTTACCCGGAGATTATGCAGGGCTTTGTACGCATCATCATGGGAGCCAGAAAGTATGTGTTCATTGAAACGCCCTACTTTCTGCCTACCGATCCCGTGCTGTTCGCCCTGAAGACGGTAGCCGTAGCGGGCGTCGATGTACGACTGTTGGTACCTAAGAAGAACGATTCTTGGTTTGTCGACTGGGCTGGGCGCAGCTATCTGCGCGAAGCTGAGGAGGCCGGCGTGAAGGTAAGTCTCTATGAAGGCGGGTTCCTGCACTCGAAACTGATGGTGTGCGACGACAGCATCTCGACCTGCGGGTCAACGAACGTCGACTTCCGTTCGTTTGAGAATAACTTCGAGGCCAATGCCTTCTTCTACGGCGGGAAGACGGCCCTGCAGATGAAGCAGGTGTTCCTCGACGACGAAGCCCAGTCGGTACAGTTGTCCTCACTGCCCGAGCGTATGAATCCGAAGTTCATGGTTCGTCTGTTTGAAAGCCTTATCCGGCTGCTGGCTCCACTGATGTAACGCCTACCTACTAGTGATTAGTGCGTTTCGTTAGCCTGCCTTTGTTGCCAATTGTTGAAAAACCTTAGTTTTAGGTATTGCACGGCCGTCAAAATCATTGTACCTTTGCACCGTCAAAACAACGTAACAAAACAACAAAGGAAAATGAAAAAGATTGTAATGATGATGATGGCCGCACTGTTCGCCATGAACGTGCTGGCAGAGAAAGTTAATTTCAAGGTAGCCAACATGCACTGCCAGAACTGCGCCAACCGCGTAGAGAAGGCACTGAAGGCCAACGAGGCTGTCAGCGAGGTGAAGGTGGACTTAGAGAGCCACGCCGTCAGCGTGAGCTTCGATGCCGAGAAAACCAGCGTCGAGGCTCTGCAGAAGGCTCTGGCTGACGCCAAGTTCGAGGCCGAGGTGGCCAAGTCGTGCTGCGAGGGCGGCTGCAAGAAGCACGAAGGCAAGGAAGAGAAGCACGAGTGCGGCGGCAAGGGCTGCGGCAAGCACGAGAAGAAGACCCAGGAGTAACACTTAATTAACACATAGAATGAAGCAATTCCTTAGAATTGCACTGGCAGCGCTTGTCTGCCCAGTGCTGCTGGCTTCGTGCTCCGACGACGAGGCCGAGAAGAACATCAACGTGACGTTCAACGCCATCCCGAAGGTGGCTGGTGCGCTCGATGTGGCCACGCTGGCCGGAACGCCCGTACTGTTCACCGAAGTACGTAACCAGGACACTCGTTCGTTCCCCCTCGACGCCAATGGTTCGGTGACGGCATCGCTGCCCATGGGCGTCTATAATGTGGCGATTGAGAAGAGCCTGAAGAACGCCCAGAACGAGGACGTCGTCATCTCGCTCCGCATGGAGAATGTGAACGTCAACACCGAGGGCCAGCTCATCGAGGGCTACGTCAACTCGCTGCCCGCCAGTGCCCTGGGCCGCGACTTCATCTTCAGCGAGGTCTTCTTCAACGGCGAGACCAACTCGGGCCGCATGATGCACCCCGACCAGTACATCGTGCTGTTCAACCCCACGGAGGACGTGCTCTATGCCGACGGCGTGAGCATCGGCGTGACGATGCACCTCTCCTGGCAGAACAAGCAGCTGTGGTACGACAGCTACTATCCCACGCAGGTGCCCATCGGCGGCTTCATCACCATTCCCGGTTCGGGCAAGGAGCACGCCGTGAACCCCGGCGAGAAACTGGTGATAGCCTTCACCGCCATCAACCACTCTGAGGTGGTGAATGGCGAAATAGCCTACGACCACGCCGTCGACCTGAGCGGTGCCGACTTCGAGGTGTACTACGGTCCCGATGCCAACGACGTGGACAACCCCGACGTGCCCAACGTGCTCATCAGCGAGAATGGCGACTCCTACGGCTTCTTCTTCCAGCCCCGTGGCTATGTGTCGCCCGTGATGTTCCGCTTAGAGAATGGCCAGCAGTCGACCATCGATGCCTTCGTCAACAGCCACACCACGCTGTCGAAGACCCACGTAGAGGCCACTGAGACCACGCCCGAGGGTGACATCGACATCCACATCCTGGCCGTTGAGACCGACAACATCATCGACGGTATCCAGACCAGCGATGTGCCTCAGGACGTGAAGACCCGCGTGGTGCCCGAGACCGTGGACCGCGGCAAGTTCCTCGTCAACGGCTGCCACCGCCAGGAACTCTGCATCCGCAAGGAAATCAAGGTGGGCGACAAGACCTTCTACAAGGACACCAACAACAGTGCCGAGGACATGCAGGACGTCAACGAGCGCAAGGCCGCCGGACTCATCCAGACCGCATTCCCCAAGGGCTGGCGCAACAAGTAAACGCTAATGTTCATAGTACTTAGAAAGAAAACTCTCTCTCTGACCCTTCTCCTGCTGTGCATGGCTGCCGCAACCTTCGGGCAGACCTGCACGGTGAGGGGCAAGGTCACAACCGACCACGATGGCGAGGCGGCAAGCTTCGCCATCGTCAGTATTCAGAACCAGGAACTGCGCACGCTGTGCGACATCAACGGGCGCTTCGAGCTGCGCGGCGTCCCCGTCGGCCGGCACACGCTCGAGGTGGAGTGCTTAGGCTATGCCAAGCTGAAGCGCCCGCTGACGCTGACCGCCGACGCAAACCTCTCGCTGCGCCTCGTGAGCAGCAGTTTTGCCCTGCCAGAGTTCGAGGTCATGGCCAAGAAGAGCCGCAAGGGCAAGGTCGTCGTCGACGAGGCCGCCCTGGAGTATATCCAGCCGACGTCGCTGGCTGACGTCATGCTGCTGCTGCCGGGCAGCGTCTACAAGGAGAACAACCTGACGCAGTTCTCGCAGATCAGCAGCCGCCAGGTGGGCAGCGACGCCAACACGTCGCTCGGCGTGGGCATCGTCACCGACGGCGCCCCCCTCACCAACGACGGCATCCGCTCGCAGCTCGTGGGCATCACCGAGGGCAGCGGCAGCTACGACGGCGAGGTGCGCAGCCGGACGGGCATCAACCAGGGTGCCGACATGCGCATGATATCGACCGACCACATCCAGAGCGTGGAGTTCACACGCGGCATCTCGTCGGCCCGCTACGGCAACCTGTCGAGCGGCATGATTAGCATCTCGTCGAAGCACGGCGTCACCCCGCTCCGCGTCCGGCTGAAGAGCGACCTGAAGAACAAGCTCGTCTATGCCGGCAAGGGCTTCCGTCTGGGCGAGAAGGCTGGTACGCTGCATGTCGGCGCCGACTTCCTGCACGCCATCGACGACATCCGCGAGGAGATGGACAAGTTCTCGCGGCTCACCGGGCAGCTCTATTATAATAATAAGGTGAAGCTGGGCACGTACAGCCTGAACCTCGACGGCCGGCTGAGCCAGACCGTCACCGTGAGCAAGATGAAGAAGGACGAGTTGACCTACGAATACGACGAGACCTACAAAGCCGACTACAGCCGCACGGCCCTGATGATGAAGGGCGGGCTGACCCTCGGCAAGACGTGGCTCGACCAGCTGGAGCTGACGCTGCAGGCCGACTACACCCGCGACCGCATCACCCGCCACCGGCTGGTGCTCTCAGGCTCCGGGCCTATGAATATGCCGCTGGCCTACGAGGAGGGCGAGCACGAGGGCATCTACCTGCCGCGCAAGTACTACAGCGACTTCTACATCGACAACCAGCCCCTTAACATCTACGCCCAGCTGAACGCCACCTCACGCCTGCCCCTGTTCAGGAACACGATGCTTAACCTGCAGTATGGCGCCGAATACACCAACGTGAAGAACCACGGCGACGGCGCCGTCATCGAGGACGAGGCGCGCCCTCCCTTCCCCTACGACAACAGCTATATGCGCCCGCGCCCCAACTGGGCCATACCGGCCTTAGGCAACGGCGCCTTCTACGCCCAGGCCGACTTCATCTACGACGACAGCCGGCAGCACATCGTGCAGCTCTCCGTCGGCGGTCGCGCCTCGATGCTGCTGAACCTGCCCACGGACTACTACCTGCACAACCACGTGCTGGCCGACCCGCGCGTCAACCTCTCCTACACCGTCGGCAAGACGCTGCGGAACACCTTCCGCATCGGCTTCGGCACCGAGAGCAAGACACCCACGCTCGACTACCTCTACCCCGAGAAGCTCTACAAGGACTTCTATATGCTCAATGCCTACACCAACGACCCGCAGTACCGCCACCTCATCACCTACACCAACATCTACGACGTGGCAAACCGCGACCTGCGAGCCAACAAGAACCGCAAGATGGAGGCGGGCTGGGACCTCGACTACCACGGGCTGAGTCTCTCGCTGACCGCCTTCTACGAGCAGTCGGACCAGGGCTTCGAGTACTTCACCGAGTACTACCCGCTGACCTACGACCTCTACACCACACTGCGCCCCGGCGTCAGCATCGACGGGCGCACACCACAGAAGAGCGACTACATGAAGGAGTCGTACAGCATCTTCACCACGTCGCAGCAGGTGCGCAACTCCAGCAAGGTGACCAAGCGCGGCATTGAGTACCGCCTCATACTGCCAAAAATAAAACCCCTGCTGACCACGGTCGAGGTGAACGGCGCCTACTACCAGACCGACTACGCCTCGTCGCTGCCGCTCTACTACTATCCCGCCGTGAAGATTGGCGGGCGCGAGTTCCCCTACGTCTGCATCTACGACAACGGTGCCCGCAACCAGTACAGGCGGCTCAACTCCAACATCTGGCTCAACACGCACATCCCCCGGTTCAGGCTCTTCCTGACGAACTTCTTCCAGGTGGTCTGGCTCAACACGTCGCAGTATAAGGACAACCACGACTACCTGCCCACGGAATACATCGACACCGAGGGCAACCGCTTCGCCGTCGGCGACGACATCCGCAGCCAGATAGCTGCCGACGACGGCACCTTCCGTTACTTCCGCCGCACCATCCTGCCCGTCAGCTACGCCCGCAACGAGAAACCCGTCTCGCTGCTGTGGAACCTGAAGGCCACCAAGGAATTCAAGAAGGGCACCAAGCTCTCGTTCTTCGTCAACGGCCTGCTCGACATCAGCCCCAAGTACCTCTCGGGCAGCAAGGTGACGCAGCGCGAATGGCACGACCCCTACTTCGGACTGGAACTCTATTTTAACTTCAACCTGTAAATGCACAAGACATATCTGCTTCCCACAATCCTGCTCCTGGCCTGCTACTGCCCGCTGTCGGCGCAGTCGCTGCTCGACCGCGCCGGCTGCACGCTGTCGCCGTCGGAAGGCCGCCACCAGGCGCTCCGTGCCGACATTGCGGCTGAGAGCGACATGACGCTGTATGCCAACCCAGCCTTCACGGAGTGGGCGGCCCGCCACGACACGCTGCTGAGCCACCACACGGCCATCGTCTATGCCGGACTGAGCGGTGCCGACGGCGAGGGCGACTTCACACCCTACGAGGGCCGTGGCTCCACTGACTACCGCGTCGGTGCCTACGGCGAGTACAGCACGCTCCGCAGTGGCACGCTCTCGGGCTGCATCCAGTATGCCCAGGGCAAGCACCGCGGCATCGGCTGGAGTGCCACACGACTGCCGGAGCTGTACTTCCCCTACGTCTCCACCGACTCCTGCGGCGGCGACTTCAAGTTCGACAGCTACTATGCCGAGGGTAACTACGGGCTGGCGCTCGGTGAGTGGACGCTCGGTGTGAAAGGCTCGTTCTACGGCGAACAGGCCTACCGCCTGACCGACCCCAGGGCGCTGAACAACACCACGTGGCTGCGCTTCGGCACCGGTGCCGCCCGGCAGATGGGCAGCCACCTGCTGATGCTCGACCTGGGCTACGGGCGCAACAAGCAGCACATGCAGCTGCGCTACTGGCGTCCCGGCCAGCAGGATCGCTTCTTCGTCTGCTACGGCTTCGGACTCTATGACACGCGCCAGAGCGGCGTCTCCTTCGGCAAGTCGCGCATGTACTATATCGACGAGTTCAACGGCTGCCTGCAGTACCTCTCGCCACGGCAGGGCAAGCTGCGGCTACACCTCTCTGCCGACTACGCCTACGACCGCATGGAGACTGAGGAGAGCGACATCTACAACCTCTACGAGTCGCGGACGCACACGGTCAGTCCGCTGCTGCGTCTGACCTACGAACCACTGCAGGCATGGCGCTTCGAACTGATGGGTACGGGGCGTTTCCTGTTCCGCAAGGGCTACGAGAACATCATCGAGGAATACCTCATCGACAAGGAGAACAACATCTACGACTTCCACACCATCGACACCCGCCAGAACTACAGCCGCGACGTCAGCCGGCTGACGGGTTCCCTGCGTGCCACCCGACGGCAGGGTCGTGTGCAAGTGAGCCTGCAGGGCGGCGTCACCGCCGACACGTATGAGGAGTGCTATGCCTCGGCGGGCTACCGCATCAAGTTGCAGACGCTGACGCCCTTCGTCGCGGCAGCCTTCGACTGGCAGGGCCGTCGCGATGCCGTCAGTCTCAGCCTGCTCTATGGCCGTCAGACCGTCGGCACCCACCAGTATGATGTTGAGATGCAGAACCAGCAGATAGCCCACCTCGACTTCCAGCACGCCTTTGCGCCTTACGCCTTCCGCTGTGCCGACCTCGACCGGCTGTCGGTCGATGTTACCTGGCAGCACCAGTTCAGCCGGATGGCCGTAGGTCTGAATGCCAAAGCCTATCTTGCCGACGGCCACCGCTCTGACGACGTCGTCTACAAGGGCACCATCGGCTTCCCGTCTACCGCGCCGATGCCGTCGGCCCAGTCCGACACCCATCGGGAGCGCTGGGCCGGACTAACGGCTTTCGTCACATTCTGATGTAAAGATACTGAAGTTTACGCTGCCATAGGCACGGTGCTCGCGGAAGCAGCGGTGACTGGAGAAGTCGTGGTCTTTGCCGTGTTCGAAGACGAAGACGCCGCCCTCCTTCAGCAGTCCTTTCTCAAGGATGAGGCCGGGGATGGCCGGCAGTTCCTTCAACGCATAGGGCGGGTCGGCAAAGATAAAGTCGAACTGCTGCTTGCAACTCCTGACAAAACGGAACACATCGCCACGGATAGGAAGAACTGTCCCCTGGCTGAGGCTGAGGCTTTCCAAGCATTGCTTGATAAAGCGGTGGTGGTCGCGGTCCTGCTCGACGCTGACTACGCGGCTACAGCCGCGCGACAGCAGTTCGAGCGTGATGCTGCCCGTACCCGAGAAGAGGTCGAGGGCCGTGGCACCGTCGAAGTCCAAATAGGCATTCAGCACGTTGAAGATGTTCTCCTTGGCAAAGTCCGTCGTCGGACGGGCCTTGAACGTACGCGGTATGTCGAAGTGGCGCCCCTTGTATTTGCCTGTGATAATTCTCATTGTCCTTTTGTGAATAGCGCCATCAGGTCGAAGGGCATGCCCTTGATTTTCGTGACTGGGGCGCGGTTGAACTCTGCCGAGGGGTTGATGGTGTAGACATTCTGCAGATAGCGGTGCAGCTCGTCGGTCAGCCATTTCTGCTTGTCGCGGTCGGCCTGTGTGTCATAGCCGAAGAAGCTGCCTAACAAGTGCAGCTCGTCGTGCTCGTTGTTCAGTGCCAGTTGCTTCCACACGTAGAGCAGGAAGTAGAGGGCATCGCGTTCATGGTGGGTCTCAAAGCGGTTATAGAACTTGAATCTGTTCTGGTGGAACGAGAATATGTCGAGTTCCTGTTCGTGGAAGTAGCCGTAGAGCTTGTTTCTTGCCCCGAAGAACGAGCGGCGGTGCAGGTGCCGCCACACGGGTTGCATGGCGACCGTTATCTTCACGTCGGCAAAGTTGTCGTCGAGCACCAGCTTCAAGTCTTTGTTCACGGAGAAAACGGCAACAGTGTTCAGGTCGGGCAGCACGTTGTATAGCACCTGTTCCTGTTTCCTGTTCGGGAAGGAGTGCCTGAACATCTCGTCCATATTCTGCTCCTCGAATGCCTCCACGGGAATCAGCAGTATCGGCGCGTCAATCAGTACTACAGCCTTGACGATGCCCATCTGTTTCAGTCCGGCACCTTTCAGCGCCTCGCGCAGGTTGGCTGCTATCGACATGTTGCTCTTCACCACGTAAGGCTCGTAGCTGATGGGGTTTTCTGTGTCTTCCGTGTCGATGGTCGAGAACGACAGATGGTACTCCCCGATGCGGATATACATGCGCCGGCTGCTATTTATCATACGGTTTGTTTCTTCCATTCAATTATTTTTCGTAACTTTGCGCCGCAAAGGTACGAAAAAAATCTGAATAATGGTCAATGATGAAATAAAATATCGCATCAGGCAGTCGCTTGGATTCCCCCCTACCGCGGAGCAAGAACGGGCTATCGGCGTTTTTGCCGACTTCCTGGTCGATGCTGACAGCCGGGCGGTAATGATTCTCCGTGGGTCGGCGGGAACGGGAAAGACGACACTGGCAGCTGCCATCGTGCGGGCCTTGACGGCTCTCGGCCAGAAACTGGTGCTGCTGGCACCGACAGGCCGCGCTGCAAAGGTATTTTCGCTCTATGCCGGCAGTGCCGCCTACACCATCCACCGCCGCATCTACCGCCAGAAGTCGTTGGAGGGCGGTTTCAGCTTGAACTTCAATACCGCGCGCGATACGCTCTTCATCGTCGACGAGGCGTCGATGATTGCCAACCAGGGACTGGGCGAGTCGGTTTTTGGCTCAGGATGCTTGCTTGACGATCTCGTGGAGTTCGTCTATGGCTTAGACAATAATTGCCGCATGCTGCTCATTGGCGATCCCGCCCAGCTGCCGCCGGTGGGCGAGACAGAGAGCCCGGCACTGTCGGCGTCGGTGCTTAGGGGCTATGGCATGACGGTCAGCGAGGCTAATCTCAGCGAGGTACTCCGCCAGTCGCAGGAGTCGGGTATTCTTTTTAATGCGACGAGAATCAGAACCCTTTTCCGTGAGGAAGCGTCCCCTGCGGGGGGTGGCTGGGTGGGAGCTCCCCGAATCAGCCTTGCCGGCTTCTCCGACGTCAAGGTGGTGCCCGGCGACGAGCTGATAGAGTCGCTTGCCACCAGCTATAGCCGGACGGGCATCGACGACACCATCGTCATCACCCGCTCGAACAAGCGTGCCAACATCTACAATCAGGGCATCCGCTCGACCGTCCTCGACCGCGATGAGGAACTCTGCCGGGGCGACCGCCTGATGATTGTGAAGAATAACTATAGCCTCCCCCTGGCCCCCTCCCGTAAAGGTGAAAGCCTCCCCCTGGCCCCCTCCCGTAGAGGTGAAAGCCTCCCCCTGACCCCCTCCCGAAGAGGGGGAAATGAAACCTCCCCTTCGGGGGGAGGTTTGGAGGGATGGGGCGGAAAGGAAGCCTCCCCTACAGGGGGAGGTTTGGAGGGGGCTTTCATTGCCAACGGTGACATCGCTGTCGTCCAGCGCATCCGAAATGTTCACGAGCAGCACGGTTTTCGTTTTGCCGAGGTGACGCTGTCGTTCCCCGACTTCGATGACTACGAGCTCACGGCGATGGTCCTGCTTGATACGCTCACCTCCGAATCGCCGTCGCTCACCCGCGAGCAGCAACAGCAGCTCTACAACCGCGTGATGGAGGATTATGCCGACGTGCCATTCAAGGCTGACCGCCTGAAAAAGCTGAAAGAGGACCGCTACTACAACGCCCTGCAGGTGAAGTTCGCCTACGCCGTCACCTGCCACAAGGCACAGGGCGGCCAGTGGAGCCACGTCTACATCGACCAGGGCTACATGACCGACGACATGCTCGGCCCCGACTATCTGCACTGGCTCTACACCGCCTTCACCCGTGCCACTGACCGGCTGTTCCTCGTCAACTGGCCTGCCGCACAAGTGCAGGGTGAATGATTATTTTGTGTTTTGTTTTGCTGTTTGCTGGATATTTCGTACCTTTGCAGCTTGAAAAAAGAAACAAGAGAAATGAAGGCCAAATCACTTATTGCTTTTTATATGTTGACAGCCGCACTCCCGGGGGCGGCACAGTCGGCAGAGTCGTTGAAGGACTTTGCCGGCTGGCATAAGAACTATACGGCGGAGCGCCAGGGCGCCAATGTGCAGGCTGCGCTCGACCTGCTGAAGAAAAACGGGAAGACGCCCGCCGGGCCGGTGGTGGTAGGCATCGTCGACTCTGGTGTCGACACGACAGTCGTCAGCCTCAAGGGAGCCTTGTGGACGAACCCCGGCGAGCGCGCTGACGGTCGCGACAACGACCAGAACGGCTATACCGACGACGTACACGGCTGGAACTTCCTCGGCACCGCCGACGGAAAGTTCAACATGACCAGTGCCGGCACCGAGGAGTACCGCCAGTTCAAGCGCCTGTATCCTAAATACAAGAACACGGCCAGTCGCGACTCTGCCGCCGACAAGCAGGAGTACGACTTCTATCTCCGCATGCGCAAGAAGGCCAATATCGACAACTATCTGCGCTACTACGAGATAGCCAACAGGTCGAAGGACAACCTCGACTCGCTGTCGCTGACCCGTCTGGCCGAGATGGAGAAGAATATTTACGGCATTGAGCATGACCAGGACAAGCGCCTGCTGATGGGCGACAACATGGACGATGCCGACGACCGCTTCTACGGCAACCCGACGCTGACCGTCGAGGGCTGTGAGCACGGCACGTTCGTGGCCGGCATCATTGCCGGTGACGCCCGGCAGGACCGCCGCTTCGACGGTATTGCCCCCGACGTGGCCCGCCTGATGATAGTCCGCGCCAGTCCCGATGGCGACGAGTACGACAAGGACATCGCCTCGAGCATCCGCTACGCCGTCGACAACGGTGCCCGCGTCATCAACATCAGCCTCGGCAAGTACTACTCGCCGCAGGAGCGCATGGTGAACGACGCCATCCGCTATGCTGCCGACCGCGACGTGCTGGTGATTTGTGCCGCCGGCAACAACAGCTGTAACCTCGACACCATTCCCTCTTATCCGTCGGGTGTCGACCGCATGGGCCGTTTTCTGCCCAACTTCCTCCGCATCGGCGCCAGCGACGAACAGGGCCATTGTGCCAAGATGTCGAACTACGGCTGCAAGACCGTCCATCTCTTCGCCCCAGGCACGTATATGGCCTCCGTCTTCCCCGGCGACAAGTACAGCCTCTCGCAGGGCACGTCGCTCTCGGCTCCC
Organism: Prevotella sp.; assembly: GCA_017395215.1. GTDB lineage: Bacteria > Bacteroidota > Bacteroidia > Bacteroidales > Bacteroidaceae > Prevotella. Next base: position 9,461 of record JAFPVW010000168.1, on the reverse strand, counting down.
GTCGTCACGGCTATTGCCGCCCTGCTGCGCAGCTACTTCCCCTACCTGAAGGCCGCCCAGATCAAGGACCTGCTGATGGAGACTGTCCGACCCATGGACGACGCCAAGGGCAGCATCAGTGGCGGTACGGTCGACATGCTGAAGGCTGTCGAGCGGCTGCTGTCGGCTGAGGGCTGGTACCGTGCCGAGGCCGTCAGCGAGAAGAATGTCAATACCTACCACCTGTCGCCCTCGCCCAGTTTTGTTGAGGGCACGCCCTTCGTCACCTATAGGCACGAGGGCAAGAAATATTTGGTAGATGCCCGCACGGGCAAGACTGCCGCCTACGACCAGGCCGTCGTCGATGCCTACCTGAAGGAATATCCCGTCAAGGAAGACGACCGCGGCCGCAGGGGCTTCGGCTATGGCTCCTCGAACCACACCGCCGACTCGGCCTTCACCATGCTCGGCGACCGTTACAACCTGCACGTCCGCAACAACCAGACGGGCACTGTCACGCAGCTGACCACCGACGGCTGCGACTACGCCTCCTACTGCGGCCGCAGTGCCAAGGACGAACTCAGCGAGCGCCAGCCCTCGGGTTTCTGGCGCGGCCACTCCTACTTCTGCATGGTCTACGACGACACAGCCGTGGGCTATCTGAACCTCGTCCACCAGATGGAGCAGCCCGCCCGGCTGGAGCAGAAGAAGATGCCTCTGCCCGGTGGCAACGCCATACGCCGCTTCCGCCTCTACTGGTACAATGCCGACACCCAGGAGGGCCGCCTGCTGCCCATCGCCCCTAATGCCGACTACCATATCCAGCTCGACTTCGACCGCGAGGGCGACAGCCAGTACTTCGTGCGCCGCAGCCGCTCCGTCGACACGCTGGAGCTCTGCCGCATCAACCCCCAGACGGGCGACGTCAGCGTCGTCATAAGCGAGGTGTGCCGGCCTCACGTCAATGTCAATATGTTCCACTACCATCTGCTCGACCACGGTCGCCAGGTGCTCTGGTGGAGCGACCGCACGGGTCGCGGCAACTACTACCTCTACGACGGCCAGACCGGCCGTCTGCTGAACCGAGTCACCCAGGGCGACCGCTTAGTGGCCGGGCGTATTGAGAAGATCGATACCCTTCAGCGCCAGATTATCTTCATCGGCCACGGCCAGGAGGACGGCGACCCGCACTATACCTATTATTATAAGGTAGGTCTTAACGGGCGTGGCCAGCAGTTGCTCAGCTATGGCAACGGCGAGCACTCGCTGCAGCTGTCGCGCGACGGACACTGGGCCATCGACCAGTACTCGCGCATGGACATGCCGCCCGTCTACAACGTCGTCAGTCTCGACTCGCCCAAGAAGCACTACGAGTTCTTCCGCTCCGATGAGGCCGCCTATCTGAAAGCCGGTTGGGTGAAGCCCACGCTCGTCAGCGTCAAGGCCGCCGACGGCGTGACCGACCTCTACGGCGTGATGTATCTGCCGAGTACACTCCGTGACAGTCTGTCCTCCCTTCACCCTTCACCCTTCTTTGCAAGCAAAGCGAGCAAGCTCGAGCGCACCCATCACCAGAAACTCCCCATCATCACCAACGTCTATCCCGGTCCGCAGGACGACCAGATACCCCGCCGCTTCACCGTCGACGACAACGGCAACCAGTCGCTGGCCGAGCTGGGCTTCGTCGTCATCAACGTGCAGCCCCGAGGCTCGTCGCCCCTTCGCGACCGCGACTTCTACTGCTACGGCTACGGCAACCTGCGCGACTACCCTCTGGCCGACGATCGCCACACCATCGAGGCGCTGGCCCGCCAGTACAGCTTCATCGACACCACACGCGTGGGCATCTATGGCCACTCCGGCGGCGGTTTCGAGACCGTCACCGCCATGCTCACCTATCCCGACTTCTACAAGGTCGGCGTGGCTGCATCGGGCAACTACGACAACCACGCCTACATCCAGTGGTGGGCCGAGACCTACCAAGGCTATGGCCGCGAGATTCCGACGGCTATGGAGCTGGCCGGAAACCTGAAAGGCCGCCTGCTGCTGATGACCGGCGAGGTCGACGAGAACGTACCTGTGGCCTCTACCGTCCGCATGGCCGACGCTCTGCAGAAGGCCGGCAAGCGCTTCGACATGATGCTGTTCCCCGAACAGGGGCACGGCCTCTACGGTCCCTACTACCAGAACGCCATCCGCTACTATTTCCTCGACCACCTCGTACGACCCGAGACGTTCGACATTGACATCGTAAAACATCAGTAATATATGAAGAAACTGCTGCTACTCTTCCTGCTGACGGCCGCCGTCCCCATCGCTTCTCCGACGGGACAGCTATTCGCCCAGAACCCTGCCGGCGACGCCCAGGTGAAGATCGACGTCACCATCGTCGACGAGAACGGCGAACCGCTGCCCGGTGCCACCATCAAGGCCTCCGACAAGCAGTTAGGCGTCGTCAGCGACGTCAACGGCAAGGCGTCGCTCTGGGCTGCCAAGGGTGCCACGCTCACCATCAGCTACATCGGCATGAAGTCAAAGACCATCCGCGTCAACCGTGCCATGACGGGCGATATCGCCTTGGAGAACGAGACCGCCACCATCGACCAGGTGGTCGTCACGGGCTACTCGCAGACCGACATCCGCAAGTCGACCGGCTCCGTGGGCATCCTCACCGACAAGGAACTGAAGGACCAGCCACTGGCCAACGTCGACATGCTCATGCAGGGCAAGCTGGCGGGCGTCAACGTGCAGGCTGTCAGCGGCCGCCCCGGTGAGTCGGCCAAGATTCGCATCCGTGGTACGGCCTCCATCACCGGCAACAACGAGCCGCTGTGGGTGGTCGACGGCGTACCCTTGCAGAAGAACATCCCCGCGATGGGCAACATGTATATCCGTTCGGGCGACTTCTCAACCCTCTATGCCAACGGCGTGGCAGGCATTGCTCCGCAGAACATTGAGAGTATCACCGTGCTGAAGGACGCTGCCGCTGCTGCCATCTACGGCTCGCAGGCGCAGTCGGGTGTTATCGTCATCACGACGAAAAAAGGCCAGGCTGGTAACATCCACGTCAGCTATAGCGGCAACGTCACCGTGCAGACGGCTCCCTCACGTGACCACAACCTGATGAACACCGAAGAGAAGCTGGCCTACGAGCAGAGCATCTGGGACGAGTTCTCGAAGAAGGGCTTTGAGAGCGGCGCGTGGTTCCCCCGCATCGGCATCATCGGCCAGATACGCTCGGGCTACGGTAGGTTTGCGGGCATGAGCACCGCCGAGCAGGATGCCTACATCGAGGAACTGAAGCAGACCAATACCGACTGGTTCCAGGAGTTGTTCCGCAACACCGTCAGCACGACACAGAGCGTCAGCCTCTCTGGCGGTACGGATAAAATGACCTACTACGTCTCAGGAGGCATGTCTACTAACAAGGGTATTGTCAAGAAATCTTCCTCCGATGGCGCCAACTTCATGTCGAAGATTTCGGCCACGCCCTCGAAGGCCGTCTCGCTGAACTTCGATGTCTCGTATAGCTATCTGAAGAGTCTGGCGGCTGCAACAGGCTTTGGGCTGAACATGTTTGACTATGCTTATTTTGCTAATCCATATGAGAAACCCTACAACGAGGACGGTTCCTACCGGGGCGACGAGACTTTCTTTTCGCTGCCTAAGGTCAACGGCGACGTCATGGCTGTCCTGCCGCCCAACGGTGTCAACGTCATGCGCGAGATTGACGGCACCGAGCAGGTGGCAACCAGCTCAGGCGTTAACCTGCGCGGTGACATCACCTGGCGCTTAGGCGAGCACTTCCGTCTCTACGGACTGGCCTCCTACAGCTATACGACTGATGCTTCTGATAACGAGGTGAACCAGGACACCTATACCGCCTGGCAGGACCGGCCTTTCGAAGGCTCCAACATGCTCTCACAGCGCATCTACGGCAGTATGACCCAGTCCAGCACCTCCAACCGCAACTGGCAGCTGCGTGCCCAGCTGAACTACGGCCAGACCTTCAATGACATTCATCGCATCAGTGCCTTGGTAGGTACCGAGGTCAGCAACAGCTACGCCAAGTCAGTCTCCCGCAAGGTCTATGGCTACGACCCCGTCACCGGCAACCACTCGCTGCCCCTGTTAGTCGTAGGTCCCTCAGGCACCTTCAGTGAGACGGATATGCAGAGCTACCAGATGATAGTCAACTCACTGAGCCAGCAAAGCCGCATTGAGAACGCCATGGCCTCGTTCTATGGTGCCTTGGACTACGTGCTGATGAACCGCTACGTGGCCAATGTCACTGCCCGCTCCGACGGCTCCAACAACTTTGGCTCCAAGGAGCAGTTCAACATGACGTGGAGCTTCGGCTTGGCCTGGAACATGGACGAGGAGCGGTGGCTCCAAAACATCAAGCACATCGTCAGCCATGCCACCGTCCGACTATCAACCGGTGTCACCGGTGGTGTCAACAAGAGCGTCTATCCGGTGCTTATCATGGGCTACTCGTCAACGTTCCGCAACAGCGACACCCAGGCTTACCGTATGGGGCATGTCAGTTCACCCCCGAACCCTCATCTGCGCTGGGAGCGAACCCGCGACTACAACGGCAGCCTCGATATGGGCTTCCTCAAGAACCGGCTCAACGTCAACTTGTCCTTCTATCGCCGCGAGGGTTACGATTTGGTGACTCGGGTTTTGGTTCCTTCCACTACCGGATTCACAGAACAGAGCTATAACACCAGTGAGCAGGTGAACCAAGGCTTTGAAGTGATGCTCAGCGGCACTCCCCTGAAGACCAAGGACTGGCGCTGGAGCCTGAACGGCAACATTGCCTACAACCAGAATGTGCTGACCAAGTATGAGTCGCCCACGGGCGGCATCTACGGCGACATCCATGTGGGCTATCCCCTTGGCATGGTCTTCAGCGGCAAATTGGAGGGTATTGACCCCGCGACGGGATTCTACACCTATCAGAAACGAAGCGACGCTGACGAGTCAGACCCCTACAACTGGGAGAACTATCTGGTCTACATCGGCATGGGCAGCTATCCCTGGACGGGTGGAGTCTCTACCAGCGTGTCGTGGAAACGCCTGTCGCTCAGTGCCAACTCGACGTTCTCGTTAGGTGCCAAGAAGACGAACTACATCCGTCCGCACAGTACCTATAGCAGCATCATGCGCCCCACTAACAACTATGTGGCCAATACACGCTACGACATCTATACCGCACATAACAATGTGGTGAAGGATGCCGCCTATCACTGGACGTCTGACAACCCCGTGACCGACGGCTATCCCCGGCTGATTGATGCCCACGGAGCAGCGCTCAATCTGGACCGTCAGCAGATTAGCTATTCGAAGGTTAACGACGGCGCCTACTACGAGAATGCCTCCTACTGGAAGATTTCGTCGCTGTCGATGACCTACAGCCTGCCCGACAGCTGGGTTCACCGCATCTATGCTACCAACCTGAGTGTCAGTTTCACGGCCAACAACCTTTGGGTCATTACCGCCTACAAGGGCATGAACCCTGAGTCGCCGGGAGCTGTCTATCCTATGAGCCGCAGTTTTTCATTTGGAGTTAATGTTGGATTTTAAGACCCACCCCCAACCCCTCCCTGTGAGGGAGGGGAGTAATTAGAATGATAAGAATAAAAACAGCATTTTATGATAAAGAATATCTGCAAAAAAATCCTGCGAGCATGGTATCTCCTCCTCCCCCTTGTAGGGGGAGGCTGGGTGGGGGTCTTCTGCTCCTGTGAAGACTATCTCGACATCAAACCCTACGACCGCACCATCCCCAAGTCAACCGAAGACTTCTCGGCCTTGGTACACGATTTGTGCTATCAGATTGACATCGGTGTCTTAGGCCATGTTGTTGGCTGTTTCCAAGAGTCAATGGACTTCGAAGAGATCTCCGATAATATGGAGGCCAACTTAGGTGCCGACAACGACCACATGGCCAAATATGCAGGCGCTCTCATTGACGGCGCGCAGGGAAGATACAGAAGCCTCTACGAGACGATTCGCAACTGCAACATTATCTTAGGGGAATATCAGGAAGACCGCGACAGCCGCGACGGACAGGACATTGTCGGCACGGCCTATGCCATCCGGGGCGTGTGCTACTATCAGCTGCTGCGCGAGTTCTGTGCGCCACCCTTGGCCGACGATGCCCAGCTGGGCGTGCCCATTGTCACCGAGTTCGACATGGAGGCCAAGCCGTTACGCTCTACTGTTCAGGAGACCATCGACCAGGCGGAGAGCGACCTCAGGAAGGCCTTGGACTGCGACATACAGAACGAGATGTACCTCTTCAACCATGACGTGCTTCACGGCTATCTGGCCCGCCTTTACCACTGGTGCGGACGCTGGCGGGAAGCCCGCGACGAGGCCCGGCTGGTGCTCGACAAGCATCCCCTGCTGTCGGGCGACGACTACGTAAAGATGATGAGCACGCAGTATGGGCTGGTGGGCAACCGCCTGTTCATGGCCGACCGCATTGCCTATCAGCCGTTGGGAATCACCGGTGGCATGAGTTCGCTGGAGCGCAGGCCGCTGAGTGCCAGATATGTCAGTCTCTTTGCTGAGGGTACCAACGACATCCGTCGTAAGAACAACCTCTTCTTCAACCGCAAGCGCACCAACCGCAAGCTTATTTTCACGGGCATGCGTTCGGCTGAGATGGCTTTCATCTCGATGGAATGTGCCTATCATCTGAATATGCCCGACAGTGCGCTCGTTGAACTGAACCAGTTCCGCCGTAACCGCATCACGGGCATGTATATGTACAACAATCTGACCCTGCCGCCCGTCGACCCGACAGCACTTGTCAAGGAGGATGCCACGGGCAAGCCCTTGACGCCGCTCATTCAGGCCATTCTCAACGAGCGCCGCAAGGAGTTCTACTTAGAGAACGGCGACCGCTGGTTTGAGCTGAAACGCAACGGACGGCCCGAATGGTGGGTGGCCGACCAGGGTATGAAGTACTGGACTCGCAAGTATATGTACACCTGGCCCATTAACGTTATGGACATCACCCTCCAGCCTGGTCTGGTCCAGAACCCTGGCTATGATGATATTTACTAAAGAAGAAAACGCTTTTAAGACATCGAGATAATGAAAAAACTACTGTATATCGTAATGATAGCCTCACTGGCTGCGACGACAGTCAGCTCTTGCGAGCGTGTGGAGGAGGAAGTGGAAATCAACACTGGCAACAAAACCCACATCCGCGTCCCCGACCCTGAACCCATGACTGCCGAGGACAGCGCCGTCGTGGCTGCCCAGCAGGCCGAGTACGAACAGAATGCCAAATAGCAAAAATGCATTATACATTATTAATTATTAATTAAAAACAAAATTCTCTATGAAGCAAAAACTCTACTTTCTGTTGCTTCTGCTGGCCGCGACGCTGACAGCTCACGCCGCAGATGCACAATGGTGTCTCGTCGTAGAGAGCGCGGGAGGCGAGACCATTGCCATCGGCGCCAGCCAGAAGCCCGTCATCAAGACAGTGGCCGACGGCTACGAACTGCGTTATGGCGAGCAAGTGACCGCCTTCACATGGAGCGAGCTGAAGAAGGTGACCGTCCGCGAGACCGAACCTACCACGACGGCTGTCGAGGAGGTGAAGGCTGTGGCCGAACCGTCGTTCCGCCTTGCTCCGGGCGAAATTGCCATCAGTGGCGCCGAGCCAGGAAGTCTGGCTCAGGTCTACGCGCTCGGTGGCCGTCAGGTACTGAGTGCCCGCGTCGGTCAGGACGGCAGCGTCTCTCTCTCAACCACCGGCCTCAAGGCTGGCGTCTACATTGTAAAAACCAACAAGTCATCATTTAAAATCGTCAAGAAATGAAAAAGATTATACTTTCCTGCGTAGCCCTCGTGGCTGCCTTCTTCTGTGCCTCCACCACCAGCGCACAGGGCATCAAGATCTACAAACAGGGTGGTGAGGTCATCGACATTCCCGCCTCGCAGCTCGACTACATCGAGGCTTACGACGCCACCGAGGCAGGCGCTGCCTACGAGGGCGTATGGAAGATGAAGAAGCTCGTCACCGACAAGGCTGCAATGGATGCCACCTGGGGCGGCATGGCCACCTACGGCGACGCCTTCCCCGCCTTTAATGCCAACGACCAGCTGACCATCGGCGGCGGACAGATTGCTCCCGCCCTGCAGTCGACGCTGAAGAACTTCTTCACCGGCAACGCCACCTACGAGGAACTGCCCGGTACCTACAGTCTGCACACGGGTGTCGGTGCCATTGCTGAGCTGACCATCCTGAAGGTGACGGGCGTGAACCGTAACTTCGACGCCGCCTCGACCAGTGAATCGAACGTGGCTTACATCGGCGTGCGCACCATCGAGGACGAGGATGCCGACGAGGCCGGCACGATGCTGCTCGACGTCTATCTTATCGACTACGAGTCAACGAGCTTTGCCACCGAACTGAAGGAATTTGGCATGTATGCACCCGACATGGACGGCAATCCCTACATGGCCTATGTGACGGGTATGTACATCAACTTCCTGATGGAGAAGGTGGGCGAGGTTACGCCTGCTCCTGCCAAGAAGTTCTACGAGAAGTCATGGACCATGAGCAAGCTCGTCACCGACAAGGCTGCAATGGATGCCGCCTGGGGTGGCATGGCCACCTACGGCGACGCATTCCCCGTATTCAACGCCGCCGACCAACTGACCTTCGAGAATGGCAAGCTGACTCCCGCCCTGCAGTCGACGCTGAAGAACTTCTTCACCGGCGAGGCTACCTACGAGGAGCTGCCCGGCACCTATAGCCTGCACACGGGTGTTGGTGCTGTTGCTGAGCTGACCATCCTGAAGGTGACGGGCGTGAACCGTAACTTCGACGCCGCCTCGACCAGCGAGAGCAACGTGGCTTACATCGGCCTGCGCCAGATTGAGGACGAGGATGCCGACGAGGCTGGCACGATGCTGCTCGACGTCTACCTCATCGACTACGAGTCAACGAGCTTTGCCACCGAACTGAAGGAATTTGGCATGTATGCACCCGACATGGACGGCAATCCCTACATGGCCTATGTGACGGGTATGTACATCAACTTCATCATGAAGTAACGCCGCCGCTGACTCCTTCCTGCCACGGACTTTCTGTGCATCGGACTCAACGGACTTTTTCCTGCCACGGACTCAACGGACTTTTGCGGACTTTTTCCTGCTACGGACTCAACGGACTTTTACGGACTCTCAAAGCCACGGAGTCAACGGGCTTTTCGGACTTTTAGGCGCTGAAACAAGTCCGTGGCTGTCCGTAAAGTCCGATGCAGGAAAGAAGTCCGTGTCAGCTGATGCTCTTGTTACAAATTGTCCAGCCATAGGCTCAGCAGCGGGTCGCTGAGAGCGTAGATTTTCTCCTTGCGGGTAATGAGGTCATACTCCAACAGCTTCAGGGCTGCCGACTGGGTGGAACTTGGTGAACGTAAGCGGTGCTTGCGGTTGAAAGCTGATGACGT
>JAFPVW010000167.1 GCA_017395215.1 Prevotella sp. | reverse complement strand
CAGGCGGGCCCACTGTTTCGACACCTGCTCCAAGACCTGCCCATAGATGTCGCGCTCGTCGTCTTTCTCCGCGATGGTCTTCGACGAGAAGCTCATCAGCGACCGCTGGTAAGCGTCGTCGAGCGTCGTGAACGCCGTGCGGAAAGCCGACCTTGAGGCAATCCACTGCTGGTTCGCCGTCTCCACCTCCGCGTTCCTCTGGTCGGTGGTGCGCATGGCGGCGACGCAGAACGCATTGGGCGTGCGGGCCCAAGATTCCTTGTAAATTTTAGTTTTTCCCATAAACAAACTCAGTTTTTAGCTAAAAAAAATTCTTTTTTCCCTTCGTGCAGCCCTGCGCGATGCCCAAATGTTTTCAAAAGTGCGTCGCGCAGTGCTGCAACTCGATGAAAAATTTTCAAAAGTGCGTCGCGCAGTGCTGCAACTCATAGTTTTCAAAACTTTTGGCCGTCTTGCAGTGCTGCAACTCCCCGCTCTGAAAATTTTTCACCGTCGCGCCGCCCGGCGGAGGGCGCCCTTTTTTATGGTTCGACATTCTCTTCATATCCATCTGCCTTTAACCGAAAACGCCTGCGGACGGCGCGGGTGGCCTCTCCGCAGGCGTGTCGTTCATTGTCGTTTACCAAGCATAGCCTTGGTCGCCGCCGTTGCCTTCGAAGTCGTCGTACTGCAAATCGTCCTTATTGTCGAGACCGCTGGACTCTACACTCTGAAGTGAGCCGGCCATTAGCTGGCTGTCCATTTCTGTCTCTTCCACCTCGAGGATGGGCTTTATATACTCTTTCTTAATCATAGTCGTATCCTCCATTCTTTATTTGATGATTGTCTTTTTACCATTCACGATGTACACGCCCTTCTGCGTGGGCTGCCCCTCGATGCGGCGACCGTCGAGCGTGTAGATTCCATCGCCTGTGGAAGGCTCGTCGGAGAGTACGGTGATGATTCCAGTCATGTTGTCGTCGAAGCTCATGCGGAAGGCGCGGGCCTGCGATGCGGCATCACCCTTCAGCTGGAAATAGGCGCGGAAGCCGTTGATGTTGCCGTCGCCCGATGGATAGGTCAGCTTGTTGCCGCCCGAGACAAAGAGCACCGTCTTGTCGCCACCTGTCAGGTTCGTCGGGTTCATTACTGGCACGAAATCTACTGCCGTCGTCTCGGTCGTGGTGGTCGTGCTGCTGATGGTCACGCCGTCGAACGTCGGGTTCTCCACGTTGGCCGTCACCTTCACTAAGTAGGGCTTGCCGGCCTCGATGCTCTCAGCGTCGGCGAAGTTCAGCGTCAGCACGCCCGTCTCGCTGTTGAACTCAGAGCTGCTCAGCTCCTTCACCGTCCATCCGCTCGGCGTGGCCGTGCTGAAGGGAGCGCAGAACGTGTTCCATCCGCCCGTCTGCAGCGTGCGCGTCAGGGTCACGTTGCTAAAGTAGCCATCCACTGCTGTCACCTTTCCGGCTTCCGTTTCGTTGAGCGTGATGTCGGCTGGAGCTACGTAGTATATGTCGCCGCAGAGAATGCCGTTCTCGTAGGCCGTCATCACGCCGAAGTCCTGCACGAGGCCACCGAGGTTGGCCGGGGCAGTGGCGAGGGCATATGCCTGCTTGCCCTTGGATTCAGCGTCGAGACCATTGACGAACGACTTTGCATCGGTATCCTCATCGATATTCTTCGCGGCAATGGTGTAATACGTATTGGTAAACACTCTGGTTGGATTGGCCGGAGTATAGTTGAAGCCGATGGGATGGAACTTGGAGGAGCCAGAACCGGCAAGCGTGCCGCAGAAGAGGCTGTTGGTGACGGCCATGGTGTTTCCTGTCACGCCTTCGCCCCAGCATATGAAGCCACCGGTATAGTCGCTGCCCGTAGGCGAGAGCGTACCACTGAAGACACAGCCGTTGATAGTTACCTGAGCGTCTTGGCTATGACCGATGAAGCCACCCATGTACCGGGCACCGCTGATGGTGGCAGCCACGTTGCAGTTCTCGATGAGGACGTCTCCGTATGTCGCTTTCGCCAGGCCCGCAACGTGTTTCTGGCTGCTCGTTATGTTGCCCGTCACCACCAGGTTGCGGATAGTGGCGTTCTTGATGTAGCGGAACGGAGCCGGAGAGTTGCTGTTGTCGGTGATGTTGACGTTCAGCGTGTGTGCCTGTCCGTCGAAGGTTCCCTGGAAGGAGAAGGCTTCGCTCGTGCCTGCCGTAGTGTTCACGGCCTCGCTGATGTCCTGTGTCAGCTTCACGGTCTTGCCGCTGTAGGCGTTACCGTTGTTCACATCATAGCAGAAAGAGTTCCAGTCGCCAGCCGAGCTGATGAGGTATGCCCCCGTTTCGTCGGTAGGCAACAACCACATGGCGCTCACCACTGCGTCGGCTTCGGACATGGTCAGCGTCGGCGTGTCGGTGGTGGCGTCGGCCAGCGTGCCGCCGCCCGTCACGGCGTATGTGCTGAAGGTGTAGCCCTCGCGGTCGGCGTGGCTCAGCGTGAGGCCTACGGCCTCGCCGCTGCCGGCGTAGTAAACGTCATTGTACTTGATGCCCGTGGCGTAGGCCGTGATGCCGCTGACGCTATACTCAGTGCCCTCGCCGCTGATGGCGAGGCTGGAAACGTCGTCGCCCTTGACGATGCTGAAGGCCTGCTTGCCCTCTTTGGTCAGGCTGGTTGCTGCTGCCACGTCGTTGTAGTAGCAGTTGTTGAGCACGCCGCGTTTCTTGCCTCCAACGAACATGTAATGGCCGGAATACTTGGTGACGGTGAAGCCGGTAGGTGCAAACAGGCAGTCGTTCAGCGTAGCGGTGCCGCCACTGCGTGTCCAGCCTACCATGCCGCCGCCCTCGTAGCCTGCAGCATTGGTATAGGTAATCGTGCCGGTGAACAGGCAGCCGTTCAGGGTAAGGCTCGAATTTTCTATCACCGTGGCTACGAAGGCGCCGCAGTCAATGTCCTTGTTGTAGCCTGAGGTAAGTGCTACCTCGCTCCAGCAGTTGGTGATGGTGCTGTTCGCTGCGAAACCTGCTATGCTGGCAGCCCGCATATATGCTGTTGTCGTCTCGCTACCGGTGATGTGCAGGTTCTTGATGGTGGCTCCACTGATGGAGCCGAAGGGGGCTGACGTGACATCGTCTGTGGTGGTCGTGTAGATATTGAGGTTCATCGTATGGCCCTGACCGTCGAAGGTGCCGGAGAAAGGATTGAGCGAGTTTTTACCTGTTCTCGTAGTTACACCGATGATGTCGTCCGTCATTTTGAAGTAAATGCCGCTGTACGTCTCGCCCCCGGTGACATTAGCGGCAAGTGTGTTCCAGTCATCTACATTCTGAATCTGAAACGGGTCGTCAGCCGTGCCGCTGCCGGCCCATGGATAGACATTGACTGTGCAGGTGGCGGTCACGTCGTCCGACGTGTCGGCAGTGCCGTTGGTGGCGGTGGCGGTGATGGTGGCTTTGCCCAAGCCCTGAGCAGTCACTACGCCATTTCCATCGACGGTGGCCACCGAGGCATCGCTCGTTGTCCATGTCACGCTCTTGTCCGTAGCGTCGTCGGGGGCGACGGTTGCAGTCAGCGTCAGTGTCTCACCTACAGTCAGCACACCCTCCGTCTGCGCGAGCGTCACGCCCGTCACATTGACGTATGGCAACGTGGCGGTTGTATAGACAGTAACGTCATCAATAAACACTACATATTTGTCATAGTCTTGATGCCGGAAGGCAATGTAGCAGGTTTTCCCGGCGAAGGCACTCAGGTCCACTGTCTCCTCATTGAATTGGTGTTTGTATGTTCGAGAGAAAATTGTTGGTGCTAACACCTCAGTCATTTCATTGACATTAGCAGTCTCGCCCACATAGACACCTACCT
>JAFPVW010000166.1 GCA_017395215.1 Prevotella sp. | reverse complement strand
GTTCTTCAGGATGTAGTAGCGTCCTGTAGGATAGTTCGTGCCCACGATGGTGGGAACCATGCTGTTGCCCTCGTAGCTGCAGGCGTCGGTGGTGGCAGGCTTCGTGCCGCTCTTGGGACCGCTGGGGTTAGCCACGAACTCGTAGGCCTTTCCGCCCTTCATCTCGTCGCACGAGAGCAGTACGCCGTTGTTGGCCAGGATGATGCCGCTGGCGTTAGCCTCTTCGATGGGCAGGATGCGGATGTTGCCGTTATCGTTGAATGCGCGATAGACGGTCACTCCCTCGGGCACTACGACATCTACGCCGCTTGAGAATGTCCAGAAGCGTGCAGGTGAGGTAGCCTTGGCGGTCACCTTCTTAGCCTCGTAGTTCTCCTTCATGGTGTTCATCAGTGCATAGTCGTCCAGCAGAGCCAGCGGTGTCTGCACGTCAATGGGCTTGCCGTCGGGCTTCATGGCGCCGGCCTCCACGGTCAGTGGCTCTTCGGTGTCGGGCAGTATGACCTTGGTCACCTTCACGTTGGCGTCGTTAGTCTTGAAGGCGTCGGCCTTGATTTCGCGTACTACGAATACGTTGTTGCCCACCTGTGTGGAAGCAGCCACCTCGATGACGATTTCCTGTGGAGCCGTCTGGGGCACCTCTACGCCGGTGATGCTCACGGGGATGGTGGTGATTTCACCCACGGTTTCGGGGGCACCTGCCGGCGCCATGTCCAGCTTCACGTCGGTCACCTCTTTCTCCTCGTCCTTCTTGTCCTCGGCGGGCGTTGGAATCTCGATGTCGTACTCCACGTTCACCTCCACGCAGGCACGTGGCATGGTGAAGGTATAGACGTTGTCGGTCACCTTCTTCATCTCCACGCTGGTGGTGATGTCCATGGTCGATGCGGCGCGTGCGCTGTTCCAGTCAGTATATAGCGAGTTGGTCACCTCCTTAACCACATATCCGCCCTGAGGCGTAATCTCCATGGTCACGGCAGCACCCTCCGGTGCGTTCTTCACTTCCCTGCCGCCCACGAGGAATGCTATCTTTCCATTCTCACTCTTGCCTACAGTCAGGTCGAAGCCTGCCTCGGCGCTCGCGGTCATTGCCGCGAGAGCCAGTGCTAATATTGAAAATATCTTTTTCATATATCTTTTGTTTTTATTGTTTCTTTTTCCGGAAAGAAATTAAGGGAAATTGGGGGAAATTTTATACTCCGATGAGTGCGCAGCATAATTAATCATCATTTCCCATCATTTCGTTTCTAATCATCTCACAAAATAATTAATCATAATTTCCCGTAATTTCTTTCTAAATCACTTATTTCACAACTATCTTCTTTCCGTTCTTAATATAGATACCCTTCTGGCTGGGCTTGCCCTGCAGGCGTCGTCCGTTCAGGTCGTACCATACACTATTCACTTCTTCACTATTCACTAGCGAAGCGTCTAGGCCGGTGGTTCCTTCGCCTTCGCCGTCGATGCTACGACGGAATGGGATAGAGGCGGGAGTGTTGTTGCCTTCGACAAAGAGGTATGCCTTGTTGGCAGCCAGTGTGCCTTCGCCGCGAACCTTGACGAACTCCTTGCCGTTGCATACGTAGAAGTCGCCAGCGCCCATCTCCTGGTCGGAGAAGGTCTTCTCGGTCAGTGTGCCTAAGAATTCGTCGGCCACGGCCACTTGGTCGGCAGCGTCCTCCGTCGGCAGGAGCAGGAAGGTCTTGGTCTCGGTGCTGTTGTTCATGACCAGCAGCGGTGTGTTGGCAGCAGCCACCTTCACCTGTTCGGTGACGGCCTTACCATCCTCTATGGCAGTGACGGTGAAGAGCTGTGCGTCGGTGTCTTCCACCTTCAGCACCTTATCATTATAATAGGTAGCGTATTCGCCGGCGGGCACCTCAACGGCATATCCGGCCACGAGCTTGCCCTCCTCGCGTAGCTGTGTCAGCAGGGCTTCGATGCCGGCCGTCTCAATGCCGTTTTCGAAGGCGTCGACGTTGGCAATCATCATCAGTTCGTTCTTCAGGCTGGCGAGTCTCACGTCCATCACGTCGCCGTAGGTGATGGTGTTGCCGTTCTTGACGTATGCGCGTACGTGGTGAACAGCGTCCTGTTCCTGTTCAGCGGGCGTGATCTGTAGCGACCAGCAGTTGTTGGCATCGAGGATGCTGGCGGGTATTTTGTCGGTGCCGTTGGTGGCCAGGCTGCTGTAGCTTACGGCAGTCACCTTGGTCACGCCCTCGGCGTCGGCGGTAGGCTCGGCATTGGTGGTGCTGTAGACGAATCCAGCCTCCGAGACGTCACCCGTGGCGATGGCATGCAGCACGATGCGCTGTCCGTTGTCGTTGCGTGTAGCCGATGTGATGGCGGGCGCAGCACTCTTCTGCTCAGCGCCATAGACGGCGTTCAGCTTGGTGTTGGCGTTCATGGTGATGGTCACCTCCTTGCTGGTGCTGAAGACGGCGCCGTTGGCGGTGGTCCAGTACGAGAACTGCTTGCCCTGCACGTCGGGTGCAGTGACGACGGCCTTTTCGCCGTATCCGTAGGCGTCGGAGAGCTGTGCGTCATACTTTCCGTCGACGTTGACGGTGAGCTGTGTCTCAGGAGCGAGCATGGTGCTCATGTCCAGCTTCTCGTCCTCTGCTTGCTCTGCCCTTCTGACGCTACCGTTGGGATTCTTGGCGGTGGCGGCAATGGCGGGTGTGTAGATGGCCTGCTCCTTGCCCTGCTTGTCCTTGTAGCGCAGGTATGCCATGCCGTAGATGTAGTGCTGCTGGTTGTTCTTCTGAGCGAAGCGCAGCGGCGGCAGTGTGGCGATGGTGCCGGTCAGGCCCGTGGTCTTGGCCTTGGCCTCCCAGTAGATGGGGTCGTACTTAGGCACGTTCACGGGTTTGCTCTCGTACATCTTCTTGGCCAGTGCGGCGGGTGTCAGTTCGTCGAACACGCTGTTCTCGCGCTCGGCCCAGTACTGCTCCGACGCCGACATGTCGGCGGTCTGGGGCTCGCCGTTCAGTATGCTCGCTGCGGTCAGCATGCCGATGGCTATGGCCTTGGCCTCGCCGTCGAGCGAGTACCTGCGCTCCTTCTGCTCGTAGTAGGATATGCCGGCGTTGTCGCCCATGCGGATGCCGGCGTCGATCAGCTTGTAGCCGTCAGGCAGCTTGTAGTCCATCTGGAACAGGATGTTGTCCATCTTGTAGGTCTGTCCGTTGTATGTGTACGGCTCCAGGTAGTTGCTGGACTGCAGTTCCAGCTGTGGCTCGGTGACGTTGCTCTCGTAGATGGCGCGCACCTGCATGCTGCGTGGGATGAGGAATCCTACGATTTCGAAGGCTGCCAAGTCGTACCAATTCTGGCCGTTGGTGGAGTACTGCCATTTCTTGAACTGCATGTTGCTGCCCCACATGTGGGGAGCGTCGATCTTCACTTCATCGCCGCGCTTGGCAAACTCAGGGAATCCTAACATATAGGTCTGGAACGTCGTGCCGTTCATGCGTCCGTAGGCGATGTCGAGCTGCACATTCTCCGAGCCCGGCTTCTCGTAGCCGCAGGCGCACTTGCCGGCGGGGTTGAACTCGTGGGCCACCAGCTCCACGTCGTCGCAGTTGCAGATGGCTATGTGGAAGATGCCGTTGTACTTCTGGTAGTTCTTCAGTGCGTCGCCGAACTGGCTTATCTGGTATTTGACGTATTCGTGCACGTGCTTCCACTGTGCCGTCAGTCCCAGGTCGTCGGTGAGGGGAGTTGTCATGTCGAAGGCAGCGCCCCTGCCGAAGAGTTTGCCGCTCTCGGTCACGGTCTTGTCGACTGCCCATCCGTTAAAGGCGAAGCCGCGGCGTGTGGGCTCGCTCAGGGTCAGCGTCTGGCCGTACTGTATGTTGCTCTGGCTCTTGTCCAGTCCGTTGTTGGCGTTCACCGATACGCGCAGCTGCTTGGGCAGCCAGATGGCCGTGAACGTGGTGTTCTCGCTGATTTCATAGTCGCGGACGTCGGTGATGATTTCCTCTTGCTTGTTCTTCACCGCAATCCATGCGCCGAACTCCTTGCCCTCGGGGGCAGTGGGGATGAAGGTGCGGACGGTGCCCGCGTTGTTGCCTTGGCATACGGCAATCCTGTAGCTCACGCCCTGCTTGTCGGCGGCTTTCGTGCCGTCGAAGGTGGCAGAGGCCTCGTTGTAGATGCGCACCTTGCTGCCGTCGGTGACGAAGGCGGCATACACCGTGCGGGCTTCGCCGCCGATGATCAGATACTGGGCGCTGCCCACGTTGTTCCAGTTCGTTGCGCTCTGGCTCACCGTGGCGGCGTCCGTTAGAGCGTTCTCAGCCTCTGCGGCCTCCTTCGTCGTGAAGAAGCCCACCTTCTCCGGGTTGAATGCCGACTGCATCTTCAGCGACCACACCTGCGTGCCGTCGCCCATGGCCATGTCCGGCTGCATCTTCACGGCGCGGAACACCTTCGCGTTGTTCTCCGTGATGCCCAGTCGGGCCCATACCTCGGTGGGCGAGCCCGTGGTCTTATACAGCACGGTGTAGGTCTGCAGCGGGGCGAAGGTGGTGCTCATCGTCAGCGCCTCGTCGTCGGTGTCGGGCATGGTCACCCACATCAGCGCGCCGTTCAGGGGCACCTGGATGCCGTTCTCCTTGGCGTAGTTGATGTAGTTGGCATATTCCTCGTTGCTGAACTCCTGCATGTATTCCTTCGTGTCGCCGCCCTTGCTGAACGTCGTCGTGAAGTCGTAGCCGTCCTGGCGGTCCAGGTAGAGCACGAACCGCTCGCCCTCCTTTACCTTCGCGTCCGTTGCCAGCGGCTGGAACGTGGCGTCCATCAGCTTGGCGGTGCCGCCCGTGCCGGTCACGTTCATCGATACGGTAGCCTCCGACTTGTATTCCACTTTCACGATCACGTCGCTCTCAGGCATCGTGAACGTGCCGGTCTTCGTCGTGGCATCCCAGGTGAAGCCCTCGACGGGTTCTTCGACAACGGGTTCGGGCTTCTTCAGGTAGCCGCCATCCGTCGTCAGCTTCGCCATCTCATGGGAGGTCTTGCTATCGTCGTAGCCCGGCAGTTTATTGCAGTTTTTGAACATAAGAGAGCCATTGGTCACTGCCTGAGTGCTCCAGCCGTCGCCTACGTATATGTTTTCTAAATTCGAGCAGTTCCCGAACATATCGCTCATGCTGGTCACGCTCGCCGTATTAAAGCTGCTGAGGTCGAGCGACTGTAGCGACGAGCAGCTGCTGAACATATAGCCCATGTCGGTCACGCTCGCCGTATTAAAGCTGCTGAGGTCGAGCGACTGTAGCGCCGAGCAGCTGCTGAACATAAAGCTCATGTTGGTCACGCTCGCCGTATTAAAGCTGCTGAGGTCGAGCGACTGTAGCGCCGTGCACCCGCTGAACATATAGTACATGTTGGTCACGCTCGCCGTATTAAAGCTGCTGAGGTCGAGCGACTGTAGCGAAAAGCAGCCGCTGAACATTCTTTGCATGTTGGTCACGCCTTCCGTCTTGAGGTTCTCAATGTTGTTGATGGTTTTAAGTGAATTAAAATCAAAGAACAGAGAAGACAAGGATGTTGAAGTATGGTCCTTGCAGGATGCGTCGATGGTAAGGGTTTGGATTTGTGTGACCTCTTGGGGAGCTAAACCTGTCATTGGGTCAAGAAATCCAGCATCCTCGCTATAAATAATACTTCCACCCCAGCCACACTTCATCGTTGCCGATGTGCCATCAATATCGAGGTAGAATTGCGCCCATGCGCCCGTGGTCGCCGTGACGAGCAGCGCGAGCGTCAGTGTTAGTCTTTTAAATTTTCTCATAATATTATTGTTTTAATTATTGTTTTTTGTCTGCAGTCTTTGCGACGGTTGTCGGAAACGCTGCTTTCCCGTTTGGAGTCTTTCCACCGGTTGGTAGAAGTGCTACTTTCTTGTTTGGAGTCTTTCCACCAGTTGGTAGGGGACCCCCCCGTGTGCTTAGTAGCCTACTCTTACGTACTTGGTATCAAGTGTGCCATCAACTTCATTGTATTCGTCCCAAAATGAACCATCGTTGCTGGTCTCAATCTTGCCGCTGTAGCCGTTATCCTTCCTGAGGATGATACCGTCATTATTAAGAGCTTGATTATTAGCACACCCTGCCCATAGCTTGCCACCATAGACTCTGACGTATGCGGCGTCTAAAGCAATAGAAGCATTAGACGTAATTCCATAGTTATCGGGATTAACTCCCTTACCTTCGGCCTTTACCTCGCCTCCGTAGATGTTCAGAGAGCCATTTTCTTTCAGAACTATTCCAGTACCACCCTCCGCAGCTGTGCCTTTGGCATCAACCAAACCGCCATAGACGTTAAATGTTCCTATTTCATAGAAACCGGCACCATAGTCGGAAGAAGAAGTCGCTGTTACCTTGGCGCTGTGAACTTCCAACGTGGGAATCTCGTTAATAGCATCACCACCAGAGTAATGAACATCCAATTCGCCAGTCATCTGGGCTTGGCCATAAATGCTGAGATTATGGGAGTTGCCATAAAGATGGTAAACATCCAACTTGGCACCATCCTTGATAATCAGGTTGACATCACCAGTTAATACAATCGTTCCATTGATGTCGACTTCTCCCTCCACCACATAGGTGCCTGCTGACCATTCAGTATTATCACTCTTCACGGTGGTGAAACTCTCCGGCATCGGTTTTGCCACCAGCTTCTTCTGCGTACCATCCCACGTCAGATAGGTGTTGTCTACAGCCTTCTCCACCTTCTTCACCACCGTCACGCTCTTCACTTCGCGCGAGCCGTTGTACTTCACGGTGACGGCCTCGCCGCCGCTGAGTTCGGAGCTCTTGGGCGTAATCTCCCAGTTCTGGCTGTCCTTGTTGCCCGTGCCCTCATCCAGCGTGATGCTGTAGCCCGTGGCGGCGGGGGTGGACTCTGTAGTGTAGTACACCTTGACAGCCTTGATTTGGAGTTCATCAACTGCATTAACGGCCAGGCTGGTGGCGTTCACACCGCTTACAGTTGCTGCTACCACGCCATCAAGGGTGATGGTGCCAACGGCAGAACGTAAATCTGCAATACTATTGAGTCCACATGTAAATTCCACCTTGGTGATAATTTCGCCATTCAGTGCTTCAATTGTAGCATAAGCACTTTCTTTAAGGATGAATCCATCATCATCACCTCCTTTGTCCAGACTAATCTTAAAGTGCTCACCGGTGTAGCTCGTGGCTCTACTAGTTGTCGTAAACGACTCTGAACTTTCATCAGCCCACGCGCCCGCCGCCACCGTTAGCAGGAGTACGAGCAGAAGTAATAATTTGTTTTTTCTCATAATTTTAAGTTTTAAAAATGTTATTAATTAAGTGAATTATATATATGTTTTCTTTTTGTCTCGACCACGGATTATTCGGATTCATCTTCCTATCCGTCTCATCCGCGTGATCCGTGTTCGTTTCATCTTGTCTCTGAGACCAAACGGATAAAAACAATTCGCCGAAACATCCCTCGATGTCTCGGCGGATATTATAAGGGGAAAATAATGTGCGGGGGGAAGCGCTACGGCTTGTTGCTCTTGAACATTTCGATTTCGGCGTCGAAATATGCAATGGCCTCATTCATGTATGGATGGATTCGCGGCACGATGATGGCTATGAAATTCTCCATGCCCTCGTCCTCGACCACGGCCGTCTTGATGACGTAGTGCTTGCTCTGCTCCTCACCCGTGAACCAACGCAGGAACAGACGGTTGCGCTGCGCCTGCTGGTCGTTGGCGCTGTCGCACATGTAAAGCAGAATGTCGGGATTGGCTCGGAAAAACTCGATGATGATGCGAATGACCGTATCGCGCACCTTCGGGTCGTTGGGCGAGGCCTTGCCGCTGCGGTTCGACAGGTCGAACCAGTAGGCGGGCAGACCGCCAAAGGATGGCTCGGGATTGAACGCTACGGCGTAATCAACGCCGAAGTCCGTACGGAAGCAGTATTCGTCACCTATCAGTACGACGGTGTAGGGAGCCAACCGGCTGAGAAACGCTTGGTCTAACGGGTTCATGCCTCTTCGAATTCCAGTTGAAACTTCTCCATCGCCTTCCGACGCGTCTCCTCACGCTCGTCAAGTTTCTGGTTAATGTTCTCCTGCCATTGCGACTGGAAGGCCCGATGCTTACGGATGGCCGCAGCGAAACTGCCGCGCTTGAAGACGGGTTCGGCCACCGGAGCCGGCTCGCAGGCCATGCCCTCCGTGCCGCGCTGGTAAAAAGGATTCTCCTTGGCCCGCTGCAACTCAACCTGCAGCTCGGCCTCCCTTCGCCTGACGTCCTCCTGCCAGGCCTCCTTGCGCTCGCGTACCCCCTTCAGCCACGAGATGACTTCCTCACGGGTGCGCATTGGTTTTGTTGTCTTTGCTTCCATAATTCTCATCATTTAGAGTTTCATGGTGCAAAGATACACAAATTTCCCGAAAGTTGTTTCTTTCTTTAACATATAATTTCCATTCACCGTGCATCATTCACCGTGAACCCCAAATAATTTCCGTTTGTCTCAGTATGTTAAAGATCGCTTGTTTTTTGTCTTTTAAGACCTTTTGGTAAAGGTGTCGTTATTAGGTAAGGCTCCTGCCTCGCGGCAGAAGGTTCTCTCCTTTTTGGTGTACAAATATAATAAATTCCCCTTGAAAGAACGACAATCAAGGGGAACCTACCGGTAAATTTTTACGATTTTGAAGCAGATTTTACGATTCTGAAGCAATCACAGCCCCAAAACCGCTACTCCAACGCTACTCAGCGAGGAGACGCAGCCATTCCGTCGCCGTTGTATGCATGACCTGCTTGAAGGCACCGTTGAACGTGCTGTAGCTGCGGAAACCACTATCAAGGGACAGCTGCTGAACCGACAGGGGCTGGTGCGCAGCGGCACGCTCATGGCAGAGACTGACGAAGTGGCGGATACGCAGGTCGTTGATATAGGTGTTGTAAGTCATGCCCTGCAGGGCGAAGTGCTTGCTGAGGTACGAGCGGTTGACGCCAATCTGCGTGGCCAGCTGCGTGAGGGTGAGGTCGTACTGCAGGTAGAGCTGCGGCTCCTCGCAATGCAGCTTGAGCAACGGCCCGATGTTATTGCGAACGGACAGCGAGGTGTCAGCCTCTTCCGGCTCTTCCGTAGCAATCATCGTATCCATCGCATCGCTATCGTCGATGGGTGTAGCGTTTGCGACGACGATATTCTCCGATGAAATGGGAAGATTTAGGTCCTGCAGCGTCTCCACGCGCCATAGCAGATGACCGATGAGCAAGAGGCCGCTCACCTGAATGATGTATTCGTAGGTGATGCTGCCGTAGCCCGTCACGTAATAGACGAACAGGAACATGATGACCGCCAATACCAGCAGGCT
>JAFPVW010000165.1 GCA_017395215.1 Prevotella sp. | reverse complement strand
GTGATCCGAAGTACGATTTATTCGATAGGCTCGTGAAAATAGCCGCCTGTTATACTTCTGACATCAAGTGGAGAGACTACACACAGCCTGAGGACGAAATCGTTTAACTTTCATTAATACATTTATCACCACACGGAATTACATTTTCCAAAATTTGGCCTAAAGGGTTCCTGAGGTTTCCGAAGTTTTTCCAAGTTTTTCCGAAGTTTTTCCAACGTTGTTCCGACGGGGTGAAAGCGGGGCGGAAGGCTTGCTATACATTATTATTATGCGTAACTTTGTGGTGACAAATTTAAGTTTCACCTTTAAAACTACGCATGATGAATACAGAAAGACTGATTGCAATGAACCGCATGGTTCAGGCCCCCAAGGGGCAAGTGTTCGAGCACAGGCTCGAGGAGTTTGTTAACGTCACCAAGTCCGACGAGGTGACAAGTCTGATAACCAAAATCCGCCAGACGGAAGACAAGGACGAGCGTCGCCGGCTGAAGGGTATGCTTCCCTTCCGCTGTCCTCACTACTTCCGTTTCCGCGACAACCATCGCTCGCAGGACTCGATTCTGCCCGAGGAGTTCACGTTCCAGACGTGTGTCGACATCGACGATGCCAGCCAGGTGTCGAGGGCTTTGGCTCGCGCGTACCATATTAATACGTTGGAGGGCGAGTGGAAGGGTAAGCTGCTGCATGCTGAGTATTCGGCCTCGAAGAAGCTGCACTTAGACATCCGCATCCCCGTGGGCATGACCATTGAGGAGGCGCAGCGTGCCTACACGAAGGCGCTGGGTGTTGACTTCGATGCTGACTGCTGCTCGCCCGAGCGCATGATCTACATCACCGATGCCAGTTCGCAGCTCTATACCAGCGACGACTGGCAGGCCCGACTGAGCGATGAGGAATTGGCCGAGCGCCGCAAGGCCTACGAGGAGCGCGGGCTCACGATTGACGGCCGCCGACTGGAGAGCGAGCCAGCCAGCGAAGGAAGCGATGACGATGACACCGATTACAGCGGGGCTGTTTATCCGGAGGACTACAACGGAATCCCCTACGCGATGATTGTTGAGGAGCTGGCCGACCAGCTCGGTGGTGCCCCTGAGCATGGCAACCGCAATGACTTCATCTTCAGGATGAGCTGTCACTTGCGCCACGTCTGCAACGACGACCCGCGCTGGATTCGCACCATCCTGCCCGACTACGGTGAGCAGCACGAGCGCGTGACCGAGACCATCCAGAATGCCTGCAAGCGCAAGCAGTCGGGCGCTATGAGCCAGAAGATGGTGCTGACGATCGACCTCTGCCGCCGCCGTCTGAACATGGAGCAGGGTAAGAACCGCGAGGCGCTGATGCGCGAGCCCGTGATGCCCAGCCGTCTGCCGGCGCCCATCCGCATTGCCATCTCGAAGGTGCCCGATCACTGCCGCCCGGCTATGGCCAACGCCATATTCCCAGCCTGGGCCACACGTATGGGCGGCGTGAGGCTGGAGTATGCCGACAACTCGGATATGGAGGCCACGCTGATGAACGTGCTGGTGGCGCCGATGGCTACGGGCAAGTCGTGCATCAAGAAGCCCATCGACATCTGCCTGAAGGACATCATTGCCCGCGACGCCCTCTGCCGCCAGCAGGAGCAGGAGTGGAAGGACGAGCAGAACAGCAAGTCGGCCAACAAGAAGGGCTCGGCGCGCCCAACGGACATCTGTATCCAGGTGGTCGACTCGGACATGACCAACGCCGCCTTCACCCAGCGGCTGGCCGATGCCGAGCGTGCAGGCCACAAATGTCTCTATACGCGCATGGACGAGGTTGAGATGCTGTCGAAGATGGCAGGCGGCAGCTCGCGCGAGATGGTGAGCCGCATCATCTGCCGCAACTTCGATACCGACATGTATGGCCAGGAGCGCGTGGGCGCCCTCTCAGTGACGGCCCGTGCACCGATGCGCTGGTGCTGGAATGCGTCGACCACGCCTGCATCGGCTATCCGGTTCTTCCGCAAGAATGTGAACGATGGTACGGTTTCGCGTCTGAACTTCTGCACCATCCCCGACATTGAGGACAACGGCGAGATTCCCGTCTACAAGCGCTACGACGAGAAGTACGAGCAGCAGCTGATGGCCTACCTCGGACTGCTCGACGATGCCAAGGAGCGTGGGCTCATCGTCTGTCAGCAGGCTAAGCGCATGGCTGCTGAGCTGAACAAGCTGGGTGTAGAGCGTGCAGCACTGTTCGACGACGACGGCTATCGCGTGCTGGCCCGCCGTGCTGCGGTCATCGCCTTCCGCAAGGCCTGCATACTCTACGCGATGAACGGCTGCAAGTGGAGCAAGGAGGTCGACGAGTTCTGCCGCTGGACGTTCGACTACGACATGTGGTGCAAGATGAGCCTGTTCAGCGAGGCCCTCGACGAGGACAGGGAGCTGGAGGAGCGCGTGGCTCGCGGCGGCATTGCCAACATGCTCGACCTGCTGCCTAATGCGTTCACCCGCGAGGAATGCCGCTCCGTGCGCATTCAGCAGGGCAAGAAGAACCCCAATCCGAAGGACCAGCTGGCGCAATGGACCAAGCGCGGATTCATCACCTACGACGAAGTGGAGAAGAAGTATCACAAAACAGCAAAGTATCTCTCGAGCCACGCGGCTTGAGAGATACTCTCTTGTAACAGGGGGACGGTTCTTTTGTTATAACAGGGGGACTCTAACTTTGCGCTCTAATAATAAAAGTGGAATGAAAATTTGCATATTTCAGGACGATTCCCTACCTTTGTTGTCAAAAGGAGGAACCGGCCAGCTGGAAAGGGAAACCGGCGTTAGGGACTACAGACCTCTTCC
>JAFPVW010000164.1 GCA_017395215.1 Prevotella sp. | reverse complement strand
CTTTTAGCGTGGTGACGGATGTGACGGATAATAAACCGTCATCTCATGGTAAGTAGGGCGGCGGTTTTGTTTCTACCCGGCGGGTAGCGGCGCTCTACCCGCCGGGTTCAGCCCCTCTACCCGCCGGGTAGTGGCGGATGCTATCTGCAATTTATAGAACATGCCGGAAATCAGTTCAAACTGGTAGAATCCGTTTCAATCCGTTGTTCATAAACAAGGAGAGCTACGACCTCACCAGGTTGCGGCGGGCGTCGAGGGCGAGGAAGATAAAGAGGAGGAAGGTGAAGCCCCAGAGCGAGGAGCCGCCGTAGCTGAAGAATGGCAGGGGAATGCCGATGACGGGCGTCAGACCGAGCACCATGCCAACATTGATGAAGACATGGAAAAGGAAGATGCTGACCACGCAGTAGCCATAGACGCGCCCGAAGCGGTAGGGTTGTCGCTCGGACAAGTGGATAAGACGCAGGATGAGTGCGAGGAACAGCAGCAACACGCCCGCAGAGCCGACAAAGCCCTCCTCCTCGCCGACGGTGCAGAAAATGAAGTCAGTATCCTGCTCGGGCACGTACTTCAGCTTGGTCTGCGTACCATTAAGAAAGCCCTTGCCCTCGAGACCGCCCGAGCCGATAGCAATCTCCGACTGATGAACGTTATAGCCGGCGCCTTTGAGGTCCTCCTCAAGCCCGAGGAGCACGTTGATGCGCGTGCGCTGGTGGGGCTGCAGCACGTGGTTCAGACCGTAGTCGGCCAAGTTGAAGAACAGCATCGAGCCCAGAGCAAAGAGGGCTATCCAGTAGTAGTTGCGGATGCGCGTGGCAAGTCCCTGCCACAGCAGATAGCCGATGAGCAGGGCGGCAACCACCAGCTGCACCCAGACGACGTCGAATGGTATGACGTAGAGCGAGAAGAGCGTCGCCACGAGCGTGATGCCCAGGCAGAAGGCCAGGAGCCGCAAGGCGTCGCGCTTGTCGCGGCAATACACCCACACCATAGCCGATGAGAATAACTGTATCATCAGCAGAACGGCATACTTGCCTATGGAAGTCGGCGTAATTGACAGCATATTGTCGGCATAGCGGATGCCGACAACGAAATAGACCACCATTGCCACAGCCGTGAACAGTATGCTGCCCGGCATGCCCTCGCGGTAGAACATGAGGAAGAAGGCCAGGTAGACGAGCGCTGAGCCCGTCTCGCGCTGCAGCACGATGCAGACCATCGGCAGCAGGATGATGGCCAGCGTGGGGCCGAAGTACTTCCACTTGTGGATATCGTAGCCGTAGACGCTCATGAACTTGGCCAGGGCGAGCGCCGTGGCAAACTTGGCAAACTCGGCCGGCTGCAGGCGGACTGGCCCCAGCACGAGCCACGAATGTGAACCCTTGATGCTATGCGGATTGAAGATGGTGCCGAAGAGGAGCAGGAGCAGGATTATATATATAATGTACGCGAAGGTTTCATAGTATCGCTCGTCGAGCAGCAGCAGGACGAAGGCAATGACGATACTCGCGCCTATCCAGACAATCTGCATGCCGGAACGGGTGGAGAGCGACAGCAGGTCGGTGTCGCCATAGTCGTAGCTGGCACCGCAGACGCTCATCCAGCCAGCCGCGAGCAGCAGCAGGTAGATGACGATGGTCACCCAGTCGAGCGAGCGCAGTACGCCAGGATGCTTATCTTTCGGTTGTTCCATAGCTGATGGCTTTATGCTGAATGGTTGTGGCCTGACGCTCTGAGGCCTCTGACAGTTTTCCGTGGATATACTGCTCCATGATGAGTCCGCCAATGGGCACGCCGTAGGTGGCGCCCCATCCGCCGTTCTCGACGTAGACGGCAACAGCTATCTTGGGATTGTCCATCGGTGCAAAGCCCATGAAGACGGAGTGGTCATGGCCCTTGTTCTGGGCTGTTCCGGTCTTGCCGCAAGGAGCAAAGTCGTAGCGGGCCAGGGCATGGCAGGTGCCTCCGAGTGCCGACGAGCGCATGCCCTTGACGACATAGTCGTAGGAGTCGCGCGTAGCCTTGGTGAAGCGTTTCTTCGTATAGAGGGTGTCGAGCGGTTCGCCCTGAACCTTCTTGACGACGTGGGGCTTGTAGAAATAGCCTCGGTTGGCGATGGTGGCACCGAGGTTGGCTATCTGGAGGGGTGTGAGCAGCACCTCGCCCTGCCCGATTGAGATGGAGATGACGGTCAGTCCGCTCCACGAACCTTTGTATGCCTTGTCGTAGAACTGGGCATTGGGAATGAGTCCGCGCTTCTCGCCGGGCAGGTCGACGCCAAGCTGGTAGCCGAAGCCCATGGATACCATATAGTCACGCCAGGTGTTCATGGCATTCTGAACGGAACCGTACTTCGACGTGTTGGTATTGATCATGTGGTAGAGTCCCCAGCAGAAGAAGCCGTTGCACGAGGTTGACAGCGCCGGCACCAGAGGCAGGGGCGAGCCGTGACCGTGGCAGCCGACGTGCAGGCCCTTGAAGTAGAAGCCCCGGTGACAGCCATAGGCGGTCTGCGGCGTGATGATGCCCTCGCTGAGGAAGGTCAGTCCCTGCGACGTCTTAAACGTGGAGCCCGGCGGGTAGAGTCCCATGATGGAGCGGTTATAGAGCGGCTTCCAGACGTTCTGGCTCAGTTCGACGTGCTTCTTCGAGCGCTGGCGGCCTACCATCAGACGGGGGTCGTAGGTGGGCGACGAGACCATGCAGAGCACCTCGCCCGTGGTAGGCTCGATGGCCACGATGGAGCCAATCTTGTTCTGCATCAGCCGCTCGCCGAGGGCCTGCAGCTCGAAGTCGATGCTGAGGGTGAGGTTCTTGCCGGGCTTGGGCCGGCTGTCGAGGGCACCGTTCATATAGCTGCCCTGAATGCGGCCGTGGGCATCGCGCAGCAGAATCTTGACACCCTTCTCGCCGCGCAGCTGCTTCTCGTAGCTGCGCTCCACGCCGCTCTTGCCGATGTAGTCGCCCGGCTGGTAGTAGTCGTCGTTCTCGATGTCGGCGGGCGACACCTCGGCCACGTCGCCCAGCACGTGGGCGGCATATGGATACTGATACTGGCGGATACTGCGGCGCTGGACGTAGAAGCCGGGGAAGCGGTACATCTTCTCCTGGAACACGGAAAACTCTTTGTCGGAGAGCTGGCTCATGAAAATCTG
This sequence comes from Prevotella sp., assembly GCA_017395215.1. GTDB lineage: Bacteria > Bacteroidota > Bacteroidia > Bacteroidales > Bacteroidaceae > Prevotella. The sequence goes on along the minus strand of JAFPVW010000164.1, from coordinate 19,212 downwards.
CTGGGTGAACCGCGAGTAGCCTGGGTTCAGGGCGCGGTCGGTGATGGTGTTCATGCGGTGGTTGAACTCCTCACGGGTAATGTTGAGGGCATTGCAGAACTCAGTGGTATCGAGTCGGCCGCGTGCCTCGTTCATGACGACCATGATGTCGTAGGCCGGCTGGTTGAACACCAGCAGCTTGCCGTTACGGTCGGTGATAACGCCGCGCGATGGGAAGTCGATTTTCTTAAGGAAGGCGTTGGAGTCGGCGCTCTTCTTATAGTCGTCGCTGGAAATCTGGAGCATAAACAGGCGCACGATGTAGACGGCTACAATCAATATAGCCACCCCGCCAATGACATAGCGACGATTCTCAAGGGAGTAGTCCTTCATTTGTTATCTGCGAACAGTCTCTATGGTAATCAGTAAGACCAAAGTGAGAAGGGTGGTGCCGCCAATTGTCAGCAGCCACTCCAGCCAATTGAAGAATCCGAACGACTCGATGGTGAAGAACACCAGGCAATGGACAAAGACAAGTATCGAGGCCAGCGTCAGGAACCTGGTGAAACCCAGGGCCGACACCGACGACTTGATGTTCTCGGCAGCATCGCGCGGCAGGAACAGCTCAAGCAGATAGGGCTGCAGGAAGCCCACCAGGGTCAGCGCAGCAGCCGCCATGCCAGGCGTATTGGTGAACATATCGACAGAGAGCCCCAACGCGAAGCTCCACAACAGAATGGCCCAACGCGGATAGCTGCGGGGGAATATGACGACGAAATAGACATAAAGCAGAACCGTGGCATAGCCGAACAGGTGGACATGGTTGAACACCAACGCCTGGGCCAGGCACAACGCCACGAAATGGGCTGCTCTCCTCAAGGTATCTATTGCCATCTCTGTTATTTACGATTTACTGATTTTCGATTTTCGATTTACTGCTTAGGGGCCATCGTGATGGAGTCTTTCACCTGCTCCTGCAGCCGGAGGCGCTCGCCGATGGTCTTGTCGCTGATGACGACGACATCGCGCAGGCAGCCGAAGTCGGTCGTCAGACGCACTTTCAGGCGATAGGACAGTCCGTCGACAGAGTTGTAAATGTTCTCAATCCGTCCGACCAGGACACCAGGCGGGAAGATGGCCGAGTAGCCGCTGGTCTCGACCCAGTCGCCACGCTTGAAACGGGCATGGCGGGGGATGTCCTCGACATAGGCAACCGCCGCATCGCCGCCATACCACTGCAGGTAGCCGAAGTAGCCACGGCCACGGATGGCACAGCTGATGCGCGACGAGGTGACGTTGAGCACGGGAATGACAACCGCATAATGGTCGGACACCATGTAGACCACTCCCACAACGCCGCTGCCGCAAGCCACGCCCATGTCCTTCTCAACGCCGTCGGCCCGGCCACGGTCAATCGTTATCAGGTTGTCGGCCTTGTCAAGGGTGTTGGAGACCACCTTGGCCGGTATCAGCTGATAGTGGCTGAGGAACTCCAGCTGCTGGCGCTCGGTCTGCGTGGTGTCCTGTGTAAGCTCTCCGTAGAGACGGCGCAACTGGCCGACCTGGCGTTCCAGATAGAAGTTGCGCAGCGTGAGTTCCTCGTTGACGCGTGTAAGCGAGAAGAAGTTACGAACGGCAGAATCCCACTCATAGACCTTTCCCACCACGACGTTGGCTGAAGAAAACCACACGCTGCCCTGGTAGCTATTATACTGGAATAGCAACACACCACTGGCAGTCTCCAGAAGGAGGAGCAACAGCCAGTGATAATACTTCGCGATGAACGCCAGGAGGTTCTTCATCCGCCGGTTACCTCATCAGGAAAGAGAAGCGGTCGACGTTCTTCAGGGCGACACCCGCACCGCGAGCCACGCAGTGAAGCGGGTCTTCGGCCACGATGAACGGTATGCTGATCTTGTCGGTCAGACGCTTGGCCAGGCCGCGCAGCAGGGCGCCGCCGCCAGTGAGGTAGATGCCGTTCTTCACAATGTCGGCATACAGCTCGGGCGGTGTGTTCTCCAGTGCCGAGAGCACGGCGGTCTCAATGCGGGCCACCGTCTTGTCCAGGCAGTGGGCTATCTCCTGATAGCAGACGGGCACCTCCATAGGCAGGGCCGTAATGCGGTTCGGGCCATGGACAACGTAGTCCTCAGGAGCCTCGTCGCCAAGGTCGGTCAGGGCAGAGCCGACGTTGATCTTGATGCGCTCGGCCATACGCTCCGACACCTTCACATTGTGCTGGCGCGACATATAGTCCTGAATGTCGGCCGTCAGGTCATCGCCAGCCACCTTGATGGAGTTGTTGGCCACGATGCCGCCCAGCGAGATGACGGCAATCTCAGTGGTACCGCCACCGATATCAACAATCATGTTACCCTCGGGCGCCTCGACGTCGATACCAATACCAATGGCAGCGGCCATCGGCTCGAAAAGCAGGTAGACGTCGCGGCCGTCGGCATGCTCGGCAGAGTCGCGGACGGCACGCAGCTCGACCTCCGTCGACCCCGACGGAACACCGATGACCATGCGGAGCGAGGGCGAGAACAGGCGCGTACCCGTGTGAACCATCTTTATAAGGCCGCGCATCATCTGCTCGCAGGCAGAGAAGTCGGCAATCACGCCGTCGCGGAGCGGACGGATAGTGCGAATGTTGTCGTGAGTCTTCTCATACATCATCTTGGCCTTCTCGCCCACGGCAATCATCTTGTCGGTGCGGCGGTCGAGGGCCACAACGGAAGGCTCGTCTACAACGATCTTGTCATCACTGATAATAATCGTGTTGGCAGTGCCAAGGTCCATGGCTATCTCCTGGACGAAACTGAAAAATCCCATAGTGCTTTCCTTTCTTTTCTTACGCTTTTTCCCTTTTTACTTGTTTGCGAACCAATTATGAATGGCAGTATCATAGTGTGAGCTCACGCCAAAAGCTTTCTCAGCGAAGGCCTTGCGCTGCTGGAGAGTCGTCTCGGCGCCCTGGGCATTGAGGATGTCGAGCAAGACGGCATATTCGGCCTTAGAGGGCACGATGACCACATCGTTGAAGTTCTTGGCACCGGCACGGATGAGCGAGATGCCGCCGATGTCGATCTTCTCGATGATGTCGGCCTCAGAGGCTCCGCTGGCCACAGTCTGCTCGAAGGGATAGAGGTCGACGATGACGAGGTCGATCTCGGGAATTTCGTACTGAGCCATCTGCTCGCGGTCGCCCTCGTTGTCGCGACGGCCCAGGATGCCGCCGAACACCTTCGGGTGAAGCGTCTTCACGCGACCGCCCAGAATGGAAGGATACGTCGTCACTTCCTCAACCTTCTGACATTCATAGCCCAGCGACTCGATAAACTGCTGAGTACCTCCCGTACTCAGGAACTTCACACCTTCCTCGTTCAGCTTCTTCAGCAACTCATCGAGGCCGTCCTTGTGGAACACCGACACCAATGCGGTTTTGATTTTCTTTGTTTCTGCCATTTCTTTATAACGTTATAAATACATAATAGTAAATAGGGTGCAAAGATAATAAAAAGAAATGACTATTTGCATCCCAGCCATTACTTTTTTGCATTTTTTCCATTTAAATTGTCGGAAGTCAAGAAACTCTCACTTTTTTTTCGTACCTTTGCCGCCCATGAGCAAATATACGACCTATATCTTCGACCTTGACGGCACACTCCTCGACACGCTCGGCGACCTGGCTGCATCGGCAAACTACGCCTTGCGCCAGTTCGGATTCCCCGAGCACTCTACCGACGACGTCCGCCGTTTCGTAGGCAACGGCGTGCGCCGCCTGATGGAACGGGCCGTTCCCGCAGGAGTCGGCCCCGCCCAGTTTGAGGAAGTGCTCGCCACCTTCCGCCAGCACTACATGCACCACGCCCTCGACACCACACGGCCCTACGCCGGAATACCGGAAACGCTGCGTGAACTCAGGCAACGAGGCTGCCCGATGGCCGTCGTCAGCAACAAGATGATGGCAGCCACCCAGGAACTCGTGGCGCACTTCTTTCCGGAAATAAAAGTTGCCATAGGCGAGGACGAAGCTGCGGGCATACGCAAGAAACCCGCTCCTGACTCTGTCAACGAGGCGCTGCGCCGGCTGGGGACAGAGATTGAGACAGCGGTCTATGTCGGCGACAGCGACGTCGACATACTCACCGCCCGCAATGCCGGTCTGCCCTGCATCAGCGTGCTCTGGGGCTTCCGCGACCGCGAATTCCTGTTGCAGCACGGGGCCACCACACTCATCAGCCACCCCATGGAGCTGACATGCTGGGGCGGACGGTAACAACCGTAAGGCAGAATTCTCCGAAAATAATAGGCAGGCACATCCGAAGACGTGCCTGCCCGGCATGATTAAGGTTTATGTTGATTAAGGTTCTACCAGCTCTTCGATGCAAAACTCAATGTCGTCGAAGTAGAACTTCGTTGCCAAGTCCTTGTTGTCATTCAGGTTGAAGGCAATCGTGCTGATGCCAGCCTGCTCAGAAGAGATGGAGCCACGCTTCTCGAAAGGCTGCCACTCGGTGGTGAAGTTGACCGTTCCGACCATATCCCAATGCTTGTAACTGCCCGGGGTGGTGTGAGCCTGAGTCGATGCTGAAGCAGCATCGTCAGCACGATACTTCATCTTGAAGAGGAACTGCTCGCCCTGCTGGAACACATGGTTAACAGTTACGAAGAACTGGGTATCCCAACCTTCAGCAGCACCGGCATGACTCGTAACAACGACTGCACGTGAACCGTCAACACCAGCACCGTCGACAATCTTCGTGATGAAATTGCCGCCATCGTCACCATCCTTACCTATGAGGCACGACACGTCAGTACCTTCGCAGTCACCGTTTACAACGAGGTTCTTCCAAACGGGGATGGGAGCTTTCTTAATCATCTCAAAGCGGATGTCGTCGAAATAGTAATTCGTAGCCTCCTTCGGGTTCATAGAAAGATTGAAAGCAATAGTCTTCATGCCGTCAGCATTGCCGGGAACCTTGCCTGTCCATTCAACGTCAGCCCATTCCTCGGTGAAAGTCACGTTGCCGATAAGGCCATGCATCAGATAGGCGCCAGGAGCGACGTGTGCCTGTGAAGCGCCCACGGCTGCCTTATCGGCCTTGACACGCATGGAGAACTTCACTTCGTCACCAACGTTTAAGGGTTCGTCGACAGACACGAAGAACTGAGCATCCCAATCCTGTGCAGGATTGTCATTCGAGGTGACGATGATACAGTGGTTTGTCGGGTCAGCCGGGTCTTCAACAATTCTGGCTGATACCACATCATTCCTGACGCCGTCGATGTAGTCGTTGGCGGTGAAATTGGCCACATTGGTACCCTCGCAGCTACCGTTTACAACCATGTTACCCTCGTCGAAGGGGTCGACCACGGGAGGAGCCACATAAGGTGCGGGATTGTCTGTCTGTGTACACGAATAAAAACCTGTTGCGGCCAGCGCCATTGCTGCCATCACAATAAGACTCTTCTTTTTCATAAGTTTGTACGTTTTTAGTTTATTATTTGGAATATCTTTTGTTTCCCTCACAGTTAATCGCCTACAAAGGTATGAAAAAAGCCAAATGCAGACCTTTCTATTTGTCACATTTACTTTTCAATTTGTCTCAAACGTCTCTTTTTAAAGCCTGCCAAAAGGTCTTTGAGTCGTTTTCCAGAGGCAATTGGATGGCTCAGAAGGACTCTTTTTGCATTTTTCCGCAAAAAACCTTGGCGCTGTCAGATTATTATTTTACCTTTGCAAAGCTAAAACAAAACTTTATCCAACCATCATGAGGGATAATGGGCTCTGCCCCCGCGATGCAGATTACCAAATGAGCCTGCCAATAACAACTATGAGCAAAAAAACTATCTTAGTGAGAAGCTTGGCCGTGGCTTTCGGCGCATTACTTTACACTGCATGTGCACAGACCGACAACCCTGCCGGCATTGAGGAACCGATACCCGAGGATCCGATGATTGAGGAAATCTCCTATGAAGACTGCACCGCCATGGTGGCCGTCGACAAATGGGGACAGGCTGGCTTTACGGGTTCGTGGGCAGCTCCTGAAGTCGATACAAAAGACGGGCGCCACTCAGGCATGGCCGAGATCTATGGCGAGGGCGATGCCGTCATCAACGCCACAGGTGTGCTGCTGCAGCAGACCATTGAGGGGTTGCAGCCTGGTAAGTACACGGTAGATCTTTATGCCAACGCCATGTATACCCCCGACCGCGGCTTTAATTCCGACATGGAAGACAATGCCGAGGACGTGGCTTACCTTTTTGCCAACGACAAGAAAATCTTTATTGTTGCCAAGCGTGCCGCAACAACAGCGAGAAACCCCTTCTATAGTTTCGAAACTGAGGTTGGCGAAGACGGCATCTTGGTATTGGGACTTGGCAAGGAGAAGGGTGGCACCAACTGGCATAATATCCAGATTAAGGAACTGGCCCTGCAGGTTGTCAATACACGTCCGATGAGCGAGGCTTATGCTGAACTGCAGCCCGAAATTGACGCGCTTTCGGACAAGGCTTTGCCTGCCGACGTTAAGACATTATTAGAACTTACCCTTGCTGAGCCGAAGAGCCAGGAGAATCTCGAAGCCCTGAAGCTGGCCCTGAAAGCTGCTCGCGAGGGTGCGCAGATATATGATGAGGTAAAGGTGAAACTCGATGCCATGAAAGCCTTGATAGACGAGACAAACGTTTATACCGAAACAGCCCTCAACGAATACTATACGAAGTATGCCGAAAAGTTTGAAGCCGGAACGTTAGAGGAGAATGACGTCAACGCCTTGCAGAACCCCGACAAGGTGACTGGCTGGCACGATGCCATCAGCTGCGACGAGTTCCTGCTGAGCGCCTGGGACACTAACCCCAACTTCCAGGATGCTCCCTACTACATCAACACCTGGTCGACAGAGGGTGACAACGACGGCTCTAACTTCCACGTTCCTTTCTATGAGTATTGGACACAAGACACCAACTCGTTAGGTGAGCGCACGCTGACTGCCACGATGTCGGGTCTGGAGCCTGGCAACTACGAGGTATCGGCCTGGGTGCGCGTCCGTGCCAAGAACGGCTACGAGGCTCCAGCCTATGGCATTACTCTGCAGGCCAACGACGGCGAGGCCGTTAACGTTGCTGCTGGTAAGCAGATTGGCACATCGCAGTTCTATCTCGACACCTTTACTGCTAAAGGCTTAGTGGGTGCCGATGGCGTGTTGAAGATCAAGTTCATTGTAGCAGCCGACAACAACATCAGCTGGCTGTCGTTCAAGAACGTGAAGTTTGAGAAGAAATAGGAATGTATAGATAGTAAAAAAGGCCGGTGATTCCGGCCTTTTTTATTGTCAGCGTACCGCGTTCAGCCGCCGCCGATAGCTGTGGGCCAGCCATAGGCAGAGAGCCAGGGCGGCCACAACGACAAGAGCGCCCCAAAGCAGCATCGACGAGTCGTCGCCAGTGCCGCCGACAAGCCAGTCCTGAACGGCGTGGGCGGTGTCTGGCACTTCAACCGGTTCGACCACGACGGTGTCAGAGGCAACTACTGTGTCAGGAACCTCAGCCGGCACCTTGGCGGTGTCGGGAGGAAGCACTGGCTTGACGGGACGTACAGGCCGGTGCGGGTAATCAACGATGATGTCTAACAGATACATAACTGAATTGTTTTTATAGGTTAATGATGTTGGAATAGTAGTAGGACAAGATGGTAAATAGCAACCCTGTGAGGAAACTGACGGCATTGCAAAGCAAGCTGTAGACGCAGGACTGCCCGAGGCTCCGCGTGAAAGCGAAGTACCAGAGTGCCTCAGCTACGACAACCAGCCCTTCGGCCAGGGCTACGCCTGTCGGACCGATGTCGTGATGAATGACATAGAGGTTCAACGGCACGTTGGTAAGCACGTTGACCACCACTGAGCCAAGCAACACATTCCGTCGCCGTTCGCCAAGCAGCAGCAGAACACCGTACTCTATGAGAATGGTGGCAACGAGTGCAGTCAAGAGGAGCGTCAGACTGTTCATAGGCTACAGGTAAGCTAACAGATAACCGGGAATGAGCGCCGCAGCCAACAGGCCGAAGGCCAATCCTTCACGACCTTTCAGCACGACGTTGGCCAGATAGAGTGTGACGGGCATCGTACAGTTGACGGCGAAGAGGCCCGTCAGGAGCAAGGCTTCGCTCTCGTCTCGCAGCAAGGCACAGAGGGCGACAACAACAGCTACCGTCAGCAGCGTCTTAATGATGCCAAATTGCCTCGCCACCCAGCCGCCTGCCATCTTGCCCAGCATGGCGACGGCTCCGATGAGCAGCAGCATAGACTTGGGCTGTTTGGGAATGTCCGCCGAGAACGCCTCGCCCACAAACGAGCGCAGCATGACGAAACCCATCAGCGCCAGCACAGCCAGTACAACTACGCCAAAGCCAAAACCGCCCTTGACCCTATTATCGTCAGTCTTTGCCGATGGCCGACCGTCGCGCTGCACATAGACAGCCGCTAACAAGCACAGGGCGAGCAGAAACATGTAGAGCAGCGGCCACGAACAGAAGACGGCTCCGACCGCCAGTCCCATAGCACCAGTGGAGACGAAGAGTCCCAGGGCGCGCATGTCGTTTGCCGTAGTCAGTGCCACCTGACGGCCTCCCCAGACGTGAAACAGCGAGTTACCCAGTCCCAGCATTGTGGCCACGAGCAATATCAGCAGGCGCGAAGTGTTGAGACTGACGACGGCCACCACCGCCGACGCCACGCCCACGGCCAGCGTCAGCAGCACGACTGCCCCCAGCAGCATCCAATGGGGCTCACGCAGACGGTCGGCACAAAGACCGCTGAGCGGTTGGGTAAGGAATGCCAGCACGTTGTATAGCAAGAATACGCCCACCAAACTGGCCGTACTGCACGAAGCCGCCATCAGGTAAAGACAGCAGAGGCACAGTCCGTCGACGAGGAAGTGCAGCAGGGTACTTATTCCGAGACGCTCCACGGACGGCTTTTTTGAGGGTTGCTACTTTTCCATCGTCAGCACCAGTTTGCCGACAAAGACGCCGTGCTTGCCGTTCTGGTCGACGGGAATACGCTTACCGTTCTTGTCGGGAGCATACTCCAACGTCGGCATATAGGTGTGGGTATGACCGCCGAGCACGAGGTCGCAGCCTTCGGTCAGGCTGAGGAACCGCTCGTCGGGGAACACGCTGACCTCCCAGCCCAAATGGCTCAGACAGATGACGAGGTCGCACTTCTCCTGACGTCGCAGCAGGTCGATGTACTTCTGGGCCGTCTCAGCAGGGTCGAGATAGGTGATTCCCTCGCAGTTGCGGTCGCTCACCAGTCCCTTCAGCTGGGGTGCCAAGGCGAAAACACCGATCTTCACACCCCCGCGCTTCAGGGTGATGTAGGGTTTTACGAGCCCTTCGAGCACAGTGCCCGTGCAGTCGTAGTTGGAACATACGATAGGGAAGTTGGCTTGCCTGAAGAGTCGGGCCATGTTGTCGAGTCCGAAGTCGAACTCATGGTTACCAATGGTGGCGGCATCGTAACCCATCTGGTTCATCAGCCCTATCTCCACCTCGCCCTTAAACAGGGTATAGTAGCCCGAGCCCTGTGAGAAGTCGCCACTGTCAAGCAGAAGCAGGTTGGGATATTGTTGTCGCTGCTCCTTGACCATTGCCACACGGCGCAGGAATCCGCCCCGCCCGGCAATATCGGTATTGTCAAGGTTAGGGCTGAGAGGCATGATACACGAGTGGGTGTCGTTGGTGTGCAGAATCACGATTTGCTTCTGCTTCTTTGCAGCTGCCGTCAGTCCCGACAGCAGTGCTATTATTATAATAAGGTGTAAACGTCTCATTGTCTTACTGCTTTTTTATCCGTCCTTCTACCTGTGAGTCAACAGTCTCGCCCCGGGCTTGTTTCTCCTTGAAATAGTTCATAATAAGGAAGCGCGTGTTGTTGCTCGCTGCGTCAGGGGCCACAATATCCGTTCCCTTACGGAAAGCCATCATCTTGTCGTTGCCTTCGAGCAGATAGTTGATGGTCGTCACGCGGTATTTCTGCTGCGGATTGATTTCCTGTCCGTGCAGGCGGGCCGAAACGAGCTTGCCGTCGCTGGTAATCACCAGTTCCGTACCGCGGCTTACGCCTTCACCACCCGTGGCAGCAATCTGTGAGAACAGTTCCAGGAGCTGCTCGCCGGTCAGCGTGACGAAACATATCTTGTTCTCGAACGGTGCAATGCTGAGCACGTCGCCGTAGGTCACCTCACCCCGCGTCAGGTCGGCTCGTATGCCGCCCATGTTATAAACGCCAAGCACGGGCTGCTCACCGTAGTCCTTAGCCGCCCATACCAGGATGTCGGCCAGCAGGTTCGACAAGTCGCTCTCGGGCCGCTGGGCATGCATGTTTCGTGCCACGCGCCCCATAACAGGCCCCATGATGCTGTCGTTCACCCGCTTGAAAGGGGCAACAAAACTGGCAGCCGTCTCGTCAGGATGCTGGTCGTAGCGGCTGTCGATAACTATCCGGGTGCGCTCGACACTTGTTAGCTGGTAATGCGATTTGCAGGAAACCATCGCAACTGCGACGAGCAACGGTCCTGCCGCAAATGGTTTAATCTTCATAATGACGCTCTTTTGCTTGCAAAGATAGAGAAAAAAAGTGATATGAAGAAAAAAATCTTTTGTAATCCCTCAGATTTAACAGGTTTTTCGTAACTTTGCAGCTGTAATTAATGGCAAAGACTCTCAAGGCACTGACCACCGCCGTTGGACTATTGGTCGTAGGAGGGCTGACCTATCTGCTGTTCCGGCCATGTACGCTCCTCATGTTCCGACTCGTCGACGCATTAGGAGCGACGACGGTTTTGGGCGATTGTCGCGCCTGGGCCGCCGACTCAGGAGCGTGGCTGCCTGAGTGGGTTGTCTACAGTCTGCCCAATGCGCTGTGGTCGGCAGCCTACATACTGACAATAGAGGCTCTGCTGACACCATCGCGGAACAAGGTGGCCATTGCCGGTATCATGCCCGTAGCCGGGGCCGTCACTGAATGGCTTCAGGCAGCCGGTGTGCTTAACGGCACGTTCGACGTCCTTGACGTTGTGGCCTACGCCCTACCCTACCTTGCCTATATCATTTATTACGCTTATCAAACAAAAACCGTATAATATGAAATCATTCTTTACCAACAAGCAGTTAACCATTATCATCTGCGTAGTCTTCGTCACCTTGGCCGTGATGACGATGGTCATCGATGGCGACGAGACATCCGAAAGTCAGACAGCGAAAACTGAACAGACAACTGTGCAGGACAAAGCCGACAAGAAAGACGACAACAGTAAAGACAGCGTCGTCATCAACAAGCCTTTGGAGACTGACCCCTACGAAGAGCTGGACAATCTCATCGGACTGGATGAAGTCAAGAAGGAGGTCAGGACGCTGGCCAACTTCGTCAAACTGCAGAAGCAGCGCCAGGACAAGGGACTCAAGAGTCCCAAGCTGTCGTATCACCTTGTCTTCACCGGCAGTCCCGGTACGGGTAAGACCACAGTGGCCCGCATCGTTGCCCGTATCTACAAGGACCTGGGCATTCTGAAGAAGGGACATACCGTAGAGACCGACCGCTCTGGCCTCGTTGGGCAGTATGTCGGACAGACGGCACCCAAAACCAACCAGATTGTTGACTCCGCCATGAACGGCGTGCTGTTCATCGACGAGGCCTACGCCTTAGTGCCCGAACATTCTTCACAGGACTACGGCCAGGAAGCCATCTCGACTCTGCTGAAGCGCATGGAGGACAACCGCGACAGTCTGGTAGTCATCATAGCCGGCTACCCCAACGAGATGAAGCGCTTCATCGACTCCAACCCCGGCCTGCAGTCGCGTTTCACCCGCTACATCAACTTCCCCGACTATACACCCGATGAACTGGTGCGTATCTTCTATATGTATATGAAGAAGAATGAATACACGCTCAGCAAGGATGGCGATGCGTTGCTGCGCGAGAAGCTGGAATATATCGTTGCCCACAAAGACCGCAACTTCGGTAACGCCCGTTACGTGCGCAACGTTTTTGAGAAGGCCATCCAGCAACAGGCCAACCGTCTGGCCAAGCAGACTGGACTTAGCAAAGGACAACTGACGGAGCTGACAAAAGAGGATTTGGAGTATGCTTTCTCGGAGAGAAGGAACATTAAACCATAAAAGATGTTAAAAGACGGGGGCAGGACAGACTGTTAGCGCCGTTAATTGCCGTCTTTTTAGTACCTTTGCAGCCGCTTTCCGCGTAATCGCTGGCAGGAAGATAGGAGAGTTGCCTGTTATGTTGCGTTGGAACGATACAACAACCGTTTAATTATTTATAACGAAAATGGATTTAATTAAAGTTGCTGAAGAAGCATTTGCAACCGGCAAGAAGTTCCCAGAGTTCAAGGCTGGTGACACTATCACTGTCGCTTACAAAATTATCGAAGGCTCCAAGGAGCGTATCCAGCTCTACCGTGGTGTTGTCATTAAGATCTGCGGTCATGGTGACAAGAAGCGTTTCACCGTCCGCAAGATGTCGGGCACCGTGGGTGTTGAGCGTATCTTCCCCATCGAGTCGCCGAACATCGACTCTATTGAGGTGAACAAGGTTGGTAAGGTTCGTCGCGCTAAGCTTTACTATCTGCGCAAGCTCACTGGTAAGGCAGCCCGCATTAAGGAGAAGCGTCGTCCCGTCAGCACTGCTGAGTAAAAGCACATCTTCTTTTACAAACGACAACATTGACAACATAGGACAACTTTTTCGCGGCCTTTGTCGGGCTGAAGAACGAAAAAGCTGTCCTTTGTTGTCTTTGTTTGTTTACATAAGCATACTACAAAGAGAGAGAGATTAGTATAACTGACATAGATATGGTAAAAGCCTGGAGAGAAATGGTGACCATCCCGACCTACGAGGTGGGGAAGGCCGAGAAGAACCCGATATTCCTTGAGAAGCGGGTGTATCAGGGAAGCAGCGGTGTGGTTTATCCGTACCCCGTCATTGAGTCGATAGCCGACGAGCCGACGCCGAAGGAGTGGCAGGCCATCTGGCTGGAGAACGAGTATATCAAGGTGATGGTGCTGCCCGAACTGGGCGGCCGCATCCAGATGGCGTACGACAAGGTGAAGCAGCGCCACTTCGTGTACTACAACCACGTCATCAAGCCGGCCCTCGTCGGACTGTGCGGACCGTGGATCAGCGGCGGCATAGAGTTCAACTGGCCGCAGCACCACCGTCCGTCGACCTACTCGCCCGTTGACTCGCTGATTGTGGAGAACGCGGACGGGAGCGTCACCGTCTGGGTGAACGAGATGGAGCGGATGTTCCATCAGAAGGGCGCCGCCGGCTTCACGCTGCGCCCCGGCTGTGCCTATTTAGAGATTCAGGGGCGCGTCAGCAACCGCACGCCGCTACCGCAGACGTTCCTCTGGTGGGCCAACCCCGCCGTCGAGGTGAACGACCAGTACCAGAGCGTGTTCCCGCCCGACGTGAACGCCGTCTTCGACCACGGCAAGCGTGCCGTCTCCAGCTTCCCCATCGCCACGGGCACCTACTACAAGATGGACTACTCGGCCGGCGTCGACATCTCGAACTACCGCAACATCCCCGTGCCTACGAGCTATATGGCCGTCAACTCGAAGTACGACTTCGAGGGCGGCTACGAGAACGACTCTCACGGCGGCATGCTCCACGTGGCCAGCCACCACTTCTCGCCCGGCAAGAAGCAGTGGACGTGGGGCAACGGCGACTTCGGGCGGGCGTGGGACAGGAACCTAACGGAGCCCACCCCTGGCCCCTCCCCAAGGGAGGGGGAGTTCCGCCCCTACATCGAGCTGATGGCCGGCGTCAACACCGAGAAACAGCCCGACTTCACGAGGCTCATGCCCTACGAGGAGAAGCAGTTCGTGCAGAACTTCATGCCCTACCGCGATAACGGCATGGTGAAGCAGGCGTCGAAGGACTTCATTATAGGCCTCACCCCCGACCCCTCTCCGACTGGAGAGGGGAGGTCGGTTACAATCAAGGTGCTGGCAACGTCGAAGCAGGAGGTGCGCATCGTGCTGCGCCACGACGACGGCGAGGTATACTATGACCAGGCGGTGATGCTGTCGCCAGAGGAGGTCTTTCAGCAGACGGTGGACGTGAACGGCACGAAGATGGACAGCCTGACACTGACGGTGGGCCGTCTGACGTGGCACGCTGAGCCTGACGAGATACGCCCCATCCCCGATGCCGCCGAGGCCGCCCTGCCGCCTGAGGACACGAAGACCAACGACCAGCTCTACCTGACGGGACTCCACCTAGAGCAGTACCGCCACGCCACGTGGTCGGCCCTCGACTACTACGAAGAAGCCCTGCGCCGCGACCCCAACGACGTGCGCTGCCTGAACCAGACGGGACTGTGGTACCTGCGCCGCGGGCGGTTCGACAAGGCGGAGCCCTATCTGCGAAAGGCCGTGAAGATATGGCAGAAGCGCAACCCGAACCCCTACGACGGCGAGGCCATCTTCAACCTCGCCCTCTGTCTGAAGTACCAACGCCGCACGCAGGAGGCCTACGAGCTGTTCTGGAAGTCGACGTGGAACAAGGCGTGGGCCGATGCCGGCTACTTCGAGGCCGCCTGCATCAGCGTGAGCCAAGGCCGCTACGGCGACGCCCTCGACGAGCTGGGCCGCTGTCTCATCTTCAACAGCTGCAACCACAAGGCGCGTGCGCTGAAGGCCGCCGTGCTGCGGTTGGTTGCGACGGAGTCGCAACACACGAGGAAGGCTTTTTTGGAGGAGAGCCTTCTGCTTGACCGCTTTAATTACGGCTGTCGATACGAGCTGTACCTGCTGACGGGGGACGAGGACGTGCTCGGCGAGATGGCCACGATGATGCACGGCAACGTCTATAACTACCATGAGCTGGCGCTCGACTACGCGCAGGCCGGACTGTGGCAGGCGTGCTCGGACGTGCTGAAGCTCTGTCCGGCGGAACATCCGCTCACCTACTATTATTTAGGGTGGGCACAGATGGGGTTGGGCGACGCCGTGGCTGCCAACGCCGCCTTCGAACAGGCAGAGCGGGTGGACAGCTACTGCTGCTTCCCCAACCGTCTGGAGGATGTCGTCGTGCTGACGATGGCCAAGACGATGAACCCCGACGGGGCACGGGCGCCCTATTACCTCGGCTGCCTGTATTACGACAAGCGGCAGTACGACGTGGCCATTGAGAACTGGGAGCTGTCGGCCCGGCTCGACCCGCAGTTCCCGACCGTCTGGCGTAACCTGGCGCTGGCACGCTTCAACAAACAGGACAGGCGGGAGGAAGCATTGGCGTATATGGAACGCGCCTTCAGCCTCGACGAGAAAGACGCCCGCGTGCTGATGGAACTCGACCAGCTCTACAAGCGCCTGCAAAAGCCGCACCAGGAGCGGCTCAACTTCCTGCAGCAATACCCGAAGCTCATCCAGCAGCGAGACGACCTCCGGCTGGAAGAGATAACCCTCCTCAATCAGGTAGGCCTCTACGGCGACGCCAAGGTGCTGCTCGACTGTCACCAGTTCCATCCGTGGGAAGGCGGCGAAGGCAAGGTGAGCGGACAGTACCAGATCTGCCGGGTGGAGCTTGCAAAACAAGCTCTCACAAGAAAGGAACTGGATAAAGCCGCGCGTCTGTTGGAGGAGTGTCTCGTCTTCCCGCCACACCTCGGGGAGGGGAAGCTCTACGGTGCCCAGGACAATGACATCCTCTACTTCCTCGGGCGCTACGAGGAGGGAACGGTGGGGCCGACGGAGCCTGCGGCCGCCATGTACTACAACGACGCCAAGCCCGACAAGATTTTCTACGCCGGGCTCTGCTACCGCAAGTTAGGACAGGAGGACAAGGCGCGAAGCCTCTTCCACAAGCTCGTCAACTACGGCAAGCAGCACATCTTCGACCACGTCACGATGGACTACTTCGCCGTCTCGCTGCCCGACCTGCTCATCTGGGAAGACAGCCTCGACACGAAGAACCTCATCCACTGCAAGTATATGCTCGCGCTCGGCTACCTGGGACTGGGCGACACAGAAAAAGCCCTAAGGTATCTCTCCGAGGTGGAAGCCTTGGACATTAACCATCAGGGCATTCAACAGTTGCGGACGCTGATTGACAGCGGTCTGCTATAGCTACCCGGCCGCCGCCTTCAGGATTTCTGAGAGCGTCGGGTGGATATGAATCATGTCGCGGAGCTGCCCAAGGGTGGTTTCGCGACATATTAGTACGGAGACCTCCTGGACGATGTCGGCGGCGTGGGCACCGTAGGCATGGCAGCCGAGGATGAGAGACCCTCCCGAAGGAGGAGAGACAAAGAGCTTCAGCATGCCCTCGGTCTCGTTCATCGCCATTGCCTTGCCGTTGGCGCGCCAGAAGGCCTTCTTGCACTCGTAGGCGATGCCTTGAGCCTTCAACTGGTCCTCGGTGGGGCCGACGCAGGCGGCCTCGGGGGTAGTGAAGATGGCGGCGGGCATGATGTCGAAGCGGATGTTGTCCTGCTTGCCGAGGATGTGGTTCACGGCGCGGACGGCCTGCATCTCTGCGGCATGGGCCAGCATCTGGCGGCCGTTGCAGTCGCCGATGGCGTAGACGGCGGAGGGCTGCGGCGACGCCGCAGCACAGCCAACTTGCGGGGAAGAGGCGGGCGCGGCGAGGGACTGCGGCGACGCGGCTACTACCTGGAAGTTGTCGTCGACGGGGATGGCGCCGTTGGGGGCGGGGGTGATGCCGGCGGCTTCAAGGTTCAGGCCGGCGGTGTTGGGCCGGCGGCCTGTGGCCATCAGGATGACGTCGGCGTCGATGTCGGCGAGCAACTGTACGGCGGTCTTCATGCGGAAGGTGATGCCCTGCCTCTCTAAGAACTTGCGCAGGCGCTTGGCAATGTCGGCATCGAGCATGGGGAGACACTCCTTCAGATACTCGATGACCGTGACCTCGGAACCGAAGCGGCGGAAGACGGAGGCAAACTCCATGCCGACGACGCCGGCGCCAATGACGGCCAGGCGACGGGGCAGCGTGTCGAGGGCGAGCAGGCCGGTGCTGTCGACGAGGCGCGGGTCGCTGATGTCGGGCAGTGGCAGCAGCTTGGTGCAGCTGCCGGTGGCAATGATGATGTTCTTTGCGGCGATGGAATCGCCGCCTACAAGCAAGGCGTGGGGGGACTCGAACTGGGCCTTGGCGCGGACGAGGGTAATGGCGGGGTGGGAAAGGATGCTTTCAACACCGGCGCGAAACTGGGGCACGACCTGGGCTATGCGCTGGTGGGCTTCTTCGAAAGAGGCTGAGTGGACGTAGGTCTTCGTGGGAATGCAGCCCACGTTGAGACAGGTGCCGCCGACCTCGCCGGCCTCGACGATGGTGACCTTCAGCCCCTGGCTGGCAGCATATTCAGCGGCGCGGTAGCCTCCAGGCCCCGCGCCGATGACGATAAGATCAGTTGTTGTCATTCTTCAGTTGCTTGTAAGTGGTTACAGGATGCTTGGCCGCGAGCACGTCGTCAACACGGCCGATAGGCGTCAGGTGGGGCGCCGACTTCACCCGTTCGGGGTCGGTCCTGGCCTCGTCGGCTATCAGCCGCATGATGGCGATAAAGGCGTCGAGCGTCTCGCGCGACTCGTTCTCCGTCGGCTCAATCATCAGACTCTCGTGGAAGAGCAGCGGGAAGTAGATGGTCGGGGCATGGTAGCCATAGTCGAGCAGACGCTTGGCCACGTCCATCGTGGTGACGCCCGTCGACTTGTCCTTCAGGCCGTCGAAGACGAACTCATGGCAGCACACGGTATCGATGGGCAGCTCGTAGACATCCTTGAGCGACTCCTTGATATAGTTGGCGTTCAGCGTTGCCAGGGGGCCGACCTCCCTGACATGCTCGCGCCCCAGCGAGAGGATGTAGGCGTAGGCCCGGAGGAGCACGCCGAAGTTGCCATGATAGGGCGAGACGCAGGGCAGGAACTGCTGCAGCCCCTCGCGCACGCCGACGGGACCACTGCCAGGACCGCCGCCGCCATGAGGCGTCGAGAACGTCTTGTGCAGGTTGATGTGCATCACGTCGAAGCCCATGTCACCGGGACGGCATACGCCGAGCATCGGGTTCAGGTTGGCACCGTCGTAGTACATCAGCGCGCCGCACTGGTGGATCATCTGCGCAATCTCGGGGATACGCGTCTCGAAGAGGCCGAGGGTGTTGGGGTTGGTCATCATCATGGCGGCGATGTTGGGGCCCTCTATATTAACTATATGCTCTAGATCATCTAGAGAGACCAGACCGTCGGGGCCAGACTTCACCTCGATGATTTCCAGGCCGCAGACGGCGGCCGAAGCGGGGTTGGTGCCGTGGGCCGAGTCGGGCACGATGACCTTACGGCGCTGCAGGTCGCCCCGCGAGCGGTGGTAGCTGTCGATGGTCATCAGTCCCGTCAGTTCGCCGTGGGCGCCGGCATACGGCTTGAACGTGAAGTGGGCCAGGCCCGTCAGTGCACAGAGCGAGCGCTCGAGCAGCGCCACGACAGCCTCAGCACCGGCCACGGTATGGTCGGGCTGCAGGGGGTGCAGGTTCTGGAACTGTGGCAGGGCGGCTATCTCCTCGTTGAGCTTCGGGTTGTACTTCATCGTGCACGAGCCGAGGGGATAGAAGCCCGTATCGACGCCGAAGTTATTATTAGAGAGGTTCGTGTAGTGGCGTACGACGGTCAGCTCGTCGCACTCAGGCAGCGCGGCATCCTCCTTGCGGCAGAGCGTCTGCGGCACGTCGTACTGTCCGAAGCGGTTTGCCGGCAGGCTGTAGCCCTTGCGGCCCTCGCCCGATAGTTCGAAAATCAGGTTTCCATAAAGTCGGTTGTTCATAGGGCGGCAATGTTTACAAGGTTATCAATCTCCTCCTTGGTACGCTTCTCGGTGACGGCGAAGAGGAAACCGTCGCCGAGACGGACGCCGCCCAGGATTCCAGCCTCGATGAAGCGCTGGTAGAGGGTGTCGGCGTCGCCGTCGTAGCTGACGTAGAACTCGTTGAAGAAAGGCTTGTCGTAGACCAACTTGAAGCGGCCGGTAGACAGCAGGCGGTCGCAGAGATAGTGGGCTCCGGCATACGACAGCTGCGCGGCCTCCTTCAGGCCCTGGCGACCCATGAGCGACATGTAGACGGTGACCCACAGCGCCATGAGCGACTGGTTCGAGCAGATGTTGCTGGTGGCCTTCTGGCGGCGGATGTGCTGCT
>JAFPVW010000163.1 GCA_017395215.1 Prevotella sp. | reverse complement strand
GAACTGGAGCCGCTGCGCCAGCAATACGGCGCCGTCATCAGTTCGCAGTTGGGGGAGAAAATCGACTGGGCGGTGAATGCGCGGACGCACTTCTTCCACAAGATTAACTTCTTCAGGCCCGACGGAGCCGACGACCAAGGGCTGGCATTGGCGGCCAAGAACCTGATGCCGCCCGCCATCCTCATGCTGCTGTTCCTCTTCCTGCCCGCCATCAACCTGAGCGGCCTGGTCTCGAACCGCATGGAGGCACGCCGAGCCGAGATGGGCATCCGCAAGGCTTTCGGTGCGAAACGTCGCACGCTGCTCAATGAGGTCATCCATGAGAACCTCATGCTGACGCTCCTCGGCGGCATCGTCGGCTGGGTGCTGTCGGCACTCTTCGTGGCTGCCATTCGCAACAATCAGGTATTCCTGGAGATATTCGTCTCTGCCGACCAGAGCGTGGTGGACACGGGTATGCAGTTCCAGATGTTCTTCACGCCCACGCTCTTCCTCATCGTCTTCCTCTGCTGCGTGCTGCTGAACCTTATGGCCGCCCTCATCCCCGCATGGCACTCGCTGCGCAACCCCATCGTAGAATCCCTCAACCAGAAAAGATAACGTCATCATGATACTCAAGAATTTTTGGAATCACAAGAAGCAGAACGGCTTCGTGTTCGTCGAAATCGCTCTCATCGCCGTCCTCAGTTTCTACCTGTTAGACCACATCGTTGTCTGGACCTTCGGCAACTATTTCTGCCACGCCGACGGTGAGTTTGAGAAGGAGCACCTGCTGATAGGTCAGACGACGAGGACTACTCCCATCACCGCCGAAGCCCTACGGACGGAAGCCGAAGCATATAGCGACACCGCCCGGCTGAAGCCCTTCGAAAAGGAAGCCCTCAAGACGATGGCCAGCCTCTACGCCTTCCGCGATGAGGTGCGTGCCCTGCCCGAAGTGCAGGCGGTATGTCTCACACGTCAATTCGTCGGTGACGGCCAGGGCAGGTGGAACTATCACGCCTTGGCGCCCGAGGCCGACACCACCAAGACCTGCTCAGCATACACGGAAACCTTCTGCCTGAACGAGAGCTATTTCGAGACATTGGGGATCACCGCCGTCAAGGGCAGTCCGGCAGTGGAGGTTCTTTCTCGCGACATTCCCACTGACGGCGTTGTCATCACCCGCAGCCTCGCGCTCCAGCTCTTCGGCACCGACGAGGCCGTTGGCCACAGATTGATAGTAGTTAACGGTACCGACGAAAAGGGCGCAGAAATCGTGACGCACCACACCGTCTTCGGCGTAGTAGAGGACGTGAAGCCTGCTCCCCATGAGCGTTATTACTATGTGGCGTTCTTTCCTGTTACTGCTTTCGCCAGCAACACGCCAAAGATGCTCATCCGCCTGAAGCCCGATGCCGATGCCGGGGAGTTCATCGCCAAATACAAAGCCACCAACGGCACCTACGCCTTCGCCTCGCTGAAGGCCTTCAATGATTATCAGGATAAAAGCAATCACATCTCAGACCACATCATCGTCACGCTCCTCTCGACCCTCGGCCTGCTCTTTGCGCTGAACGTCGTGCTCGGTACGCTCGGCACCTTCTGGCTGCAGATTCGTAAGCGTACGGAGGACATCGGCATCATGCGCAGCTTCGGGGCCAAGCGCCGCCACATCTTCTGGATGATATGGGGCGAGGGTGCCCTGCTGACGCTCTTAGCCTGCATCCTGGGGCAGCTCATCTGGCTACAGTTCGCCCTCAACATCGGCCTGGCCGACGGCGGCGTCCGTGCCGTCTCCCTGCGCGAGGGCGACTGGGTGGACACGTTCTGGCTGCACTTCCTCATCGTCAGCGCCGTGCAGTGCCTGCTCCTGCTCGCCGTCGTCACCCTCGGCATGGTCGTGCCCACGTTCATTGCCATGTTTAAACGACCAGTAGAAGCATTGCATCATGAATGATATAGTAGGTATAAAGTTCTTGCAGGTACGGGTTAAGTGCTGGAATGCTCCGTTCTTTTTGTGTGAAAGGCCGGGGGTAAAGTTAAAACTGCGACATCGGATGATAAAACAACGCCAATGGATGATAAAACCACGACGTGAGATGATAAAACGACGTCACCGTTTTAACTTTTTTGTTGCCGTGAAGTTCTTATTGATAATTCTCGCCACATTTGGCGTTCTTCCCGTGGCCGCACAGACGGATACGCTCCGACTGTCACTCGATGACTGCATCACGATGGCGCGCCGACAGAGCATCGACGCTGCCGTGGCCCTCGGCGAACTGCGCTCAGCCTACTGGCAATGGCGCAGCTACCGGGCCGACCTGCTGCCAGAAATGTCGCTGTCGGGAACGGCACCGTCGTGGAACAAGCGCTACAGCTCGTATCAGCAGGCCGATGGCTCGCTGTCGTTCGTGCGCAACGACTACCTCGGACTGGACGGTGCGGTGAACATCACGCAGAAACTGTGGCCCACGGGCGGCACCTTGTCTGTAAAATCATCCCTCGACTATCTGCACCAGTCTTCCAATGCCTCCCCTTCGGGGGGAGGTCGGGAGGGGGCTAACCAGTTCATGTCGCTGCCCGTGGCCGTCACCCTCTCGCAGCCCCTCTTCAGCGTGAACCACCTGAAGTGGAACCGCCGCATTGAGCCACTGCGCTACCGCGAGGCACAGGCGCGATTCCTCACCGAGACGGAGCAGGTGGCCATGCAGGCCATCAGCCTCTATTTCGGTCTGCTGCTGGCCGGCGAACAGGTGAACATCGCCCGCCAGAACCTGCAGACCGCCGAGAAACTCTATGAGGTGGCGCAGGCCAAGCGCCGCATGGGCACCATCAGCGAGAACGACGTGCTGCAACTGCGCCTCGACGTGCTCACCGCCCGCAGTGCCCTGACCAACAGCGAGAGCACCCGTCAGGCCCGCCAGTTCGCCCTCCGCTCGTTTCTCGATATAGATGTACCCATCGTAGTCATGGAGCCAAAGACCCACCCCCTGCAGACCCAGCAGACCCACCCCCAGCCCCTCCCTGTGAGGGAGGGGAGTAATTACTCTCAGGGGGATAATTCAGCGGATAGTCTATCTACTCCCCTCCCTCACAGGGAGGGGCAGGGGGTGGGTCTTCTCTACGAGGACGTCCTCGCCCACGCCCTCCAGAACAACGCCCTCGCCACCACCATGCGCCGCCGCCAGATGGAGGCCGACTACGCCGTGGCCTCGGCCCGCGCCAACCGCCAGAGCATCAACCTCTACGCCCAGCTCGGCTACACTGGCACGGGCGAGAACATGAACAGCGCCTACCGCAACCTCCTCAGCAACGAGGTCGTTCAGGTGGGCATCACCGTGCCGCTGCTCGACTGGGGCAAACGCAAGGGACAGCGACGGATGGCCGAGTCGAATCGCGACATCATCCAGGGCCAATTGCGCCAGCAGTCGCAGGACTTCCGCCAAAATATTTTTATACTGACCGAGCAGTTCAACAACCAGGCAGAGCAGCTGCGCATCGCCTGCGAGGCCGACACCATCGCCCGCCGCCGCTACCACACCAACGTCGAGACGTTCAAGATAGGCAGCATCTCGACCCTCGAACTCTCTGATGCGCAAAAGGCCAAGGACCAGGCCCGCATCGGCCGCATCCAGCAGCTCTTCAACTACTGGTACTATTACTATCAGCTCCGCAGCATCGCCCTCTGGGACTTCGAGCGCGGCTGCGAACTCAGCGCAGACATCGAAAAACTAATTTCAGCAACGGACTACAGGACTAACAGGACAGAATAAAATGCTCTATAGAAAGTCCTTAAGTCCTGTAGTCCGTTGCAAAAAGAAAAAAGAATATGAAAGCAGATAATCAGACAATGGACAGGGCGATTCCTGTCAGTGAACAACGCCGGCGCAAACTCCGTCGCATCGCCGTGGCCGTTGTCATCGCATTAG
>JAFPVW010000162.1 GCA_017395215.1 Prevotella sp. | reverse complement strand
TCGTCTTTCTCCGCGATGGTCTTCGACGAGAAGCTCATCAGCGATTTTTGGTAGGCCTCGTCCAGCGTCGTGAACGCCGTGTGGAAAGCCGACCTTGAGGCAATCCACTGCTGGTTCGCCGTCTCCACCTCCGCGTTCCGCTGGTCGGTGGTGCGCATGGCGCCGATGAAAAAGGCGTTGGGCGCCTTGGCCCATCCTTCCTTCAAAATTCTTGTTTTTGCCATAAGCAATCATTTTTAGTTCTACAAAAAATTTATTTTCTCCATGTTTGCGGGCGTCGCCGAGTCCGAAAAAATTTTTTTCCGCGTCGCCACCCGCTTCTTCTCGCCGAAAAATTTTCAAAACCACGTCGCGACCCGCTTCTACTCGCAGAATTTTTTTCAAAAGTACGTCGCGACCCGCTTCTACTCATAGATTTTTTTTGAAAAGTACGTCGCGACTCGCTTCTTCTCCTACTTTTGAAAACTTTTCACCGTCGCGACCCGCGTCTTCTCCTATTTTTGAAAACTTTTCACCGTCGCGACCCGCGTTTTCTCCTACTTTTCAAAATTTTTGGCCGTCGCGACCCGCTTCTACGCCCTGTTCCGAAAACTTTTGGCCGTCGCCCCCGCAGGCGGAGGGCGCCCCTTTTTGTGGTGAGACTTGTTCTTCATATTCTCGCTGTCCTTTTATCGTCCCGGCCCGTTGCCGCCACCGCCGAAGATGAACTCGTCCTCGTCGTCAAGGTTCGAGTCAACGCCTGTCACGCTGCCAGCCAGCAGCATCGTCCTGTGCTGTAGCAGCACCACGCGCTGCTCGGGCTTCATATATTCCTTTTTCTTCATTTTGCTATCCTCCTATTTGATTACAATCTTCCTTCCGTTATTGATGTAGATGCCGCTTGTCGTGGGCTTCCCGCTCAGCCTCCGACCGTCGAGGCTATACCATGCGCAGCCGTTCCCCTCCCATGCAGGGGAGGGGTCGGGGGTGGGGTCGGTGATTCCCGTCGCCTCGCCGTCTCCGTCGAAGTTCAGCACAAACGCCCGCACTCCTGCGCTGGCATCGCCCGCCGTGATGCCGTTCAGCTCGAAGTGTGCGCGGCAAGAGTTGATGGTCATGGCATCGTTAGGATAGTAGAGCGTGTTCGCCGCTCCAAGGAAGAGGATGCTGCGGTCTTCACCGGCAATGTCAATGGGGCTGTAATTGCCCACGAACGTCACCTTCCCGTCCTCGCTCGACACCACTGTCGGCGCACTGGCATCGATGGTCACGCCGCTGAACACGGGGTTCACGATATTGTCGATGTTAGAGGGATAGTAGGCTTGCAGCGTCAGTTCCGACAGGCACATATAGTTGGCACCGCCGTTCTGCGTCACCTCGAAACGGAAATATTGGTATGTGCCGGGATTCTTTACCGTATAGTTCTTCTCCACTGTGGGCTCGCTGGGCAGTGCATCGCCTGAGGTCGTCGTCGCGTTGCGGCTGTCGATGGTCGTCCATGCGTCACCCTCGTTCTGCTTGCCTTGCAGCGTCCAAGCCGTCGGGGTCTGTGCCGTCTTCTGGTTGCCCGTGGTAAGGGTATAACCTGTCATATAGACGGGTTGGTAGGCATGGAATTCGCAATAGACCGAACCGCCTGTGAAGTTCGTCCACCAATTCTTGCCTGCACCAGTATCGCCATCAATCAATCTGTCGTAACCACAAGCCTGCATAGTAGTCCAGCCTGCCGTACCGCCTGTGGCAGTATAAGTTGGTGTCAAGGCGTCATCCTTCAGTTGCAGCTTCTTCACGATATAAGGCTTTCCGGCCTCAATGCCCGATGCGTCCTTGAAGTTCAGGTAGAGCGTCGTGCCGTCGAGACCCGTCACGTGGCCGCCGTAGGCCGTTTCGGTGTCGAGCTCCTTCACGGTGAAGCCCTCCAACGGCGTGCCGCTGAAATCGTCGATGCCGAAGGGCAGGCACAGCGTGTTCCAGTCGCCGTCGGTGTAGAGCGTGCGGTCGGAGAGCATCAGGTTGTGCGTCTGGCCGTCCTTCAGGACAAGGAGCTGCCCGCTGTTATAGGTGCCGTTGTCGTCGTAGAGCAGTTCGATGTCGCCCGGCTCCACGACCGAACCGTCGCTGACAAACTTGATGAGCACGCAGCCGTACTTCCCTTCCTCGGTGGGCGCGGTGAGCACGAAGCGGTAGTTCGCCGTCAGGCTGTTGAGTTTCGTCACGCTGGCTGTCATGACGTTGTTTACGTCATCATACGCCTGCACGATTGCAAGGTCTTTCACGCCGTCGAGGTTTACGTCTAAGCCCATCGGGTCGGTCTCGTTGTTGAAGTAGCCCGTCAGCTGGGTCAACTGGGCCGACAGCCCCAAGGGAATGGCCACCGACGCATTCACCGCCGTAGCCGTGAGGTCGATGACGTATCCCTCGCCCCACTCGGCATAGAGCGTCTGGCTCGCGGCTGGCATAAACGTGCTGCCGGCGTAGTAGCGCGTGTCGCCCGCGTCGGCCTGGGTGTTCCAGCAGAGGAAGTCCTTGCCATCAGGGGCGGTGAAGGTGCAGGCAGGCAGTTGCACACCGACGCCCACGCGGCCGCTGACGGCATCCATGGTGCCTGTGCCGCCGTTGGCGTCGAAGGTCAGCGTGGCGGCTTCGGGCACGGTTAGGCTTAGCGCCACCTGTGCCCCGCTGCCGAGGCTATAGGTGTAGGTCTAGGCGGGGTCGTTGCTGATAAACACGGCGTCGTAGTTCAGATACGTGGAGTAGTCGCCCGCGGCAGCCGCCGCCCACACCTCCTCGGGGATGTGTACCCACAGCGTGGCGCTCTGCCCTGCCTCCGTGAGCGACTCCGAGAGTGCGCCAGTGTTGGTGTGCGCCCCCGGCACCCTTGCGGCCTGTCAGCGTCACCTCGCTGTCCTTATAGAACGTGAGGTTCATGCTTGCGCCGCTGCCCACCAAGGGCGTCACCGCCACGGCATCGGCCACGCAGGCCTGTGCCCCCTCGTTCTGGAACCAGCCCATTGTCAGGCTGTTCAGGGTGACGGCGATGTCCGTCCACTCCTGTCCGTAGGGGATGGCGATGCTCGCTTCGCTGGCCGACGCTGTCACGGCGCAGGGCCAGCGTACCGTGAAGTCAGAAGATACGCCATCATTCCAATAATCGCCCTTCGTCACAGCATTCCATTGCGCCTCAGTGCCGTCGAAACAGAGGTTGGCTAAATTTGGGCAGCTATAGAACGTGGATATGCCGATGCTGGTCACACTCGATGGAATAACGACAGAGGTTAAGCCTGAGCAGCCATTGAACGCAGACACGCCGATGCTGGTTACACTCGAGGGAATAACGATAGAGGTTAAGCCTGAGCAGCCAAAGAACGTTCCTTCTCCTATGCTGGTCACACTCGATGGAATAACGACAGAGGTTAAGCCTGAGCAGTAAGAGAACGCATCATTGCCGATGCTGGTCACACTCGATGGAATAGAGGAGCTTTTGCATCCGTACACCAAAGTATTCGTAGCCGTTTCGATGATGGCATTGCACCCGTCACGGCTGTCGTATTTAGGGTTACCCTCATCTACTACGATGGTTGTAAGGCTTGCATGTTGCAAGTTATCAATCGCATAGACACGCCCCACCCTGAGCGACGTGACATACACACCGGTCCAATACTTCGTCTTGACGACTTGTTTCGATAAATAGTTATCGAGGATGATGTCTTGATTCAGGCAATCGACGGTGAGGAGGCCGCTGTTGTCCAGCGTCCAGTACACGCAGGAGTTATCCTTATAAAGATTGTTTTCATTGGTCCAACCAGCCGCCCACCCGTCACCGCACCAGCCGCAACTGCCGTTGTCGCAGTTGACCACGAGTTTGGGTGAGTACTGATAGTTGTAACCACTCCAGTTCGACATCGAACCCGGATAGGTCACCGTACAGTAGCTGCTGATTTTGGCAAAGGGAGTTGCATACCCGCCGATACCAGTAGCGGCTTGTCCGAAGGTGACAGACGTTAGGCTGTTGCAGCCCTCGAAGGCCCGGTCGCCAATGCTGGTCACGCCAGGCATGGTGAGCGAAGTGATGCCCGAACCCGTGAAGGCGTTGCCAATCTCTATCATAGACGCGGGCAGGCAGTTCGTGCCTCCTTCAACGGTTTCACCATTGTCATCAATCAGCAGAATGGTCGAAAAATACGTGTTATTCTGCACGTAGGGCATGTTCTCAATCGAGGCGTCCTGGTAGAAACGGATGGTCACCAGCGTCGTGAACCCAGACAAAGCGTTCCAAGAAATGCCACTGACCGTTTTGCCGCCCAAGGTCTTGGGGATGGTAAGGTCATGTGTAGACGCCTTCTGATTATCAGGGATTGCGATGCCGGTGATGGTGCATGTTCCTCCAGGAGCGTCACTATACAGCCAATATGCGTCCTCTAACGAATCCGCCCGCGCCGTCGTCGCCGTGAGCATCATCACGAGCAGCAGCACCGCCGCCTGCGCCGTCGTCGTTGCGCCGGTCAGCGTCCTCGCCGCCCGCGCCTTGAATAGAATGTCTGTTACTCTTTTCATATCTGTCTATTGTTTTTGGGGTTTATGATACTATACGAATACACACACAGAAGGCGCGTCCCTGCCCCTCTGCGGGACAGAAACGCGCCTTCCGGCCTCCGGCGCCCCTCGCGCCAAAATCTCTGTATTTAAGCCATTTACGGCCTGTAGGGGGGTAAGAATGCTACCGCCTACACCCCTGCCGCCGCCAGCCGTCAGCACCCTGCCGTCCGCCGTCGTGCGGGCAGCCTCAGAAGCGTGTATGTAGCTGAGCGGTGGCATAAGCATGATGGGGGGGAGAATTTATTTCCAGTTCTCAATCTTAACACCTTGCATCCGCTCGAAGTGCTTAAGGTTGGAGGTGACGAGGGTAAGGTCGTGATGGAGCGCCGTGGCTCCGATGAGCAGGTCGAACTGGTCGACGCGCTGGCCCGTATGTTCGAGCGAATAACGTATTTCGCCGTATTCCTTGAACGAGGCGTAGGCGGGAATGACGCGGAAGAGGCGTTGCACCTCGCGGATGTCGTCGAGTTTGCGCTTCTTGTCTTCGGCCTTGGCCAGTCCGAAATAGAGTTCGGCCACGGTGATTTCTGAAATGTAGCAGTTCTTGGTGCCTATGCGCCGCAGGGTGTCGCGGACGCGGCCCTCGTTGCGGAACATGGAGATGCAGGTGCAGGTGTCGAGCAGATACTTTGCCATAGCGTCCTACCAGGTTTCAACGGTTCGTTTGCTCTCTACGTTCTCGCTGCGCAGCATGTCGGCGTAGTCCTCGGTGCTCATGTCGCCGCCCCAGTCGCCTGAGAAGCGGGCGAAGATGTCCTTCGGCTCCTTCTTCACGCTGACGGCCTTCTTCATCGACTTGACGAGTTCGGATATCAGGTCGAGTTTGTCCTCATTGGGCAGTGCGCGGAGCATGTCCATATAGACATCGCTTGCCCTTAGTGTTCCTATCATAATTGCAATTATTTAAACGTTTTCGGTTGCAAAGATAATAATTATTTTGCAATTACCGCGCACATGCCCCACCTTTTTATATATATTAAGGCAAAGCGGGCGAAGATGACAAAATGATGCATCTTCGCCCGCTTAAAGCTGAGGAAAAGGGTTGGAGTTATTTGCTCCAGGCAGCGATGCGATTGAGGGCTTCGTCGGTCTTTTCGTGGGTGTTGAAGGCGGTAAAGCGGACGTAGCCCTCGCCGGAGGGGCCGAAGCCGACGCCGGGGGTGCAGACGACGTTGGGGCCGTAGAGGAGGGACTCGAAGAAGCTCCAGGAGGTCATGCCGTCGGGGGTGCGCATCCAGACGTAGGGGGCGTTCTCGCCGCCGTAGCACTCGTAGCCGAGGGAGCGCAGGACGGTGAGCATACGGCGGGCGTTCTGCATGTAGTAGTCGATGGTGGCCTTGACCTGGGCCTTGCCCTCGGGGGTGTAGATGGCGGCGGCGGCGCGCTGGGAGATGTAGCTGGTGCCGTTGAACTTGGTACACTGGCGGCGGAGCCAGAGCTGGTTGAGGGGGATGCGCTCGCCCTCGAAGGTGGCGACGCTGACGTCCTTGGGGACGATGGTGTAGCCGCAGCGGACGCCGGTGAAGCCGGCGGTCTTGGAATAGGAGCGGAACTCGACGGCGCACTTGCGGGCTCCGCGAATCTCGTATATGCTGTGGGGAATCTTCGAGTCCTGGATGTAGGCATGGTAGGCGGCGTCGTAGAGGATGAGGGCGTCGTTCTTCAGCGCGTAGTTCACCCACTTGCGTAGCTCCTGTTTGGTGATGACGGTGCCCGTGGGATTGTTGGGGTAGCAGAGGTAGATGACGTCGACGGGACGGCCCTTGGGGAGGTCAGGCACAAAGCCGTTCTCGGCGGTGGTGGGCAGGTAGCGGACGTTGGTCCAGCGCCCATCTTTGTAGACACCGCAGCGGCCAATCATGACGTTGGAGTCGATGTAGACGGGATAGATGGGGTCGGTGACGCCAATGAAGTTGTCCCAGTGGAGCAGCTCCTGGAAGTTGCCGGTGTCGCTCTTTGCGCCGTCGTTAATAAAAACCTCGTCGATGTCAAGGTGGATGCCACGCGGCAGGAAGTCGTTCTTCAGGATAGCCTCGCGCAGGAAGTCGTAACCCTGCTCAGGACCGTAGCCGCGGAATCCCTCAGCAGATGCCATCTCATCGACAGCCTTGTGCATGGCCTCCGTCACGGCAGGACACAGCGGTTGGGTGACATCGCCGATGCCGAGCGAGATGACGTCGGC
>JAFPVW010000161.1 GCA_017395215.1 Prevotella sp. | reverse complement strand
TAGTATATTCTTATTTGCGGGTTTTTAGGTGGTCCTAAATAAACTGTCATCTGTCACAACTTTCACCGTTGGCTGTATTCGTGTATTCTTGTCGGAAAATTTGGTGGATTCAGATTTTTTTCGTACTTTTGCACCTGTATACATGAAGTCGCCCCCGGCGACGACTAACTCGGCCAGTTAAGGCAGCTAACTCGGCCAGTTAGGACGACTAACTCGGCCAGTTAGTTTACGGAACCGGCATTGGCGTAATTTCACTAATTTTGTACCGCTTTACGGTCATTCACCTTACACGACAGACAAATAGTATGATGAAAAAAGTTATCAGCACAACAAAGGCTCCCGCAGCCATCGGCCCTTACAGTCAGGCCATCAGAGTGGGCAATCTCGTTTACACATCGGGGCAGATTCCCATCGACCCAGCTACGGGCGTGTTTGCAGAGGGAGGAATCAAGGAGCAGACGCGCCAGTCGCTGCTCAACCTGAAGGCCATACTTGAAGAGGCAGGCCTGACGATGAACGATGTGGTGAAGACCACGGTATTCATGGCCGACATGAACGACTTTGCCGATATGAACGCCGTCTATGCAGAGTTCTTCTCCGAGCCATATCCTGCCCGTTCTGCCGTTGCCGTCAGGACGCTGCCCAAGGGTGCGTTGGTAGAGATAGAAGCCGTTGCCGGCGAGTAATCAAGAAGACGGTCAACGCATTTTCGCGCATTTTCAAACCGGCGGCCATCGAGTCCACGAATAATCGTATAGCTTTTCTTTCGCTTGACGAGCTGCTCTTCGCACATGCTAAAGAAAGCCTCCCGCTGGTTCGGGCGATACCGATGAACATCGTTCACCCAAGGCAGATCGACATCGAGCAGCAGGTAATGGTCAAACTGCTGTCGGGCGATGTATTCTTCGATGAGGGGCGATTCCTGTCCGAACAATTCGTTCGACCATAGTTTGGAGATGATGGCGTCTGTGTCGACAAAGAGCAAGGGCGTGTTCTGTTGCAGTGCTTCTTCGATGGCTCTGTGGTGCCCTTTCACGATGGTCTCCATATCTTCAAAGCAAATGTCGCCATGTTTCGAGTCGATGATGCGTTTTGCATATTCTTCCACGTATGGCATGCTGTAATGGTCGGCCAGTTGCTTGGTGAGCGTTGACTTTCCCGTTGACTCCGGGCCGTAGACGCATATAACTTTCCGCAGTTCGCGCTGGACGACGGGTGCCAGATAGTGCCACTGCCCCATCAGGTCGTCGCGTATGCGTGTGGCGGAAACGGGCACAGCTTGCCTGTCGGGGTCGACCATCACGATTTCAGCCGACAGTTCCTGGGCTAAGCGCTTGCCATACTGTTCAGAAGCAAAGACAGCATCGACGGGCTGAGGCAGCAGGCGGAGCAGCGTCTCGCGCCAGATGTCCCAGAAGCGCGGGGTCTCCGAGGGGTCTTGTGGTAGCGGGTGTTCCTGGGTCAATACTACTGCCGCAGGAAACTGCTGTCTGACCCACTGCATGCGACGGCTGACGGGTATGACCTCGTCCATGATATTGTCAACGACGACGTACACCGTGTCGCATTCGTCGAGTGCACGCTGGATGAGCAGCATGTGCCCTCTGTGCAGCGGGCAGAACTTACCGAGGACGAAGCCGGTTTTATAGCGCTGCTTGGTTGCTGTGGTACAGCAACAGACGGGACGGGGCGGCTGGGTGAGGTAACGCTTGATGAGTGCTTTGTCGTGACGGCATCGCTGTGGGGTGGCGGCATGGGTGTTGGTCATGTCGAAGCTGATGCCAGTGGTCTGGAACAGGTCCATGTATCTCATCTGCCGAAACAGCGCAGCATCCATTCTGCACAGCGCCATGCGCAAGGCCTGAACATCGGCATTATCAGCAAAGGTGCTGACAGTCTTCAGCCAGCAGTCGTAATCGACGATGTCGCTGATGAAGCCCTCTTCCTTCATCAGCGTGCACAGCCGGTTGTAGTACAGGGGACGTTCTGCCGCTATATGATAGACACCCGGCCTGCCACTGACGATGATATCAGCTACGGCTCGTGACGCCTGGTCGATGGGAGTGATGTCAACTGCCATAGCATCGGTTTTGTCATAAGGAAGTGAGCCCACCACTTTTGCCCCACGGAAAAACATACCGAGGAAATCCTTTGGCGAGGACAAACCCTTCAGAGTGTCGCCGCACAGAAGTCCAAATCGATAGATGAATGTGTCGCAACAGGAGGGATTGACGCCCAGAACCATTTTCTCTGCCACGAACTTGGTCTGTCCGTAGCCGCCATAGATGTTTGTCGGAACGCTTAAATCGTCACTTTCAAATACCGTACCGCTGTTTCTGTCGGTCGACACGAAGACCGAAAGAGTGGAAGCATAATGCAGCTTCTTGCGGATTCCGGTCATGCAGAAATCCAGGATGCGACGGGTTCCCGTGACGTTGGTTTCTTTCAACGCGTCGTAGCCGGCCAGCATATTGACGGTCGCAGCACAATGAAGCACGTCGGTCACCTCATCTGACAGTCGACTGTAGTCGGCTGCTGAAAGACCAAGCCGGGGCAAGGCGACGTCGCCGGCCAGGATGCCGACTCCCTGCAACGACTGTGTGCTGAATCCGAATCTGCGGAAAGAGTCGGTGACGCGCTCCAATCCACTGGCAGCCGACGAGCACCTTACGAGACACAGTACCCGCTGACAACGTCGTGCAAGCAGTTCGTTCAGCAGATGAGAGCCCAGGAAACCCGTCGCTCCCGTCAGGAGGTAGCAGCGTGCATTGCCTGTGGCAGACGCTTGTCTGGCTGGTATAGTCGCATACTGCCACTGGCTCTCCAGCTGTGAAGAGTGAATACACATTGAAGCTTCTGGCTCGCTCATCTGTGCCAGCAGCCTGGGTGTGGCAGTCTGGTGCAGTTCCTCAGACGTGACTGATATGCCCATCTGCTGAAGGCGGGAAATCAATATGACGGTGTCGAGCGAGTCGCCTCCACAAAGAAAGAAATCGTCGTTGGGTGCCACAGTGTGAAGTTTGAGGATGTCGGCCATGACACGGGCTATCGTCTCTTCCTCCTTCGAAGCATATTGGCAGCAAGCCTCGCCGGCCTTCTTGCTCAGTGCGACGACCGAGAGAGCCTGTAGGTCCGTCTTTCCTGACGGGGTAAGGGGCATACGCCCGACAAACTCAAAGAACGAGGGCATCATCCATCTGGGCAGATGGTGCTTGCAGCATTGGCGCAGCTGCTGTTCCACACCGGCTTGGGGGAGACTGCTGTCGGCGAGCTGGACGAAGGCCACGATGGCCTCTTTGGCATTTTCTGCAC
The DNA here is from genome assembly GCA_017395215.1 of Prevotella sp. GTDB lineage: Bacteria > Bacteroidota > Bacteroidia > Bacteroidales > Bacteroidaceae > Prevotella. The sequence continues at coordinate 17,919 of JAFPVW010000161.1, read as the reverse complement.
CGACGCTTCTCTTGACGACAGCAACATTACCGACACTCCTGTTGGCACGTAGCCTGTGCTCAATTTCTTCCAGTTCTATAAGCTGGCCATGATACTTTACCTGACGGTCCATCCTTCCTACGAAAACAATCCGCTGGCTGTCGTCTCTCCTGACGTGGTCGGATGTCCTGTAATAACGCACACCGCCAACTACGGGAAATTTCTTTCGTGTCAGTTCTTCATCTTTGTAGTAGCCAATGGCAAGTCCGATGCCCGAAATCCACAGCTCGCCATCGGCTGCATCTAAGCGGCCGTCGGCATATATGTGATAATGAGTGTCGTCAAGCACATCGCCCAAGAGCGGTGCGTCCCAATCAGCATCGCACTGGCACATACTGGTGCAGACGGTTGCCTCCGTCGGACCATAGACATTGATGAGCCTGAAGCCCCCTCCAGCTCCACCCAAGGGGGAGAGAGTACACCAGCGTCTGACGGTAGCGATGTCGGCGGGCTCACCGCCAATGACTATCGTCTGCAGGCAGTCAGGACGCCGCTGGGGATTCAGCATCTTCAGCAGCGACGGCGGAATGTCGGTATGGGTAGCTCCGCGCCGCTCTATCACGTCAAACAGCGTCAGGGCCAGCTCTTCTTGAGTCACAGGCTCTATCAACAACGTGGCTCCCGATGTCAGGGTGACCAATATGTCAGAAACAGAGGCGTCGAAATTGACAGAGAGAAAGAACAAGTAGCGCGAACGGCTGTCGACGCCAAAAACCCTTTGCTGGCATCTGGCCAAGTTGCAAAGTCCGGCATGCCCTACGAGTATGCCTTTGGGAGTGCCCGTAGTGCCTGAGCTGTAAATCATGTAAGCCGGGGTCTGTGGGGCACACGGGGCAACGGCGAAGTCTCCTGAGACTCCGAGGGGGATGCTGAGAGCCTGGCGGAGGGTGTCGTTGTCCAGACAGAGCTTTATGTCAGCATGGTCTCTGATAAATCTCTGGCGGGCCGGGGGCAAGTCGGTCCCGATGGGAACGAAAGCCTTTCCTGCCATCCAGCAGCCTATCATGCCGACGATGTAAGCCGCCGACTTTGGCAGGTTCAGGCCTACGAACGAGCCTTCGCTACAGTTGCATTTCACATATTCGGCCACTTGCAGCGCCTGTCGCCACAACTGCCGGTAAGAGAACATCACGCTGTCGCCTTCAGCCACAGCGGTCTGCTCAGGGTAGGTCTGGCAGACATGCTGCAAGACGGAAAGAATGTCATTATCGCTTGTGTCCATATAGAATCATGCTTGGATGGTCTTCATCGTAGGGAGAAAGGGCAATGTCGCCATAGACTTTCTCCACACGGAGCCCATAGCGAAGGAACATAGTCGTGAACTGCTCAACGCTATACAGCTTTGTCTGTCCGTATGCCGTCTCGCGGTGCCCGTCAGGATAGACAATCAGCCAGTCAGACTTCATCATGCCCTGCTCAATCCTGCTTTCGCGGATGGTAATGATAGTGCTGTCGCCAGAAGGAACCTGCTTGACAATAAACCGCTGGAAGTGGCGGCTAATGAACAGAGGGTTCATTGTCGAGAAGAAGAACTGCCCGTTCTTCTTCAGGTTTTCGCTGAAGGGAATCAGCATCCGCTCGTTTTCCTCGTCAGTCAGATGATAGCCGAAGCTGGTGTTCCAGTTGATGCAGATGTCAAACTCGGCAGGTCTCAGACAGGTCTCAGCATCGCCCAACACAAATTCAGTGCGCTCAGAAGACAGTTGCGTGCGGGCATATTCAATATACGGCTCCGAGATGTCAATGCCCGTGACAGTCAGCCCGGCCTTGTCAAGCTCGTGTGTCAGGTAGCCCTTGCCACAACATTGGTCGAAAGCCTTCATGCCGGGCAGCACCTGCCCGACCTCTTTCATGAAGCTCACGGTTTCGGCCGCTTGCTGATTAAGTACCACTTCGGTAAAGTCGCCTTTAAAGAAGTCTATCCACCATTTCTCGTTATTGCTATTTGTCTCCATCGTTTCCGTTCATTAGTGTCTGGTTCATATAATATATGGTAAGCATCAGCATAACCACAGGCTCGTAGGCGGTCTGATCAAGTATGCTCATCGAGGGAAGTGACTCGAGCAGTACAGCGACAGCATCTTTGTTGAAAATGCCCATTCTCATCATGTCGCAGGAAGTCAGCTCGTCACAGATTTGCGAATACTCCGACTGGGTGAAGAATCGCGTCAGCGGCGGAGCCTGAAAGGGATGCTTTTGTCTCTGGTAAACGCGGTTGGTGATGTAGGGCCGGGCTGCCTCTTTCAGAATGTATTTCTCGTTGACATTATCTTTTATCTTCAGCTGCATAGGCAGACTTGCGGCATATTCAAAAAGCCGGTGGTCGAGAAACGGCAGGCGTCCTTCTACTGAGGCCGACATCTCGCATCCGTCGCCAAGCGTACCTAAGATGTAATTGCAGAGCGCATGTTTGTTCCACAGGTACAGCGACTTGTTGACGGGATGCACGCCGCGAAGCCTTATGTCGGCATGATGGCGGTCTGCCATCTCAGACAGGAAGTCGTGGCTGCTGCAACGCTGAAGCATATCGTTGCTGAGAAGACGGTACATCTTATGACCTATGCTGGCTTTGGCAGCAAGAAAGGACGGGAGGAAGCCCAGCTTCTCTGTAAGGCCGCGACAGTCAATGGTGTCGCCGACGGCAATTTCTGTTCCGGTAATGGCAAGGTTGGTGCTGTAGAGTTTTTGGGTAAGCATTTCTTTCTCCGCCGTCGGCAACATGGCAAAAAGGTCTTTGCGCAGATGCGGATAGCCCGCCAGACACTCGTCGGCTCCTTCGCCAGTCAGCGCAACCTTGAAGCCGGCCTTGCTGATTGCCTTGTTGAGAAGATACTTGCAGGCGAGATGTCCGTTCACCGCCAGTCCTTCGCTATGGAATACGACTTCGGGCAGATACTGCAGTATATCGTGCTGACTGACCTCAACCCTGTGCATCACTGCGCCACATCGTCTGACGGTCTCGGTGGCGTATGCGTCTTCGTCGTACTCGGTATCTGCCTGAGGAAAGACTATCGAGAAACAGTGAACGGGCTCGTCGGTCAGGTGCGACATGATGCCCACTACGGAACTGGAGTCAAGGCCGCCACTGAGATGACAGCATACAGGCACGTCGCCCTGAAGACGCAGACGGACTGACTCAATCAGCAGTTCACGGAACTCATCAACATATTGCTTCTCCCGACACATCGTATCGAACTTAACGTTAGCGTCAACAGGATATTGCATGTCCCAATACTCAATGTCTTTCACCCCTGAGTCGGCCTGCCACACAAGCAAGTGGCCCGGCTCCAACTGCCGGATGCCTTTGAAGAATGTGCGATTGACAGGCTGATACTGTATCGACAATGCCTGCATCAGGCTGTAATCGTCCCACTCGGCCTTGATGCCACAGGCATGAACGGCCTTGGCCTTTGAGGCGAGAATCAGTTTTTCCCCATCATCATACCAGCATAAGGGCTTGATGCCAAAGCGGTCTCTTCCTGCAACGACAAGGCGGTGCCGCTTGTCATAGAGTATGAACGAAAACTCACCCCTGAGATGCTTCATCATCTCCATATAACCATATTTCAGGTAAAGGGGTATCAGCAGTTCGCTGTCGGAATCCGTCTGGAAGCAATAGGCATCAGAAAGTTCATGACGGAGCCGCTCGTAGTCATAGAGCTCTCCGTTGACCACGATGACGATCATTCCATCGGGCGAACAGACTGGCTGGTGACCACGCTTTACGCCAACTATAGACAGACGCCTGTGGCCCAAGGCTACATGCTCGTCGTGCCACACTCCGCAATCATCGGGACCGCGAAGCCTCAACGCGTCGAGAGCTGCCGCAAGACTGTTGAGGTCGGGCGATGCCCCACGATGAATCATTCCTACTATTCCGCACATATCTTGAAGAATTTTTTTTTGCTATCAGGCTGATCGGCTTCTGCAAAGGCTGTTTCAAACTCTCCAAGGTCATATACATTCCCAAACAGGGTGGCCGTATCAAGGTTAGCGTTAAGGTTAGCGTCATTCCTCGACAAGAGATGAACTGCCAAATTGAAATCGCCATACCGTGCTCCTTGTATGCGCAACTCTTTCATGGCGATGGTGTTGGCTGTGAACACACTGGGGGAAAACGACCTGGACTTCAGCACCAGCAGGCCGCCTGGCTTCAAGGCGTCGGCGTAAGCATCGATGTTGTCTGGCTCCGTCTCTACAATGCAGTCATAAGCACTGTTCTGAAAGTCGCTTACATGGGTTATTCGCTCAATGTTGTCGTGCCCCATGACTTTCGCCACCTGCTGCACCAGCTCTGCAATCCGGGTCGAGCCGAATATGCAGGTCCTGCCGCTGATATACTTCAGAGGAGCAAGTGCGGCAGCAACAGGTTCGAGGAAGGCGCCTGAAGGCGTAAGCAGGCGGGGCGGCAACTTTACCAACGCGTTGCAAGGAACTGCAATATATTCGGCAAAAGCACCATCGCAGTCTTTGCCACACATCGTATCGTCATCGCAGCCGAAAGCCATCGGGTTGGCACTGACTGCGTCGCCGACCCTCCAGTCGTCCATCTGCTCTTCTCCATTCAGGAATCCAGCAATCACGCCACAAAATTCATGCCCCAGAATGATGCCGTCCTTAGCAGGCACGACGCCCTTGGCTATGCCCAGATCGGTTCGGCATATTCCTGCATAATGAACTCTGACAAGCACATTGCGAATACTTGTCAGCGCAGGCACCTCTGCGGCCGTTTCGTATACGACGCTTGAATTGTGTAATAACAGTGCTCTCATTCTTGTAAATTAAAAACGGAGTTTCAAAACTCCAGCTACAATAACCTTTTTGTTATATACTGCGTAATATTTACGCTGCAAAAGTACAAAGAATATTTCTTTCCCGCAAGCTTTTTAGTGTGATTTTACGCAGCCAAGAACTTTTTCTTGTTTTTGGCAGTCTGAAATGCGCAGTACTGGGTGAAAAAGGCATACACAGAGGGTAATAATCCCTAGCAACAGAAGGCATAAAAACTTTTTTTGAAGAAAAACGTCAAAAAGTTTGGTTACTTGAAATAAAATGTGTACCTTTGCACCCGCAAATGAAAAAAGCAGTTGCACCCGTAGCTCAGTTGGTAGAGCACCTGACTCTTAATCAGGGTGTCCAGGGTTCGAGCCCCTGCGGGTGGACATGTGTTGCCGATATGGCTCAGTTGGTAGAGCAACGCATTCGTAATGCGTGGGTCCCCGGTTCGAGTCCGGGTATCGGCTCCAAAAATCAAGAAATTTTGTTGAAGCGGGATTAGCACATCGGTAGTGCACGGGCTTCCCAAGCCTGGGAGGCGGGTTCGATTCCCGTATCCCGCTCTTTGTGCCTAAAGCTCCCCCACCAATTCCTTGACATAGGGTCGCTCCCAGTCGCGCAGGTGCCGTTTCCCGTCATCAAACAAAAGGATGTCGAGGTCAATGGGAACGATGCCCAACAGGCGTTTCTGGTCGTTACGGCCAAAGCTGTTTTCCATTTGCTTCAACCGCGCATTCAGTTCGTCCTCGCTCAGCTCTGTTGTTCCTGAAACCAACTGGTTCAGGTAAGCGTCGCGACGGCTGCTCTTGCCCATCGGTTCTGTCCACAGCTCGCCTGTATAGTGCAAATCCGAAAGAATCTCTTCCAGGCATCGGCGTGCCCGGAAGAGATTCTTCACTTGAAAACGGTTTGAAGCCAACGAGATAACGACTTTGTGGCTCATTCCTTCTTATTTGTTATTCGCATTGATGCGGCTCTTCACCTTGTCGACATAGGCGTCGATAGTGGCAACGGCCACGATGTTCACCACGTCGCGGACGGAGGCACCGAAGTCAATGAAGTGGATGGCCTTGTTCAGTCCCATCTGAATCGGGCCGATAATCTCGACGTCGGCATCGAGCATCTGCAGCATCTTGTAGCTCGAGCGGGCCGACGTCAGGTTGGGGAAGATGAGCGTGTTCACCTTCTTGCCATTCAGTCGGGTGAAGGGATACTGCTCGTCGCGCAGCTCGTTGTCGAGGGCGCAGTCCAGCTGCATCTCACCATCGATGGGCAGGTCGGGATAGAGCTCCTGCATCTGCTCAACAGCGCGCTTCACCTTGCGGGCTCCGGCGCTGGTCGAACTGCCGAAGTTTGAGTGACTCATCATGCCGATGACGGGCTTCTCGTTGAAGAACCGCACCGCCGTCGATGCCAGCTTGGCAATGTCGACGAGCGTGTCGCTGTCGGGATTCTCGTTCACCAGCGTATCGGCAATATAGAAAGTTCCCTTTGGCGAATTGATGATGTGCATAGCCCCGAAGTGCTGGTACTCAGGACGAATGCCGATCACCTCGTTAACAACCTTGATCGTGTTCGAGTATTTGGTATAGAGACCTGTGATGAAGGCGTCGGCCTCGCCCGTCTCAACCATCATCATGCCGAAGTAGTTGCGCTCAAACATCTTGTCGTTGGCCTCCTGGTAGGTGTAGCCCTCGCGCTGCCGCTTCTCGGTCAGTATGCGGGCATAGCGTTCGCGGCGTTCCTGCTCGTTCGGGTGACGCAGGTTCACAATCTCGATGCCCTCAAGACTGAGGTCGAGGCTCTGGGCCAACTTCGTGATAAACTCGTCGTTGCCGAGCAGAATGGGCTGGCAGATGCCTTCGGCCTTGGCCTGTACGGCAGCCTTTAGCATCGTCGGGTGGACGGCCTCAGCAAACACCACGCGCTGCGGGTGAGCGGCAGCCGTAGCATACAGCTTCTGCGTAAGCTTCGTCTCCTGTCCGAGCAGCACCGAGAGCGAGTCCTTGTACTCGTCCCAGTTCTCAATCTGCCTGCGGGCCACACCGCTGTCGATGGCGGCCTTGGCTACGGCGGCGCTGACCTCCGAGATGAGTCGCGGGTCGACGGGCTTCGGAATGAAGTAGTCGCGGCCGAAGCGCAGATTGTTCACCTTGTAGACGTCGTTCACCACATCGGGCACGGGCAGCTTCGCCAGGTCGGCAATAGCGTTGACGGCGGCCAGCTTCATCTCCTCGTTGATGGCCGTAGCGTGAACGTCGAGCGCCCCGCGGAAGATGTAGGGGAATCCGATGACGTTGTTAATCTGGTTGGGATAGTCCGTGCGGCCCGTCGACATCAGCGTGTCGGGGCGTGCCTCCATAGCATCCTCATACGATATTTCGGGCACGGGGTTGGCCAGCGCAAAGATGACGGGGTCCTTGGCCATCGTCTTCACCATCTCCTTCGTCAGCACGTTGCCCTTCGACAGTCCGACGAAGACGTCGGCACCGTTGACGGCCTCGGCCAGCGTCTTGATGTCGGTGCGCTCGGTAGCGAAGAACCGCTTCTGCTCGTTCAGGTCGGTTCGGCTGGTCGAGATGACGCCCTTCGAGTCGAGCATCACGATGTTCTCCTTACGTGCGCCGATGGCCATATAGAGCTTGGTGCACGAGATGGCGGCAGCACCGGCACCGTTCACCACAATCCTCACCTTCGCAATGTCCTTGCCGATGACCTCCATCGCATTCTTCAGTCCGGCAGCCGAGATGATGGCTGTGCCGTGCTGGTCGTCGTGCATCACGGGTATGTCGAGCGTCCGCTTCAGGCGCTCCTCAATATAGAAGCACTCGGGCGCCTTGATGTCCTCCAGATTGATGCCGCCAAAGGTCGGAGCAATGCGCTCCACAGCCTCGCAGAACTTCTCGGGGTCTTTCTCGTTCACCTCGATGTCAAAGACGTCGATACCGCCATAGATCTTGAACAGCAGACCCTTACCCTCCATCACGGGCTTGCCCGACATGGCGCCGATGTCGCCCAGACCGAGAACGGCCGTACCGTTCGATATCACGGCCACAAGGTTGCCCTTGTCCGTATAGCGGTAGGCTGCGTTGGGGTCATCCTGAATCTCAAGACAGGGGTAGGCCACGCCCGGCGAGTAAGCCAGGCTGAGGTCAGTCTGCGTACGGTAAGCCTTCGTGGGCTTCACTTCAATCTTTCCTGGGCGACCGTTTTCATGATAAGCGAGAGCGGCCTCTTTCGTAATCTTTGCCATCGTTTTTTTACGTGTATTTGTGTATGTTTGTGTATTTGGCGTGCAAAATTACTAAAAAAATGGCAAAAAGCGTTGTGTTTTAAACAACTTTAATAGCTTTTTTCAGCGCAGGTAGATCTGCTGATAGCCCACGAGCCGCCAAGTCCTGTCGGCTACACCTTTATAATATATAAAGGCCTGGTACTTGTTCTCCGTCTCAAAGAACGAGCCCTCCTCGGGCACCACCGCCGTCTGTCCGTCGGGCCGTCGCAGCAGGTACTGGTACGAGTAGTAGCCCTGTTTCTGCAGTATCCGCGCGTTGTAGCTCCTGTCGCTCTCGTCGTAGCTCATCACGTAGTCGCCGTCCTGCTCCGTCGTCCAGTCGCCGTCGACGATGACGTCGCAGTCATACTGAGCTGCCGGCACCAGCTTATAGTTCACGTAGACATAGTCGCACGTGCGGTCGTTCTCGATGTTGTCGCTGTTGCGTATATAGAAAGCACCGTTGGCGTCCTCGTCGTACACGTAGCTGCGGCGCGGCGCGTTGGCAAAGGGGTAGGCCTGATAGTGGTGGCCGTCCCACAGAATGCGGTCCAGTCCCATCGTCGTGTGGCTCACGTCGAGCACCTCAAACTTATGGTACTCGTTGCCCGCGTCGAAGATCAGGTTGCGGTTGTGCTCCCAGACCAGCTTTCCCGGCTGAATGTAGTTCGGCCTGACGTTCACCTTCTGCGTGTCCTCGCGCCCGTTCTGCATCACCACCGTCCACACCTGCGCAGCCTCGTTGGTCACGCTCAGACTGCCGTAGCTGACGCTCATCGCCACCTGCTGGTGACTCAGGTTGAAGTCGATGTCCGTATTCGTCGTCACGCTCAGCCCCACGTTCATCAGCGGCTCTGCCACGCGGAACTCCGCACAGAGCACGTCCTCCTCGTCGCCGTCCTCCTCGTCGTATACGTGCAGCCGGTAGTTGCCGCTCATCTTCAGCCGGCAGCGCTCGTTGGGAATCTGCAGCCGGTAGTGGGTGTAGAGCACCGTCGTGTTCAGCGAGTTCTCGTAGTCCTCAATCGGGTTGCCGTTGAAGCCCTCCAGCCAGTCGCTCTCGAACACCTGCTCCGCCGTCGACCAGTCGGCCTCGCAGCGTTCCAGCCTATATATAAACCGGTGGTAGGTGTGCGACAACTCGTCGAACCCCACGTTCAGCACGTCGTCCGTACCGAGGCGCATTACAGGTGGTGACAGCCAGTCTTGGTTGACCACCACCTGCAATGTTTTCACCATCGGGCTATAAATGGTGTTCCTCGCTGAGGCTCCCAACCATCCCAATGCCAGCAGAAGCAGGAAGATAACTTTCATTTACTTCAGCGTGCTGAACTTGGCGTTCTTCTCGATAGTCCAGTCCTTGCGCTTCGAGAGGTCGCAGTCGTTGCCGACGAACATCTTGGCGGCCTTCTTGTCGCCCTTCAGCTGCCACTGGAGCCAGGCGAGGGCTACGACGGTGAACTCGCCGCCGTGAGGCTCACGATAGGTGCCGCCATGACCGACGGGGAAGTTGGCAGCGCAGGCGGGCACATGGCTGATGCGACGGAAGTCGTCCATACCGTTGCCATAGGCAATGTCGGTCTCGCCGCCGAGCAGATACATGATGGGGGTGTGAATCTCGTTGAGCTTCTCCTTCGGGGGCATGGGCATACCGCCGACGGCCTGATTGGCATTCTGCTGGTTGAAGAGTCCGCTGTTGCAGATCATCAGCAGCGAGATGCGCGGGTCGGCGCAGTTGAAGAGTGTCTGCAGTCCGCCGCACGACATGCCGGCGACGCAGATGTTCTTCACGTCAATCTTATTATAATAAGGTGACTTCGGGTCGGCGTTCTGGGCGAAAGCCCAGTCGATGGACTCTATCTGCTGCTGGGTGGTTGACATCGGGCCGCGGAAGGGCTGCTCCTCCATGGGGATGTAGCCGGTGGCGAGGACGATGAAGCCGTAGGAGGCTATCTCGTTGAGGAACTTGTAGTGCTCCCAGGGCGAGTTGGTGCAGGCGCCGTTGCCCCAGACGAGGACGGGCAGCGGGTTCTTCTTGCCGAACTTCGAGAGGTCCTGCGGCACGAAGACGGTGTGGGCGGGCAGCGAGGCTTCCTCCTTCATGATGGCCTTTGAGGGGCCTGTACCGCCGTCCTCGACGACTTTCTGCTTTTGCTCGCCAGTAGGCGAGCCACCGGACCGGGCGGCGTTGAGGAAGCGGACCATCTTCTGGAGATTTTCTTCGGAGTACATGCCCATGCCGTGACCACCCTCGGGCACGAATGTGGCCTCGGTCTTGACGCCGGCATCCTGCAGCTTCTCGAAGAACATCTTACCCTGACAGCAGGGCACGACGTTGTCCTTCTCGCCGTGGAAGATGATGATGGGCGGGTTGTTCTTGTTGACGTAGTAGGTGGCACTCAGGCTCTTGTACTTGTCGGGCTCCTTCGAGAGCTTCGAGTTGAGCAGCACGTCCTCGGGGCTGTTCTCGCCCATCTTCATGCCTTCGCCGCAGTCCATGGCCGTCAGGTCGACGGGGCCCGACCAGTCGCAGGCGGCATTGACGGTGGAGGGCTGGCTGAGGTAGTTGCCGACGTTGCCCTCAAGGTCGATGTCGACGGTGCCCACCTTGGTCTGCTTCACGCCGCTGGTGGTGGCAGCAACCGAGGAGAGATGGCCGCCGGAGGAGAAGCCGCTGGTGGCGATGAACGACGTGTCGAACTTATACTTTGCTGCCTCGCCGCGCACGAAGCGGATGACGGCACGGATGTCGTGAATCTGAGCCGGCCACTTGGCGTCCATGCTCGAACGGTGGTTGGGGCATACGACGGCGTAACCAGCCTTGAGCAGAGCGCTGACGATGGTACCGAGGTCGGCTTGACTCTTGCCGCTGTTCGAGAACCAGGCACTGCCGTAGATATGGATGACCACGGGGTAGCTGGCTTTCTCCTGCTTGGGCAGGTAGATGTCGCAGGTGTGGAACGCCTTGTTGTCGCCGGCGTAGTTGACGTCCTTCCACTCTTGTGAAGTTTCTAACTTGGCCTGCTGTTGGAAACCTCCAAAGCCGCCGAATCCTCCCTGGGGCTGTGCCGCCAACTGGAGCGTGCAGACAGCCACGAATGCTGATAATAAGACTCTTTTCATCTCAAAAGTTTTAAAAAACAGTGCAAAGATAGGAAATAATTGACAATTGGCAACTGAAAACGAGAATTTTTTCGTAACTTTGCACAAAATCTAACCAAAAAGAAACAAAAATGAATAGACGTACAATGCTCGCTGCCCTGCTCGCGGCAGCCACACTGGGCCTGAACGCCCAGAAGCCCATGTCGGCCCCGAAGGGCGGCAAGGCCATCAGTGACGAACTTATCGGCATCTTCTTCGAGGACATCTCGTCGTCGGCCGACGGCGGACTCTATGCCGAGCTGCTGCAGAACGGCTCGTTCGAATTCAACGCCAACGAGAAGGACGGCTGGGGCCCCGCCACCGCGTGGAAGGTCATCCGCCCCGGCCACTCATTAGGCTACATCCAGCCTACGACCAAGAACAGGCCCGGGGCTGCCTCGAGGACCTTCTACCAGTCGAGCACCCAAATGAGGCTGCACGCCGAGCGCGTGAAGGAGTTCAAGGACTATAAAGGCTGGAAGGGCTTCGGCCTGCAAAACGACGGCTTCGACGGCATCGTGGTGAAGGCGGGCCAGAAGTACGACTTCTCCGTGCGCATGGTCAACAGTGGCGACAAGCCCATGACGATGCGCATCGCACTCGTTGAGCCTCAGGGCTGGGGCCGGGATCCGAAACTGTTGTGCGACACCGTCATTGAGGTGGTCCGCGACGTGGCGTTGACCGAGGGGCAAAAGCCTGAGCAGCCTAACCGCTTCTACCGCCTGCACGAGCATAAGGCTACGCTGACGCCCACTGCCGACTGCAAGAATGCGGCCCTGCAGCTGCTGATGCTCAACGAGGGTGACGTCATCCTGGACGACGTGTCGCTCATGCCGCAGGAGACCTACAAGGGTCACGGTCTGCGTAAGGACCTGGCCCAGGCACTGGCCGACCTGAAGCCGAAGTTCATGCGATTCCCCGGCGGCTGCGTGGTACACGGCGGCGGCGACGGATTCTGGGACACCTACCACTGGAAGAACACCATCGGCCCGCGCCACGAGCGACTGCAGCTGAAGAACACCTGGGGCTACCACCAGTCGATGGGCCTCGGCTACTATGAGTACTTCCAGTTCTGCGAGGACCTCGGCATGGAGCCCGTGCCCATCCTGCCCTGCGGCGTGAACTGCCAGGGTGCCAACGGCGGCTGGAACATGTGGCCGGAGCAGGCCCAGGACGCCTGCCCCATGGAGCAGATGGACATGTGGGTGCAGGACGCCCTCGACCTCATTGAGTGGGCCAACGGCGACCCCGCCAAGTCGAAGTGGGCCAAGATGCGCGCCGAGGCCGGCCACCCGAAGCCCTTCAACCTGAAGTACCTGGGCCTGGGCAACGAGGAGAAGATCTCGCCCGAGTTCATTGAGCGCTTCAAGTATATATATGATAAGGTGGCGAAGGCCCACCCCGAGATTGTCATCGTCGGCACGGCCGGACCCGGCTCTCACCCCGGCAACCCCGACTATGAGGCCGGATGGAAGCTGGCCGAGGAGCTGCAGATGCCCATCATCGACGAGCACTACTACGAGAAGAACGACTACTTCCTGAAGAGCCGCCAGTACGACAAGTACCCGCGCGACCGCAAGACGAAGGTCTACCTGGGCGAGTATGCCGCCAAGGACAAGAAGCTCATCGACGCACTGGCCGAGGGCCTCTACCTGCTGCACGTCGAGCGCAACGGCGACGTCGTCTGCATGACCTCCTACGCCCCGCTCTTCGCCCGCAAGAACGCCACCAACTGGAACCCCGACCTCATCTACTTCGACAACGAGCGCCCGTTCCTGACCTGCAGCTACTATGTGCAGCAGATGTTCGGACAGTCGGCCGGACAGTACTACTACGGCGACTGCGTGACGTTCGAGGGCGACGCCCCCGGCACGGTGCAGCCCCAGCAGGACGTCCACTACGGACAATCGGTCATCCTGAACGTGAAGACGCGCAAGCTGTTTGTGAAACTCGTCAACGCCACCGACCAGGAGAAGGAGGCCGACGTCAACCTGAGCCGCTTCGGACTGAAGAAGACCGCCAAGAAGACGTTGCTCACCGGTAAGCCCGACGACGAGAACAACTTCGACAAGCAGCCCATAGCCCCGCAGACGGAGACCATCAAGGCCAAGAAGAAGTTCGACATCGACCTCCCACCCTACTCTATGGTGATGCTTGAATATCAGTTATAACCATTTGACAATGAAAAATCAAATCATAAAGGGGTCAGCCGCGGCTATTGCCGCGTTGCTGCCCCTTCATGTTCAGGCGCAGACTGCAGCCGACTGGGAGAACCCCGACGTGCTCGGCATCAACAAGCTGCCCTACCACGCCACGCTCCAGCTGCCGTCGCGCGAGAAGGAGTGTCAGGAAATCGTGAGTCTCGACGGCCAGTGGCTGTTCCACTGGAGCCGCAACCCCGAGGAGCGGCCCAAGGACTTCTGGCGCGAGGACTACGACGTCAGCCAGTGGGACAGGATTACCGTGCCCGGCAACTGGCAGACGCAGGGCTACGGCACACCTATCTACATCAACATCAACTACCCGTTCGTCAAGGACCGCCCGAAGGTGACCACCGAGCCGCCCCGCGACTGGACGGCCTACGAGAACCGCAACCCCGTGGGCTCGTACGCCCGGTTCCTGGACGTGACGAAGGAGATGCTCTCGCAGAATCTCATCCTCCACTTCGGCGGCGTCCACTCGGCCTTCTACGTCTGGGTGAACGGCCAGCGGGTGGGCTACAGCCAGAACTCGATGTCGCCGGCTGAGTTCGACGTGACGAAATACCTGCGCGAAGGCCGCAACAAACTGGCCGTCGAGGTGTACCGCTGGAGCGACGGAAGCTATCTTGAAGACCAGGATATGTGGCGCCTGTCGGGCATCTTCCGCAGCGTGCAGCTGTGGGTACGCCCCCTGGTGCATATCAGCGACTACCGGGTGACGGCTGTTCCCAATGCCGACTACTCGGAGGCCGCCGTCAGGGGAACCGTCTTTGTGTGCAACACAGGCAGGAAAGCGGCCAAGAAGCTCAGCCTGGCTTTCACCATCGACGGCAAGACGATGACATACAAGGTCGGCAAGATCGTTCCCGGCGATACCATCGGCATTCCCGTTTCGCATGACATCAGCCAGCCCCGGCTCTGGTCGGCCGAGAAGCCCAACCTCTATCCTTTCAGCATCGACCTGGGGGCTGAGCACTTCGACTACCACCTCGGCGTGAAGAAAGTCGAGGCCGTCGGCGAGGTGTTCAAGATCAACGGCAAGAACGTGAAGCTGCGCGGCGTGAACCGCCACGACCACCATCCCGTGACGGGCCGCTACGTGGACGACGCCACCTACGAGGAGGACATCCGACTGATGAAGCAGGCCAACGTCAACTTCCTGCGCACGTCGCACTACCCCGACCGCGAATATATCTACGAGCTGTGCGACCGCTGGGGCATCTACGTGATGGACGAGGCCAACCACGAGACCCACGGCTACGGCTATGCCAACCACGTGATGGGCGAGGACCTGACGTTCCAGCGGGCACACGTCGACCGTGCCGAGTCGCTCGTGAAGCGCGACTTCAACCACCCCTGCGTCATACTCTGGAGCCTCGGCAACGAGGGCGGCGTCGGCCCGAACATCGAGGCGATGTATAATAAGGTACGCGACTTGGACCAGACTCGCCCACCCTTCTACGACAGCGACCGCCGCTACTCGGCCATCTGGGACGACAGCTATCTCTACCCCGACGACCTGCGCAGGAACGCCCAGCAGGTCACCGACAAGCCCTTCATGATGCGCGAGTATGCCCACGCCATGGGCAACTCATGCGGCAACCTTCAGGAGTACTGGGATGTCATCTATGCCGACTCCAGTATCTGCGGCGCCGCCATCTGGGACTGGGTGGATCAGGGATTAAGCCTCTCCCCCGCCCCCTCCCCCGAAGGGAGGGGAGCACTGGGGCTGAATGCCTCCCCTTCTGGGGGAGGTTTGGAGGGGGCTTTCCTCTACGGCGGCGACTTCGGCGACAAGCCCAACGACGGACCGTTCTGCATCAACGGCCTCATCGCCCCCGACCGCAAGCCTCATCCCCACTACTACGAGGTACAGAAGGTCTACCAGCCCATTACCTTCATCCGCGAAGGCAGTGACATCCGTCTCGTCAACCGTGACCAATTCACCGCCCTCGACGAATACGACATCAGCTACGACACGCTGCGATATGACGGCGAGACGGTGCTCAATGTCAAAGCCCGGCTGAAGGAGGACAAGCCCTGGGCCGAGAAAGGCTTTACTGTTGCCCGCGAGCAGTTTGTGCTCAAGCCCTACGAGTTCCCCGCTCCCACCATTCCGGCAAAGAAAGTGGCCGCCACGGGCATCACTGTTGAGGGTAATGCCCTCACGTCGTGGATTGTTGACGGCCGTGAGATACTGCAGGCCCCCCTTGAACCGTATTTCTGGAAACCCGAGAACGACAACCAGAATGCTGCCGGATTCGCCCGCCGCACCGCCGTTTGGAAGGATGCCACCGATGTCACAGTGAAATACACTGCCCTCAGCGAACGTAGCATCCTGGTCGAAGTAGACTACCAGCCTACAAGTACCAACAAGCCCGTCATGCCGAAATTCGGTATGCGTATGCGCCTGCCCGCCGACTACACCAACATACGCTACTACGGCCGCGGACCGTGGGAGAACTACCCCGACCGCAAGCAGTCGGCCCTCCTTGGCATCTACGAAATGTCGCTCAGCGACTACGAGACCGAGTACATCCACCCGCAGGACAACGGCAACCGCTGCGACGTCCGCTGGTTTGAGATAAAAGCCTCCCCTACGGGGGGAGGTTTGGAGGGGGCTTTCCGCATCGACGGCTGCCAGCCGCTCTGCATCCGTGCGTGGGACTACGGCGAGGAGGACCTCGAAACAGCCAGGCATCCGAACGAAATACGCCGCGGACGTTTTGTCAATCTGAACATCGACCTCAACATCCACGGCGTAGGCGGTACCGACACCTGGGGCAAGCGCACGCTGCCGCAGTACACCATCGACGGCAACAAGCCCCACCACTACAGCTTCATCCTCACGGCTGAGAAGAAGGAATAGAGCCTACTTCCTCAATTCGTGTAATTCGTAGTCTTATTTCCCTCTGCGCTGCCCCTCCGTCTCTTCGCGCTTCGCCTTGTAGTAGCGGTCTACGAAGTCTACCTGCTCGCGGTTGGGGCGCATGATGAGCGAGGCACCGTTCGAGAACTGCATCGTCGTGGGCTTCGAGTCGTCGAACGTCGGCCAGTAGGGCAGTCCCTTCGCGTTGGGGTTGCCCGTCTTGGCGAAGTTCACCCAGTACTGCTGCATGATCTCGGCAACTGCCGACTCAGCGGGATACTTCTCCGGCTGCGTCAGGAACTCACCGTTCAGGTAGAGGATGTCGTCGGCATGGGCCACACCCTTGCGGCGACGGTCGTTCGAAAAACTGCGCGTCGAGGGCTGGGCCAGGTAGGCGGCGTAGGCACCGCTCTTGCCCGTCTTGGCCTGCAGGCTCACCCAGGCGAACGACGGCCAGGCGAAGCCCATGTCGCGGAAGGCGTCGCCGTTGCCGTGCCACGCCTCGTCGTCGGTATTGCCGGGATATACCTTCAGTGCCTCGTCGGCCCAGGAGCCGAAGATCTGGCGCACCTGCTTCTGGTAGTTCTCGGCCTTGATGTTGCCGGGCGAGAAGAGGGCACCCTCGTCAGAGTTGGTCATCACGATGACGGGCACGTCGTTATACTCGCCGCGCTCGTAGAGGCGGTACTGGTCGTCGCAGATGACGTAGCCGTCGACGCAGGGCCAGAAGCCGCCGAAGCCCACGTCATTGCCACAGAGTGCCATCGCGTCCATCTTGCGCATCTGCTTCAGGTTCTTTTTCTTCAGGTGCTTCTGGAAGTTTATTCCCTGCAGCTCGGCACCCTTCTGCGAAGCATCCAGCCCCAGGCTGCGGGGCTGGTCGCTCCACGGGGCAAACGAGCCGCCGCTCTGACTGATGCAGCGGTGGAAGAGTCCCTTGGCTAAGGGCGAGGCACAGAGCATACTGCAGCTGATGGCACCTGCCGACTCGCCGAAGATGGTGACGCACGTCGGGTCGCCGCCGAAGCTGCTGATGTTGCGCTGTACCCACTGGAGGGCGAAAATCTGGTCGAGCAGACCGTAGTTGCCGGAGTGGCCGTTCTTCGACTCCTTGGTCAGCTCGGGGTGCGCCATGAAGCCGAGGGCTCCGGTGCGGTACTCCACGCTGACGATGACCACGCCGCGCTGGGCGAGGTGTTTCCACAGGTCGCCGCCGTACCATTCGGTCTGGAAGCCGCCACCGTGAATCCACACCATTACGGGCAGCCGGTCGGCGGTGCTCCTGGCGGGTGTGGCAATGCCCAAGTAGAGGCAGTCCTCGCTCATCATGTCGGCGGTACGGCCCTGACGTGTGGGCTGCGGGGGCAGCGGACCGAACTTGTCGCACAGTCTCACGCCCTCCCACGCCTTGGCGGGCTGCGGCTCGCGCCAGCGCAGGTCGCCGACGGGCGGTGCTGCGTAGGGAATGGCCTTATACACGGCGAGCGTCCCGTCGGCAATGCCCTCGACGTCGCCCGTCTCCACATGGGTTCTCAACAGCGGCTGCGCCGCCACGTCTGCCGCCGTCATCACGGCGCAGACCAGCAAAAGAGTCGTCAGAAGTCTTTTCATATCGTAGT
>JAFPVW010000160.1 GCA_017395215.1 Prevotella sp. | reverse complement strand
GCCAGACTACATTTAGTGACCTTATTCACCGTCGCCGCCCATTAAGCTACGAGGTAGCCCGAAATCTTTATAAAGTTTTAGGGGTGCCTGCTGACGTCATTTTAGCATGAGAATCGCCTGAGCAGCGGGAACTCCACTGATCAATTCCGAGCATCCCAAGAAGCAGAAATCAGGCGGGACGGTTCTTGCGATCATTTCTAATCAGGCGTGACGTTTCTGCGTAATCGTTTTCTGGGTTACACATTTCAGACGGCCCCAAAATCGGGGGATGGCAGGTTATAGATTCCTTGCACGCAAGAAGAATCAAGAGCCTGTCTGATTCCGGAAAGTGCTCCGAAAAAAAAGGAGGAATCGTTTGGCGGTTCGGAATATTGTTTGTATCTTTGCAGCCAACGAAAACAAAGACCTGCGTATGGAAAAGTACATAAGATTCGACTGGGCTGCGAAGCGCATGCTGCGCGACAAGGCCAACTACGGTGTACTGGAAGGACTGATGACGGTGCTGCTCGACGAGAAGGTAACCATCGTCGAGCTGCTCAAGAGCGAGGGCAACCAGGATGCTGAGGACGACAAGTTCAACCGCGTTGACATCAAGGCGAAGAACTCCAAGGGTGAGATTATCCTCGTCGAGATACAGCAGACACGCGAGCTCCATTACCTGCAACGCATCCTCTATGGCGTGGCAAAGGCCATCACCGAGCACATCAAGTTGGGCAACAAGTACGACCAGGTGAAGAAGGTCTATTCCATCAGCATCGTCTATTTCGACCTGGGCAAGGGTGCCGACTATCTCTACCACGGACAGAACAAGCTCATCGGCGTACACACCAACGACCAGCTCGTCATCAACACCCGCACGAAGGATGCCATCGGCATGGTGTCGTCGACGGACATCTTCCCCGAGTATTACATCATACGTGTCAACGAGTTCAATAAGGTGGCCACCACTCCCTTAGAGGAGTGGCTCGACTACCTGAAGGACGGCAACATCCGCGACAACACGACCACT
This sequence comes from Prevotella sp., assembly GCA_017395215.1. Taxonomy (GTDB): domain Bacteria; phylum Bacteroidota; class Bacteroidia; order Bacteroidales; family Bacteroidaceae; genus Prevotella. The sequence continues at coordinate 9,634 of JAFPVW010000160.1, read as the reverse complement.
CCCGGTCTGGCTGAGGCCCGTGAGCGGCTGCGCTACATGCAGATGAGCGACGACGAGCGCCGCGCCTATGACCGTCACATCGACAACATCATGGTGGAGAACGACATTCTCGAGACTAAAGTGATAGAGGGTCTTGAGCGGGGTCGTGCCGAGGGTCGCGCAGAGGGTCGCGCAGAGGGTCGTGCCGAGGGTCGTGCCGAGGGTCGTGCCGAGGGTCTTACTGAGGGCGTAGCCAAGGCCAGTCGTGACAATGCCCGCCGTATGAAGGCCGACAACATGCCCTTGGAGCTGATTGCCAAGTACACCGGCCTCACGACTGACGAGATTGAAGCCTTATAACAGAATGACTTTTTATCCGTCATATCCGTCACTTCCATGTAATAGCCTCATTTACAGAATGTTTGGCTGGTGACGGATAATGGTGACGGGTGACGGATAAGCAGCTTGCTTTTCAAAAACATTCATCGTTTGTGAATGTTTGTTCACAGGCCGTGAATCTTTTCGATGGAGAGGTCGTTACCTTTACGGTGCTGTCCATCCGTCACCCGTCACCACTATCCGTCACCATTATACATACTGAAAATGAGCATGTTACGGGATGGTGACGGATGTGACGATTATAAACTAACATAATATGTGATTTACCCGCCGGGTTCCGACCGGTAGGAGGAGGCTATCAGGAGTGATGAGTACCTGTTTCGTAAATTCTGAGCCGAAAGTTTGGAACTATCGTCTTTTATGTTTACCTTTGCAGCTCAAGGAGATACCAAACGGCGTTGGGTATGGAAAAAGTTTCTGCAAATTCTTGTTGGCGGATGATGCGGTTATTCGGCTGGTTGTGCGCTGTCGTGCTGTTTTCGCTTTCAGCACCGGCACAGTCGCTGAGGGTGGTTGAGCTGAACTGCGAGAACCTCTTCGACTGCCGGGACGACTCGCTGAAGCAGGACGAGGAGTATCTGCCCGAGGCTACACGCCACTGGACGAAGAGACGCTACTGGCGCAAGATGAACAACATCGCCCAGGAGCTGCTCTCTACCAGCGACGACGGCATTCCCGACCTGATAGCCCTCTGCGAGGTGGAGAACGACACGGTGATGCACGACCTCACGAAGCGGTCGCTGCTCCGCAATGCCGGATATGAATACGTGATGACCAGTTCGCCCGACCTTCGCGGCATCGACGTGGCGCTGCTCTACAGCCCTTACGCCTTTGTCCCCGTCAGCAGCTATCCCATTCGCATTACGCCGGTAGAAGGTATGCGCCCAACTCGCGACATCCTCTATGTCAGCGGACGCACGGTGACTGACGACACGCTGCACGTCTTCGTAGTCCATGCCCCAAGCCGCTATGGCGGCGAGCGCTACAGCCGTCCGTTCCGCATGGCCGTCGCCGAGCGCCTGTGCCAGTCGGTCGACTCTATACAACTGATGGCTCCAGACGCCCATATACTGATAGCCGGCGACTTCAACGACGAGGCCGACGGCCCCGTCCTGCAGCACATTTGCCGTCACCGGCTGCGAAATCTGACGAAGGAAGCCCGGGGGCAGAACGGTGTCAGCGGAACCTATCGCTATAAAGGCCAGTGGGGCAGCATCGACCACGTCCTTGGTTCTCGCTCTCTGTATAAAAAGGTGGATACAGCCTATGTGCATGCCCCCAAATTCCTGTTGGAGGATGAGAAGCTCTACGGCGGCTACCGTCCACGCCGCACCTATAACGGCATGAAGCATCAGAACGGCTATAGCGACCATCTGCCCCTCGTTGTTCGTTTGCAGTGGTTCTGAAAAAAGATTGGTCGGAGCATTGATGGCTTGCCCCGACCAATTATGGTGTGTAAGAATAGTAACTTCAGACTTACTTATTGTCTACAGCAGCCTGTTCGATGGGGAGACAGCGCTTGTAGTTCTCGATATAACGCTCGAAGCCTGCGACATCGTCGGCGGTGGGAGCTATAGAGACACCCGTGTTGCCGGCAAAGACAACTTCCTCGAGATAGTCGGCAAGATTCTTGCCCTGGCCGTTAATCAGGTAGGCAGCCAGGAGGGCGATGCCCCATGCTCCGCCTTCGCCGGCAGTCTCCATCACCGAGATGGGGCTGTTCAGGGCGGCGGCAAGCATGCGCTGTCCCACGCCGGCAGTCTTGAAGTAGCCGCCGTGGCCTGTGATGCGGTCTACGCGGATCATCTCGTCCTTGAACAGTATGTCGTTACCAATCTTCAGCACGCCGATGGCTCCATAGAGCTGTGCACGCATGAAGTTGGCAAGGTTGAACTTGTCGTTGGCACTGCGCACGAAGAGGGGACGGCCCTCAGCCAGACCCGTTACAGGCTCGCCGCTGACGTAGTTATAGGCCATCAGGCCGCCGCAGTCGGCATCGCCCTCGAGGGCCTTGTTGAACAGCTTGCCGTAGAGCTCGTTCATGTCGACGGGCACGCCGAGCAGCTGCTGGTACTCCTTGAACAGTCCCACCCAGGCATTGATGTCGCTGGTGCAGTTGTTGCAGTGAACCATAGCGACGAGACTTCCGTCGGGTGTGGTCACCATGTCAATCATCTCGTAGGGCTTGCTCAGCGGCTTCTCGAGCACAATCATCGAGAACGACGACGTGCCGGCCGAGACGTTACCCGTGCGCTGCTTGACGGCATTGGTGGCTACCATACCTGTACCGGCGTCGCCCTCAGGAGGACAGACGGGGATGCCTGCCTTCAGATGGCCGGAGACGTCGAGCTTCTTGGCGCCCTCGGGGGTCAGGAAACCTGCGTTCTCGCCGGCATTGAGCGACTTGGGCAGGATGTCGAGCAGCCGCCAGCTGAAACCCTTCGGTGCTATCAGCTCGTCGAACTTACGTACCATCCCGGCATCGTAGGTCTTCGTGGCGGGGTCGACGGGAATCATGCCCGAGGCATCACCCACGCCGAGCACGAACTGTCCGGTCACCTGCCAGTGGACATAGCCAGCCAGCGTGGTCAGGTACTTGATGTCGGCGACGTGCTCTTCGTTGTCGAGAATGGCCTCATACAGGTGCGAGATTGACCAGCGCAGTGGGATGTTGTAGTTGAACAGCTCGCTCAGTTTAGCGGCAGCCTTACCGGTATTGGTGTTGCGCCATGTGCGGAAGGGCACGAGTATCTCCTGTTTCTCGTTGAAGGCCATGTAGCCGTGCATCATGGCCGAGAAGCCGATGGCTGCGAGCGACTCTATCTCACAGTCGTACTGCTTCTGCACGTCCTTGCGCAGTTCGGCGTAACAGTCCTGCAGGCCATACCAGATGGCTTCGATGCTGTAGGTCCACAGTCCGTCTACGAGTTGGTTCTCCCATTCGTGGCTTCCCTGTGCAATCGGTTTGTTGTCCTCGTCGATGAGAACTGCCTTGATACGTGTAGAACCGAATTCTATTCCCAAGATGGCCTTTCCGGCCTCAATTGTTTGTTTTGCTGTCATTGTATTATAACTTTAGGTTGTTTAGAATGATTATCGAGTGCAAAAGTAATAAAAAGAAATCAATGTTGCAAGAAAAAAATAAGTTTTCTCTGTCTCGGTGTCTGCTTTTTCTTCTTCTGTAAATCTGTTTGCGTGTGAGAAATTTTCTTAAAAAACATATAGCCATTGCAGAGTAATGTTTTTTTTTCGTACTTTTGCAACGGATTTAAGGTAATATATTGTGATGAAAAAGATTGTTATTTTGTGCTTTGCCTTGATGGCCGCCGGTGCCGTCGATGCTCAGACAGTGAAAAGGGATACCACCCAGTTTATGAAGGAAATCAGGGAGTTCGGGCGCTATGCCGATACGGCTTTCCTGAACAAGAAGGTAGTCGACTCGCTGGCTTCGCGCCAGGATACGCTCATCGCCTACTACCGCGCCATCAAACCCCGCCTGAGCGACAATCAGGTTGAGGAGTACAACCGTATACGCGGCCGCTACACGAAGCGCATCATAGAATACCGTGGTGAACGTGTAGGCGAAGGTCTTCAGGTGACGGGCGACAGCATTGCTGCTGCTGCCGGTCGTGTCGGCAAGTCCGTGGGCGGCTTCTTCAAGGGACTGTTCGAACGGTAAGCGCCTTACTCAGCATGGGGCTTCTGCCCCTCGTTTCGCAAAAAGTGATTGTTTTTAGAATTATTTTTCCAAAAACTTTCGCTGTTTGCGTTTTTTTGTTTAACTTTGTAGGCAGTTTTGCGACTAAAAACAATTATAACATTAAATACTAATAGCTTATGGCACAAATTACAGGACACATTTCCCAGATTATCGGCCCTGTTATCGACGTATTCTTCGATACCAAGGGACTGGAGGCGGAAAAAGTGTTGCCAAAGATTCACGATGCCCTGAAGATTGTCCGCGAAGGTGGCAGCGAGCTTATCGTCGAGGTGCAGCAGCACATCGGCGAGGACACAGTGCGCTGCGTGGCTATGGACAATACCGACGGACTGCAGCGTGGCCTGGAGGCCATCCCCCTGGGTTCTCCCATCAGGATGCCGGCCGGCGACCAGATTAAGGGTCGTATGCTGAACGTTATCGGTCAGCCTATCGACGGTATGAAACAGCTTAACATGGATGGTGCCTATCCCATTCACCGCGAGGCTCCCACGTTCGAGGAACTCTCGACGAAGAAAGAGATTCTGGCTACGGGTATCAAGGTGATCGACCTGCTGGAGCCCTACATGAAGGGTGGTAAGATTGGTCTGTTCGGTGGTGCCGGTGTGGGTAAGACGGTGCTCATCATGGAGCTCATCAACAACATTGCCAAGGGCCACAACGGTTTCTCGGTATTCGCCGGAGTAGGAGAGCGCACCCGCGAGGGTAACGACCTCATCCGCGAGATGATTGAGTCGGGCGTTATACGCTACGGCGAGAAGTTCCGCAAGGCGATGGACGAGGGCAAATGGGACCTTTCGCTCGTCGACCCCGAGGAGCTGAAGAAGAGTCAGGCCACGCTGGTCTACGGTCAGATGAACGAGCCGCCGGGGGCACGTGCCTCAGTGGCATTGTCAGGACTGACGGTGGCCGAGGGCTTCCGCGACAGCGGTGGTAAGGACGGCGGCGCTGCCGATATCCTGTTCTTCATCGACAACATCTTCCGTTTCACCCAGGCCGGCTCTGAGGTGTCGGCTCTGCTGGGACGTATGCCTTCAGCCGTGGGTTACCAGCCTACGCTGGCCTCAGAGATGGGTGCCATGCAGGAGCGTATCACATCGACCAAGAAGGGTTCAATCACCTCGGTTCAGGCCGTTTACGTGCCTGCCGACGACCTGACCGACCCTGCTCCCGCTACGACGTTCACCCACCTCGACGCTACGACGGTGCTCGACCGTAAGATTGCCGAGCTGGGTATCTATCCCGCCGTCGACCCGCTTGGAAGTACATCGCGTATCCTCGACCCGCTGATCGTGGGCAAGGCTCACTACGACTGCGCCCAGCGCGTGAAGGAGATTCTGCAGCGCTACAAGGAGTTGCAGGACATCATCGCCATCCTCGGTATGGACGAGCTGTCGGACGAGGACAAGCTGACGGTGAACCGCGCCCGCCGCGTGCAGCGCTTCCTCAGCCAGCCCTTCTCGGTGGCTTCGCAGTTCACGGGTCTGCCCGGCATCATGGTTCCCGTCGAAGAGACCATCAAGGGCTTCAATGCCATTCTCGACGGCGAGGTTGACGACCTGCCCGAGCAGGCATTCCTCAACGTCGGTACCATCGAGGATGCTAAGGAGAAGGCAAAGAAACTACTCGAAGCAGCCAAAGGTTAAAGCCTATGTTGACGCTAAAGATAGTTTCGCCCGAGAAGGTAGAGTTCACCGGAGAGGTTGAGAGCGTGAAGGTGCCCGGAACGCAGGGCAACTTCGAGATACTCACCGGCCATGCGCCCATCATCTCCACGCTCCAGAAAGGCGTGGTAGAGTTCGACGGGCAGCAGCTGGAAATCCTCGGTGGATTCGTTGCGGTGCAGCAGAACGAGGTATCCGTCTGCGTCGAAAAGACCGAATGACGTACTTCTTTGCCGCACTGTTCTTCACGCTCTTAGGGGTGGCCTATGTGAAGGGCTACGACCTGGTCAAGAGCCGGTCGCCGGAACACCTGGTTCACTTCTACCTCGTGATGGCAACGATACGCATGCTGCTCGTCGTAACGGTGGTCGGCCTCTACGTATTCTTCGCTCCGAACAGAGAAGACGCCATCCACTTCGCAGTCATTATATTAATAATGTACGCGTTGATGATGGTCGTAACACTGACATTAAGACATTAGAAATATGAATTTTAAACTGAAACGACTGCTTTGCATGGCTTTCTTGCTGCTGGCTTTGACGCCTGCGGCGAGGGCAGAGAAATTCTCGGCCAAGGAGGTGGTGCTCGAGCATATCAAGGACTCGCACGAGTGGCACGTCTGGGGCGAGGGCGAGAACAGCATCGTCATTCCCCTGCCCGTCATCGTCAACTCGTCGACAGGCTGGCATGTGTTCTGCTCGTCACAGTTCGCGCACCATGCCGACGCCAGCGGGCTGCGCCAAGGTCCCTACGGACTGGCCATTGCCACAGAGGGCGACAATGCAGGCAAGATTGTGGAGAACGGCTCGCCCGTTCTCGACCTCAGTATCACGAAGACCGTCGCCGTGATGTTCATCAACGTGGCTCTGCTGCTTTGCTGCATCCTGCTGAGCGCGCGCTGGTACAAGAAGCGCAAGGCCTCCGACCCCGCTCCCGGCGGCTTTGTCGGCTTCGTTGAGATGCTCGTTATGTACGTGGTGGAGGAAATCATCAAGCCGGGCGTCGGCAAGGGCTACGAGAAGTACACGCCCTACCTGCTGACCTGCTTCTTCTTCATCTTCATCTGTAACGTGATGGGCTTGATACCGTTCCCGCCGGGCTCGGGCAACGTGACGGGCAACATTGCCGTGACGTTCTTCCTGGCCCTCTGCATGTTCCTCATCGTGCAGTTCTCGGGCAACAAGCACTACTGGAAGGACATCTTCTGGCCCGATGTGCCCACATGGCTGAAGGCGCCCATCCCCATTATTCCCGTGATTGAGTTCGTCGGCATCTTCACGAAGCCGTTCGCCCTGATGATCCGACTTTTCGCCAACATGATGGCCGGTCACGCCATTGCCATCGCCATTACCTGCATCATCTTCCTGGTGGCAACCCAGGCGGTGGCTGTGCAGTTGTCGATGTCGGCGTTGTCGGTGGTGATGAGCATCTTCATGATGTGTCTCGAGTGCCTGGTGTGCTTCATCCAGGCAATGGTTTTCACCATGCTTTCTGCCGTGTTCATCGGCTTGGCAAGAGTTGAACCAGAACATGAATAATAAACAATTAAAATATTAACAATTAAAAACTTACACAATTATGATTACAGCATTATTGGCAGCAGAAGGTGTTGCACAGTTAGGCGCCGCAATAGGCGCAGGTCTCGCAGCTATTGGCGCAGGTATTGGTATCGGTAGAATCGGTGGTCAGGCTATGGACGCTATGGCCCGTCAGCCGGAGGTGATGAACAAGCTGTTCACGAACATGATTGTGGCTGCCGCCCTGATTGAGGGTGTTGCCCTGTTCGCAGCCGTTATCGCATTCCTCTGCATCTAAGGGATTCACGATTTAGCGGTTTTCGATTTTCGATTGGATTGCCAGTCGCAAAAAAGGAAGTCGCAAGTCAAATAAATCGTCAATCGATAATTAGTAAATCGAAAATAGCATCAGCGTATGGATTTATTGATTCCGAGTACTGGACTGTTGTTCTGGATGACCATCACGTTCCTCGTGGTGTTCTTCCTGCTGTGGAAGTTCGGTTTCCCCATCATCACTGGGATGGTGAAGGAGCGCCAGGCTTTCATCGACGACTCACTGCGCAAGGCGCATGAGGCCAACGAACGACTGGCCAATATACAGAAAGAAGGTGAATCCATCCTCCAGGAGGCACGCGAGAAGCAGGCTCAGATACTGAAAGAGGCTGCCGACACCCGCGATGCCATCGTAGAGAAAGCCCAGGACAAGGCCCGTCAGGAGGGTGCCCGTCTGCTCGAAGATGCCCGTGTGGCCATTGAGCAGGAGAAGAAGGCCGCCATTGCCGACATCCGCAAGCAAGTAGCTACGCTCAGCGTCGAGATAGCCGAGAAGGTTCTTCGTCAGAACCTGAAGAGCGACCAGGCGCAGATGGATCTCATCGACCGTATGCTGGATGAAGTTACAGCCGACAAGTAAACGAGAAAACGTATGGATATAGGAGTCATATCGGTTCGCTACGCCCGCGCGCTCTTGAAGAGTGCCACCGCGCAGAAGCAGGACGAGGCCGTCTATCAGGAGATGCAGCTCTTGGCCAAGAGCTACATCGACGTGCCGCAGCTTCGTCAGACGATAGCTGGCCCGATGCTCTCGAAGGAGAAGAAGGAGGAGCTGCTGCTGACGGCTGTCGGCGGTCAGCCCACGCCTCTTACCCGTGCCTTCATCCAGCTGGTGCTGCGTGAGGGCCGTGAGCCGGTGATGCAGTTCATCGCCAATTCGTACGTCACGCTCTATCGTCAGCAGAAGAACGTCATCCGTGGACGTCTCATCACCGCGGCCCGCGTCTCGCCTGCCACCGAGCAGAAGATGCGCCAGATGGTGGAGAGTAAGACTAATGGAACAGTGGAGTTTGAGACCGAGGTGAACCCCGACATCATCGGCGGCTTCATCCTCGAATACGACACCTATCGTATGGATGCCTCTGTGAAGGCCAAGCTCAACAACATTCTACAAGCACTGAAGAAGTAACGACCACTAATTACGCTAATTTCACTAATTATTCATGCGCAGCAAAATTCGCGAAATTCGTGAAATTCGTGGTAGAAAGAAAAAGAACAATAAATATATGTCAGATAAAATCAAACCAAGCGAAGTCAGTCAGGTACTGCTCGACCAGCTGAACGGCATATCGAATGCCGAGAAGTTCGACGAGGTGGGCACCGTGCTTACCGTCAGCGACGGCGTAGCCCGCATCTACGGCCTGCGCAATGCTGAGGCCAACGAGCTGCTGGAGTTCGAGAACGGCACGATGGCCATCGTGATGAACCTCGAGGAGGACAACGTCGGCTGCGTGCTCCTTGGTCCCACGTCGGGCATCAAGGAGGGACAGGTCGTGAAGCGCACCAAGCGCATCGCCTCCATCCGCGTCAACGACAACATGCTGGGCCGCGTCATCAACCCGCTGGGACAGGCCATCGACGGCAAGGGCGACATCGACTTGACGGGCGCTTTCGAAATGCCGCTCGACCGCAAGGCCCCCGGCGTCATCTACCGCCAGCCCGTGAAGGAGCCGCTGCAGACCGGCCTGAAGGCTATCGACTCGATGATTCCCATCGGGCGCGGACAGCGCGAGCTCATCATCGGCGACCGCCAGACGGGTAAGACCGCCATCGCCGTCGACACCATCATCAACCAGAAGAGTTTCTATGAGGCTGGAAAGCCCGTATACTGCATCTATGTGGCCATAGGCCAGAAAGCCTCTACAGTGGCTGCACTCGTGCAGACGCTGAAGGAGCATGGTGCCATGCCCTACACCATCATCGTGGCTGCCACCGCTGCCGACCCTGCCGCCATGCAGTACTACGCACCCTTTGCAGGGGCTGCCATAGGCGAGTATTTCCGCGACCGTGGCCTGCCCGCATTG
>JAFPVW010000159.1 GCA_017395215.1 Prevotella sp. | reverse complement strand
CGTCCTTTTGTCATATCACAACCATCAGCAATCAAGATAAGTCCAGCCTCAATAGAATGGATAGGATGTGTAGTCATGTGTCCGATAATGCCTTCCATTGCTATAGAGCGGATAATAGTCAGCCGCAGGATGTTATAGTCTTCAGGAAGGAGTTGTGACAATATCTTTTCAATAATTGAATAGGATATGATGCCAGAATAAAGTTCATGCCCATTTCTTCCTATTGTCATTCCGCTGTCATGAAGAAGCGATGCAAGCATAACTGCCGCGACACTGTCAGCAAATGTCCCAATGTTTTCCTTTTCCAAACTTGTCTGCATCCCGGCAGAATGTAATATACTCAGCATCTTCAAGGCATTGCGGCATACAGTCTTCATGTGAACTGGCCCGTGGTCATTCAGCCCCAAACGTCTTATAGATACCATGTTGGCATAATCTTGTATAGCGGCTACTTCCTGATTATTCCGAAGATGATTCCATAGTCTTATGGGCAAATCGTCGCCAGATGTCTGGCCGGCCACTATCTTTGTGACCCAATGGGTTATCTTTTCTTCGACTTGTATTTCTTTTGGTGATTTCGACTCCATATTCTTTCCTTATATTTTATACACATATCCCGAAGTTAACACATGATGTCCTTTGTTCATACCATCGGCAGATCTTTTCAGATCAAGTAGATAGCCGAAGTTGATGGTATGATGAGCGTTGATGCTATAGGCTGTACCAATCGCCATGCGCATCTCATCTATCTGGAATTGTTTGCCCAGATTGTTGAACATCTCAACCGACGCAAATGGACTCCAGCCGTTCATTTTACTATTGGCAATCTCTGCCTTGAACCGATTGCGCAGATGATGTTCATGGCTTGCATCCACGTTGCCCTTCTGCATCATATATGTATATTGGTACCGCTCGCGCAAGGACAGTTTAAGCCAATCTGAGACCTTGCCCTCTGGTGTGATGTCGAACATTAGACGATGGCGTGGAACCGTTTCCGTCATATCATCCACCGTGCGGTTCTTCAAGTGAAATTCATAACCACCTCCCAACTTCATAACCTTACAAACCTTATACGTCCCGCTTACGCCCAACTGCCAACGGTCAACGCTTCCAGTGTTGTCCTTTGTGCGGAGTTCGGTGCTTACACCAAGCCCCCAACTGTCGTTTACATTCTTTTCCGCACCAACACTGACCCACTTGCCGAAGTCATTGGTGGTTTGTGCCTTAGATAATCCAATGAAAACAAATGTGAGGAACAACACGAGGATGATAAATCTCACCCAATTGTAAATCTTGATGATTTTTTCTGCTTTTTCTTTTTCCATAATTATATCGAATAATTGGTTTTACCGCTACAAAAGTACGCTTCGTATGTTACAAAGGCATTTCGATAATATTAAGGATAGGTGACGACGAAGCTTGTAATAGCATTGTAATATCAGCGTATAACAAAAGTCCCTCTGTTATAAGGACTCATACTTCTTTTCTCATTTAAAGGGTTCAACTTCTCTTTTATTTTGGTTATTTATTGGATTATTCAGATATTATTCGTATCTTTGCGGCGTGAACAAATAACACTACGATTATGACGACATTAGCACAGAGAATCAAGGAGACGCCAATGGCACCGTATTTGGGGCTGCTGCGGGGGATGACTCGCGAGCAGAAGCAGATTGTTGTGACGTTCATCACGGAGTCTATGGAAGAGACCAAGGCCAAAAGGCAGGTGCCCGCAGAGTTCAAGCGCTTACGCGGTATGGTGAACGTCACTGACGAGGAGATAGCACAGGATGAACACTTAGCACACATCATGGAGCGATGAAACGGATATTCCTCGACAGAATCAGAGGGACAGGTTTTTGATTCCTCCCGCAATAAATGTCGATATAAGCCGTTAATAATATGAGAACAAGAACCGTTAATTCTTATATGCCGGGAATTGAAAGGGTGCAGAGCGGGACAGGCATCTATCATGTCATGTTGAGAGGTATCAACCGCCAGAACCTTTTTGAAGAGCCTGATGACTATTGGGCTTTCATTAGAGTGTTGTCTGCTTTGCCGCAGGGGAATTCAGTCGGTTCTTCTTCCCCAATATATACATGTCATATCTATGCAAAAAGGGAACCTCACGGTTCCCATTTTGAGTATCTGAATATTAGCTCTATCTAATGAACAACAGTTCACGATACTTCGGCAGTGGCCAGAGGCTGTCGTCAACAATCAGTTCCAGCTTGTCAATCTCGTAGCGGATGTCATCGAGCTTCGGCTCCACGGTGTCGTGGTAGGCAATGGCCTTCTGGTGTTCATCTTCAATCTTGTTGGCCTTCTTACGGGCCTCAATCAGTTCTTCAACCCCCTTTTCGATGGTGCTGGTACGCTCGGCAATCTCCTGGATGATTTTCTTGTTGCGGGCTGAGAGCTTGTCAGCGGTGTCGATGGGGAAGACGACAGCCATATTGCTGATGTTCTGCAGCAGCTGCGTCTGATAGCGGGTAGCGACGGGGATGATGTGGTTCATCGAGAGGTCGCCCAGCACGCGGGCCTCTATCTGAATCTTCTTCGTGTAGGTCTCCCACTTCACCTCGTTGCGGGCCTCCAGTTCCTTCTTGGTCATCACGCCAAGGCTCTCGAACATCTTGACGCTGGAATCGTCCAGATAGCGCTCAAAGATTTTCGGACACGACTTCTCTACGTCGAGGCCACGCTTCTCAGCTTCAACAACCCATTCGTCGCTATAGCCGTTGCCGTCGAAGCGGATAGGCTTGCAGGTCTTGATGTCCTCGCGCAGCACTTCGATGATGGCGTGGAACGTGGCGCTGTGGCCTGTGCCATCGAGTTTCTTCTCCAGTTCGGGAACGCGGGCATCGACACGCTGCTTGAAGCTGACCAGGGCTTCGGCGACGGCGCTGTTCAGCGCAATCATGGCCGAGGCGCAGTTAGCCTCTGAGCCTACGGCACGGAACTCGAAGCGGTTGCCTGTGAAGGCGAAGGGCGACGTACGGTTGCGGTCGGTATTGTCGATGAAGAGTTCGGGAATCTCGGGGATATCCATCTTCCAGCTATGCTTAGCCCCCCCTACTGCCCCCGAGGGGGCTTCTATAGACTTGATGTCTATTGTGTCCCCCTCGGGGGACGAATGGGGGGCTTCGATATGGTCGAGCAGCTCGCTCACCTGCTTGCCGAGGAACGATGAGATGATGGCGGGCGGTGCCTCGTTGGCACCCAAGCGATGGGCATTGGTGGCTGACATTATGCTGGCTTTCAGCAGACCGTTGTGGCGCCAGACGCCCATGAGCGTCTCAACGATGAAGGTGGCGAAACGCAGGTTCTGCTCTGCCGTCTTGCCGGGGGCGTGGAGCAGTACGCCGTTGTCTGTGCTCAGCGACCAGTTGTTGTGCTTGCCTGAGCCGTTGATGCCGGCAAAGGGCTTTTCGTGGAGCAGCACGCGGAAGCCGTGCTTGCGGGCCACGCGCTTCATCAGCGACATCAGCAGCATGTTATGGTCGACGGCCAGGTTGGTCTCCTCGAAGATGGGTGCCAGCTCAAACTGGTTGGGTGCCACCTCGTTGTGGCGTGTCTTGCAGGGAATGCCGAGTTCGAGTGCGACAATTTCCAGCTCGCGCATAAAAGCGGCGACGCGCTCGGGGATGGAGCCGAAGTAGTGGTCGTCCATCTGCTGGTTCTTGGCCGAGTCGTGGCCCATCAGGGTGCGGCCTGTCAGCAGCAGGTCGGGACGGGCTGAGTAGAGGCCCTCGTCAACGAGGAAGTACTCCTGCTCCCAGCCGAGGTTGGAGGTCACCTTCTTGACCGTCGGGTCAAAGTAGTGGCACACGTCCGTGGCGGCCACGTTGACAGCATGGAGTGCGCGCAGCAGCGGAGCCTTGTAGTCGAGCGCCTCGCCCGTGTACGATATAAATACGGTGGGGATGCAGAGCGTGTCGTCGATGATGAAGACCGGCGACGTAGGGTCCCAGGCCGAGTAGCCACGAGCCTCGAAGGTGCTGCGGATGCCACCGCTGGGGAACGACGAGGCATCGGGCTCCTGCTGGACGAGCAGCTTGCCTGTGAACTCCTCTACCATGCCGCCCTTGCCGTCGTGCTCGATAAACGAGTCGTGCTTCTCGGCAGTGCCTTCAGTCAGCGGCTGGAACCAGTGGGTGTAGTGCGTTACGCCATTCTCCGTGGCCCACTGCTTCATGCCGGCAGCAACGGCATCGGCCACGTCGCGGTCGAGCCGTGCACCGTTCTCCATCACGTCGATCATCTTCTCGTACACGTCCTTGGGCAGGTACTTGTACATCTTCTCACGGTTGAAGACCTTGCTACCGAAATACTTCGCCGGACGGTCTGCGGGTGTTTTTACGTCGAGAGGTTTCTTTTTGAAGGCCTCGCCGACAACCTGAAATCTTAATGCTTCCATAATCGTCTTTCTAATTTAGTTTATACTCTTTTGTTTACCATTTGTCTGCAAATCTGCTGCAAAGGTACGCAAAATGACAGCAAAACAAAAAGCTTTTATAACAGATTGTTCAAGAAAAGTTTCAGATTATATCATTTTGTAAAGTCCAAGTCGTCCAAAGGCGTCAAATTGCTTTCTTCTTGGCTTGAAAACCTGCTTCTCTGTTACAAAGTGTCAAAAGGGAGCAGTTTTTGGGGAGAACATCAATTGATTTGGACTATTTATTGTAACTTTGCGCGAAAAAAGCAAATAGACATGGCAAGCAACGCAGATTTTGTTCAATACATTGCAGACCAGTGCAGCGAAGCTGGCGAGATAGTCGCCAAGAAAATGTTTGGCGACTATGGTATTTATTGCGACGGTAAAATCTTCGGACTCATTTGCGACGACCGTTTCTACCTAAAGCCGACAGAGGCGGGGCGCAAACTGTTGAGGATAGTGGATATGCGCCCGCCTTACGACGGTGCCAAGGACTACTTCTACATTGCCGACGTGGACGACCGCGACTATCTGTCGCAGCTTGTCAGCGAGACGTGCAAGGAGCTACCGAAGCCGAAACAAAAGAAATGTCTTTGAAGATGATTCACTCCCATTCAAGCCTGGCCATTCAACGCAGTCGCAAGGCATCGCCAATGTGGAGGTCATAATCGGGCTTCAAGTGGTTCATCTTGTAGAGCGACTTCAGCTGGATGCCATAGGACTGGGCGATGCTGTACATCGACTCGCCCCGACGGACGTAGTGCAGGCGGTTCTTGTAGTCCTTGGGAGCCTTCTTCTGCTTCTTTTTCAGCCAGATGATTTCGCCCTCCTGGAGGCGGTCGTCGCGGTCGCGCTCGTTGTACTTGGCAATCTTCTTGTACGAGATGCCTATCTCCTCGCCTATCGAGCGGAACGTGTCGCCGCGACGGGCGTAGAGGTAGTAGTTCTTGTTGTAAATCTTGATGGGGTGCAGGGGCTGGCCGCTGACGCTGTGGTCCTTTGAGTGCTGGGCCATGAACTTGTCATAGCCCTTGGCCGTATCCAGTTCGTAGAGCTTGTAGAGCTGAATGAGCTCGATGAGGCGGTCGGCATACTGCGGATTAGTGGCATAGCCGGCAGCCTTCAGCCCGCGCGCCCAGCCCTTGTAGTCGGTGGTCTTGAGCGAGAAGAGACTGCGATAGCGCTGACCTGTGGCGAGGAAGCGCGAGTGGTCCTCGAATGAGTCGAAGGCCGTGTCATAGGCCCGGAAGCACTCGTTCTTGGCATCGTCGTCCTTGTAGACAGTACGTCCCGTCCAACCGTGACACTTGATGCCGAAGTGGTTGTTGGAACGGCGCACCAGATCGCCCTGCCCCGCCCCACTCTCGAAGATGCCCTGCGCCAAGGTGATAGAGGCGGGAACCTTCCAGCGCAGCATCTGCTCGATGGCGATGTCCTTATACTGATTGATATACTGCTGATAGCGATCATTCCACTTCATCTGGGCTGTCGAGGTGACGGCCGTCAGCAGGAAGGCCACGAGGAAGGCCAGCTTGGCCAACCGCTGGCGCAGCTGCTCGGCCTCCGACTTGCGGATGCTGAGCTTGATTTCACAGGTATTGTCGTAAGTCTGGCTGACGATACGTGGCGCCATTTCCTTGACCACGCGCATAACATCGTTCATCATAGGGTAAGCAAACTGATAGCTGACGACCTCCTCCACCTGTCGCATCTCCACCTGGCAGTGGGCAATGGCATCGGCGGCAGCCTCGCGATAGGCTACGATGAGACCGCTGGTGCCGAGATTGACGCCGCCGTAGTAGCGGACGACGACGATAAGGATGTCTGTCAGTTCGTTAGAGTTGATTTGTCCGAGAATGGGCTTGCCCGCCGTGCTCGAAGGCTCGCCGTCGTCGTTGGCGCGAAACTCCGCACGCTCAGGACCGAGCATATAGGCATAGCAGACGTGACGGGCATCGTAGTATTTCTTCCGGTAACCGTCAAGCAGCGTCCTAACCTCGTCGACAGTCTCAACGTGGTGGGCAAAGGCGAGGAACTTGCTACGCTTCTCGGTGTAGTAGCCCTCGCCTCCTTTATTAGCTATGGTTTTATATTCGTCGGTCACGACAACTTGTGGATGACTAATCCTGAGCGGAGCTTCGGCTCGAACCAGGTGGCCTTCGGCGGCATGATCTTACCGCTGTCGGCAATATCCATAATCTGCTGCATCGAGACGGGATAGAGGGCCAGCGCGGCACGCATCTCACCGCTGTCGACGCGACGCTTCAGCTCGCCGAGACCACGCAGACCGCCAACGAAGTCGATGCGCTGTGACGAGCGCAGGTCGCCGATGGCGAGAATCTGGTCGAGGATGAGTCGGCTGGAGATGTCGACATCGAGCACGCCGATGGGGTCGCTGTTGTCGTAGGTGCCCTCCTTGGCCTTGAGGCTGTACCAGTGCTGGTCGAGATAGAGCGAGAACTCGTGCAGCTGCTGGGGCTTGTAGATGTCGGTACCCTTGTCCTCGACGATGAAGTTCTGCTGCAGCTTCTCGATGAACTGCGCTGACGTCAAGCCGTTTAAGTCCTTCACCACGCGATTGTAGTCGAGGATGGTGAGCTGCGATGCCTGGAAGCAGACGGCCATGAAGAAGTTGTACTCCTCGTCGCCGCGATGGTTGGGGTTCTGCTTCTGTTTCTCAGCTCCGACGAGGGCGGCAGCAGCCGAGCGGTGATGGCCGTCGGCAATATACATCGTCGGCATCTTCTCGAACTCGGCAGTAATCAGGTCGATGTCCTGCTGGTCGTTAATCACCCAGAACTGATGGCGGAAACCGTCGATGGGTGCAATGAAGTCGTACTCGGGCTCCGTCTGAGCATAGCGCATCAGCAGGGCGTTGAGCACCTCGTTGTCAGGATAGGCGAAGAACACGGGCTCGATGTTGGCATTGTTCACGCGGACGTGCTTCATGCGGTCTTCCTCCTTGTCGCGGCGCGTCAGTTCGTGCTTCTTGATGCGGCCCGCCATATAGTCGTCGGTATGGGCACACACCACGAGTCCGTACTGTGTCTTGTCCTGCATCGTCTGCGCGTAAATATAATAATGTTCGCGCGCGTCCTGAATGAGCCAGCCGTTGTCCTGAAACTTCTTGAAGTTCTCAGCGGCACGCTCGTAGACGCGCGGGTCGTACTCCGACGTTCCCACGGGGAAGTCAATCTCGGGCTTGATGATGTGGTACAAACTCTTCTCGTTGTCGCCGGCCTCAGCGCGGGCCTCCTCGCTGTCGAGCACGTCGTAGGGGCGGCTCTCCACCTGCTCCACCAGCTCCTTCGGCGGGCGGATGCCTTTAAAGGGTTTTACTATCATAGTTCTTTCTTGATTTTTTCAATCATCTCCTGATACTCGGCGTCGGTCAGATACACCTTGCCGGGATTCATCTGGAACGTGCCGCCGTAGTCGGGGCCGTCGACATACTTCGGCGCCAGGTGGAAGTGCAGGTGCGACAGCTTGTCGCTGTAGGCGCCGTAGTTAATCTTCTCAGGGTTGAAGGCCTTCTGCATGGCGCGCGTCACGCGGGCGACGTCGGCCATAAAGGCGTTGCGCTCCTCGTCGGAGAGCTCGTTCAGGTCGTTCACATGGTCCTTGTAGGCCACGAGACAACGTCCGCGATAGGTCTGCTCCTTGAACAGGAACGCGCGCGACACGCTGAGTTCGCAAATCTCGATCATCAGGTCGTGAAGCGTCTGGTTGTTGGTGCAGTAGAGGCACTGCTTAGGGTCGCTTTGCATAGTCGTTTTACTTTAGATAATGATTTAGGTGCAAAAGTAATGAAAAAAACGGGAACCGCCAAGCGATTCCTGAAAAAACTAAAGATGACCCCACTTTATTTCATCGAAGACAGGAGGCTCCATACATATATGAAGCCTCCTGATGAAAATTTAGTTGTTGACGGAGCCTCCGACGATGTCGAGCAGCTCGCTGGTGATGGCCTGCTGGCGGCTCTTGTTGTACTGGAGGTTCAGCTGGCGCAGCAGCTCGTCGGCATTGTCGGTAGCAGTCTGCATGGCCACCATGCGGGCGGCGTGCTCGGAGGCGACGCTGTCGAGCAGGGCTGTGTAGAGCATGAGGTGAGCCAGCTTCGGTATGAGCTGCGAGAGGACGGTGTCCATGTCGGGCTCGACGATGAAGTTGTCGTTCAGCGGCGGTACTTCCTTGCCTTCGGCATTGAGCTTAACCTTCTTCTTGCGGTTACGCTTCAGATACTCCTGACTCTCCTTGGTGGCGGCTATCGAGGTGAGGTCGCGCTCGTGGTCGCGCTCCAGCTCCTCCTCGATGTCGATGGGCAGGAAGGTCTTGCGGGTGAGCACCTGCGAGCCTGCCGACTTGAAGTGGTGGTAGATGAGCTCCACCTTGTCGATCTGTCCGTTGCGGAACTTCTCGCCAAGCTCCATGGCTATGTCGATGCACTGGCGCACGTTGGGCTTGTCGGCCAGCGCCGAGAACTCGCCCTGCACGTCGTAGCCCAGCTTCTTGGTCTTCTCGAACACCTTGCGGCCTATGGGATAGACCTCGATGGCGTCGACGCCCTGCTCATGGTACTCGGCCACTACCTGCTGCATGCGCTTGATGATGTTGGCATTGAAGCCGCCGCAGAGCGACGAGTTGCTGGCAAAGACTACCAGCGCGGCACGACGCACGGGGCGCTCCTGGTCGTAGATGGTCTGCGAGTCGGCCTCGGCAGCGAGGAACGACTTGAGGATGTGCTCGAGCATCGTCTCGTAGGGCAGCATGTTCTGGATGGCCACCTGGGCGTGGTGCAGCTTCGACGACGCCACCATCTTCATGGCCGACGTTATCTTGCGCGTGGAGTTGACGGAGGCTATGCGGCCTTTAATTTCTTTCAGGCTAGGCATAGGCTATCAGGCTTTATACGTGCCTGCGATGTCAGCCATCACGGCTTCTATCTTGGCCGTCGTTTCGTCGTCAATCTTTCCGCTGGCCAGCGTCTCGATGACCTCGGGAGCCGCTGAGCGCAGCTTGTCAAGGAACTGGTCCTGGCACTGGCGCACCTTGTCGATGGGTACCTGGCGCATGAGTCCGTGAACGCCGCAGTAGAGAATGGCTACCTGCTCGCCGACGGGCATCGGTGAGTACTGGGGCTGGATGAGCAGCTGGTTGTTCTTGCGGCCGCGGTCGAGCGTCATGGCCGTCACGGCGTCCATATCGGAGGAGAACTTCGAGAAGGCCTCGAGCTCGCGATACTGTGCCTGGTCAATCTTCAGCGTACCGGCCACCTTCTTCATGGACTTGATCTGAGCCGAACCACCGACACGCGATACGGAGATACCGACGTTGATGGCGGGACGGAAACCCTGGTTGAAGAGGTCGCTCTCCAAGAATATCTGACCGTCGGTGATGGAGATGACGTTGGTCGGGATATAGGCCGACACGTCGCCGGCCTGCGTCTCGATGATGGGCAGGGCGGTCAGCGAGCCGCCACCGCGAACGTGGCCCTTCATGCAGGCGGGCAGGTCGTTCATGGCCTCGGCCACCTCCTGCTGCTCGTTCATCTTGGCTGCACGCTCCAGCAGACGGCTGTGCAGGTAGAACACGTCGCCGGGATAGGCCTCGCGTCCTGACGGGCGGCGCAGAATCAGCGACACCTCACGGTAGGCCACGGCCTGCTTCGACAGGTCGTCGTAGACCACGAGGGCGGGCAGACCGCGGTCGCGGAAGTACTCGCCGATGGCGGCGCCTGCAAACGGTGCGTAGTACTGCATGGCAGCAGGGTCGGCAGCGGTGGCGGCCACGACGATGGTGTAAGGCATGGCGCCGTGCTCCTGCAGCGTCGAGACGAGGGCAGCAACGGTCGATGCCTTCTGGCCGATGGCGACATAGATACAATAGACAGGCTTGCCTGCCTCATAGAAACTCTTCTGGTTGATGATGGT
>JAFPVW010000158.1 GCA_017395215.1 Prevotella sp. | reverse complement strand
GGGGAAGAAGAACACTTTCAGGACGGCAAAGATGATGAAGAGCTTGATGAGGATAATGGCCCACAGCGTACGCCCCAGTTTCATGTTCTTGAAACCGTCGTAGTAGAGGTCGAAGACTCTGTAGATGAAACTATCTTTCCGCATAGGCCGTCGGTTGGCAATTCGCTTGCAAAAATAGGAAAAAATAACATAACTACCAAGTAAAACACCAAAATTCTTTGTCAATAGTCCTTTTTTTACAGAAAAGCAATAAAAAACGGCCAGTACGACGTTATAGTATGGAATGCATAGGCTCAATACCATATTATATATACTGGCAGTCGCCGTGCTCCTTGTGGGGTGCGGTGCCGACGACGGCGCAGATGATGGTTCTTAGTCTTCACATACCTCTATATAACGGTCGTCCGTCCGTTTTATTGTCTGCAGGCAGCGAATTTACTGTCGGGTCAGAATGGCAGTTCGTCTATTCTCGAGAGCGACGGCTGCCAGCCACCCTCGGGCACTTCGACGTCGCCCATCGGGATGACTACCTCGTCAGAGGCTACCAGCAGCCGCTCCGGCTCAGCGTAGATGCTGGTCGTGAGCGGTGCCTGATACTGTTTTTTTGCTGTTGTATTCATTTATTGATGTGTTTTTTCCCGTTACTGATGATGATGCCTCGGGCGTTGTCGTCCACGGGTCGGCCCTGCAGGTCGTAGCGCTGCTCGGTGCCGTCGCTGCCGACGGTGCGCAGCGTGTCGACGGCGGTGGCGTCGGCGTCCTCGAGCCTGAGGCTGAGTCCGCGGGCGTCCCATCCGCCGCGCTCGAGCAGGTAGACGCGGTAGGGCAGGATAGAGGCATCGTCGACGCCCTCGGGCACGGGGTACCAGCGGAAGTCGCGCTGCAGGATGTAGGCGTGCATGTCGCGGGCGTCGTCGTTGCTGACGGCCTTGAACGTTCCGCGCACGGCGTAGCCGAGGATGTCCACCTGGTGGCCGAAGATGTTGGTTCCCATGGCGTGTACCGTGGTCGTGCCGTCGTTAGCCAGCGAGGCGTTGTCGGCGGTGGTCTTCAGCACGTAGGGCTTCAGGGCCTCCATCTTGCTGACCTCCTTGAAGATGAACTCCGTGCCCTCGCGGCGGTCGAGATAGTAGGCGCGCACGCCGTCGGGAACTGCCATGTCGAAGGGCAGGCACGAGGTGCAGAGGCTGCCCTTCTGGGGCATCTGCCGGGTCGACTCCACGCGGTCGGTCTCGAAGGCGTAGGGCACGTAGTAGTCGTGGCCGTCCTGCAGTCGGAAGGCCTTGGCCTTCATGCCGTCCTGGCGGGCCACGACGACGTTGGTCTCGTCGCTCTCGCCGTACAGCTCAGGCACGTAGACCAGTGTGCGCTCAGTGTCGAGGCCAATGCGCTGGAGTCCGCCGTCGCGCAGGTCGTCGCTGAGCGCTTCCTCCTGACTCATGGTAAAGTCAGCGTAGAGCAGACTGGCGGCGCGGCTGAAGGTGCCGTCCTCGACGGTGGTGAGCCACGTGGGCAGTGCAATCTTCTCGAGCTTCGTCAGCGGCTCGATGGTGGCGCGCGTCAGCTCGGTGATGCTGGTGAAGCGCAGCGGCGTCAGGTCGCGGATGCCGGTATAGTTGTCGAACCAACGGTCGACCGATGTCACGCTGGCGAGGTCGTCAGCGGTGGCGGCGGCGTGCGAGGCGAAGGCGCAGAACGACTCCTCGTCGTCGGCGAACTCACCCATTGAGATATTGTTCGTGCGTTGCCACGTGTCGGTGGTGTAGGCCGGGTCGCTGAGGTATTGCTTATAGAGCGACGGACGGACGTAGAAGGCGTCGAACGTCGGGTGGTAGTTGTTGCAGAGGTTGCGCCAGGCCCAGCTGTCCATGTCAATCTCCGGCTTCTTCTCGCAGAGCAGGTACATGCGGCTGAGCATGGCGTCGTCGTCGAGTGCGCTCCAGTTGAAGTCGGTGGTCTTGTCGCCTACGACGAGCACCTCCAGGGCCTCGCACTGCTGCAGGGCGCGGCTTCTTACCTCCTTACAGGTGCGCGGCAGGATAAGGGTCTTCAGGTTGTAGGCCTGCAGGAAGGAGTATGCCGGCAGCACGTCGTCGTCATCCACCTTCACCACGCGCGTCGTCTTCCAGAACATGTCGGAGGCCACGGCGAAGTCGGACGCCTTCAGCTGCGCGTCGTAGAGGTCGATGTACTCCAGCGGTCCGGCATAGTTGCGTGTGTTGGCCCAGGCGCAGAATCCGGCGAGGTATCGCAGCACGCTCAGGTCTTGACCCGAGATGGGACCTACCACCTTCAGCCTGTGCACGTTGCTGTAGTCGCCGCGTATGCCCGTGACGTACTGATAGTCGTGTGCCCATACAGAACTCTTGCTATCCGTTGTTACCGTCAGACCAAGCTTGGCAGCCAGCGTGTTGGGCTCCGTCAATTCGACCGTAATAATATCATCGCCAGAGTTGAGCGTGTTGTCGGGGTTGATGTGGTCGGCATACTGCGGCCACTTCGTGCGGTAGAGCTTGCAGAGCGTCTTCGGCACGAGAATCCGGAAGTCGGCGGGCAGATTACGGAAGGCATCGTTGCCCAGTTCGGGCACTGAGTCGCAGTTGATGCGGATGGTACTCAGCCAGTTGCAGCCCACGAAGGCGTTGGTGCCGATCTTCTCGATGCTTGTCGGCAGTGTGACGCTGTTAATCCATGCGTCGAAGAACGTCTGGTCGAGTTCCTTCACGTTCGCAAAGCGGGCGAAGTCGTCGAAGTTCCTTATGCTCGTGTCGTAGTTGAACAGGCCCTCCACGTTTTCGCGTTGCAGGTATTCACCGGGGAAGAACAGACCTTTCTGGAACATCAGGTCCAGAACGGCTTCTTCCTCGAACGGTGCGATGATGTTCTGCGCCTGGCGCACCAGATTGGCCTGACCCATGTAGTCGGCCACCTGCGACTGCTTGGTGAACACCATGCTGATGGGCTGTCCCCACGGGTCGCTGTTGGTACTCACGGCCGGCTGGTCGGTGTAGAACACCAGTTCTTCGAGCGGATAGCTGAGTATGCCCTTGATGAAGTAGTTGTAGTCGGCGACATTGTAGTTATCGATGCTGCCCGTGATGCAGACACGCTTCAGGGCGCTGCAGCCCTCGAAGATGAAGCCGTCCATGCTCTTGATGCTGCGGGGCAGGACAACTGACTCCAGCGCCGTGCAGTTGCTGAAGAGGTAGCGCGGCAGCACGTTGTCGGCCTTGATGTCGCGCCAGTCAACGTCCATGCCTGAGCTGTGGTTGACGTAGTGGGCCTTGCTCTCCGAGTCCTTCACGATGCTGGCACCGTAGAGGTTCAGGAAGCGCAGTCGGCCGTCGGTGGCGGCACCGCCGCCTCGGCTGTAGCTGTCTGCACCGGCCAGATAGCGCAGCGTGGCCAGGTCGAGGTCGTTCAGCGGTCCGTTGACGGTCAGCGAGTCGTATCGCGAGTAGTTGCCGTGCAGGTAGCGGGGCTCGTCGCCGGCAATCATTCCGCTGTAGCTCCACTCCCAGTAGAGGCCCAGTTCCTCGGCCAGCGTGCCTGACTTGCTGAGGGTAACCACCTTCTTGGTGTGCTCGCCGTTGTCGGCCACGATGTACTGGGCGTAGTCGGCCCAGGCCCTTTTGTAGATGTCTACCTTGGCTGCGGGTACGTAGATGCGCAGTCCGTCGTTCTTGGTGAAGGCATCGTCGCCGATGAGTGCCGGGCTCTCGCTGCGCACGACGATGGTCTTCAGTAGCGAGCAGTTGGTGAAGGCCCGGTTGCAGATGGTATTCACCGTGGCGGGCAGCACAATCTCCTGGAGCTTGCCGCAGCCGTCGAAGGCATTCTCGCCGATGGTCTTGATGGTTTCCGGCAGCGTGATGTTGCTCATCTTGGCGCAGCCACGGAACCAGTCATTGCCGACGTAGCTGAGGCCGACGCTCTCGAAGTACTTGAAGTCGGCGAACGAGAGGATGTCGTCCTTATACTCGGTGAACTTGCCGTCGAGCCACGAGAAGCCGGCGCCGGCAATGCGGGCCAGGTCGATGTAGTCGGTCCAGTAGTCGGGGTCGTAGCCGGTGGCGGCCATGTCGTAGTAGGCCATCTTCTTCAGCGCCTTCCTGACGCCCTCGTCGCCGGGCTTGATGACGCAGGGCATGAAGCGGTCGCGCAGCTTGTTCCACGTCGTGTCGGCCTCAAACCAAGCCACCTGCTGGGGCATCATCTTCAGTCGGGCCGTCGTGCCGTCGAGCACGCCGCGGCCCAGCTTCAGCTGCTGCGGGGTGATGGGGTCAATGCGGTTGTCGCCGTCGGTGACCATGTAGAGCAGGTCCACGTCGGCCAGGTTCTTACAGTGGGCGAAGCAGGAGTCCTCGAGCGTCACGTCGAGGCCGGTGTAGCTGTCGCCGAAGGCTCCCGAACCATAGAGGTCGGTGAAGTAGACCACGCGCAGGTCGTCGCAGCCCTTGAAGGCTCCGGCCTTGACGGCGTCGAGCTGGTAGTTGTTGTACTCACCGATGTCGTTGCAGAGCTTCAGTGCGCCCTGGTGCTTCGCGAGCAGGTACTCGCCGCTCTCGGTGGTCGGACCGGTTACGACGGTGTGCTCAATCTTGTGGCCCAGCACCTTGTGTACTTTCTGCACCGAGCCGTTCTCGTAAGCGTAGGCGTACTTACCGCCATACTCGTTGTATTCGTCCTTTGGCTGGGCGGTCTCGTAGACGAAGTACTTCTCCAGTGGTTTCCACGACTCATTATCGAGGAAGTCCTGCTTGCGCGAGGGGTCGATGACGATGTGGAACTTTTCGGGCGAGAGTCCGGCAAAGATGCTGTCGCCGCCGAGGATGAAGCTCTCCGGGCCCATGGCCTGCGTGCCGTGGCCGTCGGTCTCGAGCAGCAGGCGCAGCTCGGTGAGGTTGTCGCAGCCGACGAAGGCCGAGTCAGGGATGGCGAGCACCATGGGCACGGCCTCGTTGGTCGTGACGTTGTTCTCGAAGAACGAGACGTGGGTCAGCTGCTTGTGGTCGCGGAAGGCGCGCTTGTCGATGGCCGTGGTCACGGTGTTGGCGTTGCCGCCCTGACCTTTGTCGGTGCCGGCGTAGATGACGGCGCGGGTGACGTCGTCGTCCACCTTCTTAATATAAGTATGGTACGCGAGATTTTTTGTCGGCACAGTATATACATAGCCGCCGCCGACGATACCCACCTGGTGGATGTTCGACAGGATGTTTTCCCGCATGCCCTTCTTCATTAGCTCGTAGTTGTAGTTGCCCGAGCCCCAGTATTTTGAGGCCATATAGCCGGCTGCATGGGAGGCGGCAAACGATAGAGCGGCAGCTCCACCCTTGGTGAGAAGTTTATCGACTAGATGACTGGGGATATATACGTTTTGTTCCAAAACATGATTGATTACTTTTTTTAGAGTCATTTTGAAATTTAGAGGGCCAGACTCTCCGAATTTGCTTATTATCTTCTCAAAAGAAGCAAGATTTCCTATCCAAGCTCCTTCTTCATTTATTAGTCCCCATGTGGTAAAACCAGCAAAACTTGTTTCCCAAACATGGTCAGCCTCAAGGGCTGTCAATTGTTGTTCAATAAGCTGTTGGAGTTTGGCCCGTAGGGGGGATTTTTCTACCAAATCGAAGATGGTCTCTGTCTCTGTGTCGTTCGCAATTTGACTTGTAAGCCCTCTGAGTGTTAGGATTTCAGCGTTGGTTAACACATTGTTTTCAGCACCTGCTACTACTGGCTCAGTGTATGTCGTCAGTCCATAGGTAAGAATCTCCTTGGCTATCTCGTAGGCGATGCGCACGGCCGTCCACCACGACACGTCCTGGCTGACGGTCTGCGACGTCTCGAGCACGCCGCCGGGGTTGGCCATGTAGCCGTAGGTAATGCCGGGCTGCTTGCTCATGGTGAAGTCGCTCTTCTGGTCGGTCGGCTCAAACTCCACGGGCTCGATGTAGCCGAGGTAGTTGCTCCAGTTGGGGTCGAGCATAAACTCGGTCATGCGGCTGGTAGATACCAGAATCTTAAAGCCCTCGGGGATGGGGTTGACGAAGTTTTGGCGCTGCTCCTCGGTCATGGCGTCAAACTCCTCCGGTGACGGCATGCCGAAGATGTTGTCGCCGGGAATGACGTCCTTCGGCCCGAGTGTCTCCCAGTGGTCGTCGCCGTCCTCGCAGAAGTAGTACATGCGCAGCTCGCGGAGGTTCTTGCAGCCCTTGAAGGCGCCGTTCTGAATGACCATCTTCAGGTCCGAGCGCGAGGTCTGGTCGCCGTTCACCTGCCGGAAGTCGATGCTTCGCAGGTTCTCGTTGCCGGCCATGGCCGAGCGTGTCAGGCAGATGGTCTTGTAGTTGTGGTAGGTACCCAGGTCGTTGAGTATCGAGACGTGTCCGTCGTGACTGCGGAGGTAGTCGTCGTCGAGTCCGACGACTGATGTGTAGTAGATGTTCTGGCTCTCGTCGAAGGCGTTGAGCAGGTCGGCGGGGTTGAACTCCTGGTAGTCGGCAGCCCAGATGCGCACGTGGTTGTCCATCATCTGGTCCTTGTTCTGGTTGGTCAGCACGCTGGTCTCGTTCTTGTTGCGGTACTGGTGGTAGCGCACGCCGTCGATGTTGAAGTCCTCGACGGTGGCGTCGTAGACGACGATGCGGTTCCAGACGGGGCGCCAGGTCTCGCTGTCGAGGAAGCTCTGGTAGACGTTGCGGTGGCAGCTGACGTGGTAGTCGGGCGATCCGGTGAAGGCGTTCTGTGCCACCTCGGTCACCTGTGCAGGCTCCATCATTCGCCACTCGTTGTCGCCCTCGGTGGTGTACTGCATCATCTTGACCTCGCTGAGGTTGGGGCAGTCGGCGAAGGCCATCTCGCCGATCTTGAACGAGAAGGGCGCCTGTGCGTTGTAGTTGTTGGCGTCGGAGTCCTTGAAGTAGACGGTCTTCAGCCCCGTGCAGCCCTGGAAGGCGTGGGGGGCGATGGCGGCGAGCAGGGTGTAGTCGTGGAACACGCCCGAGAGGTCGTTGTGAATCTGCAGTCCGTCGGTGGGAATCTCTCCCTCGACCCAGCCCGTGACGACGGTGATGTAGCATTTGCTGCCGTCGACGCGGCGTATGAGGTAGCTGCTGAGGTCCGAGCCCTCGAACTCATAGCCCTGGCGGGCGCACTCCTCGTCGCTGAGGTAGAGGTGGTAGTCGTTTCGGGTCAGGTAGCGGTAGCGTGTGCCGTCCATGGTTCGCTCCAGCCGTGCCGTTGGCATCGCAGTGGCGATGTTGATGACGGGCAGCCCGACGATGTCGCGCAGCGTGTGTACGCCGTCGCGCGTCCAGGGGTCGCTGACGTAGCAGCGGTTGGCGATGCCGGTGTCCCAGTGGTCGAAGCTGGCGTCGGCGGGTGCCGTCAGCCGCACCTGTGCGCCGCTTTTCCAGTAGCTGACGCCGCCGTACTGCAGCGAGGGCTCGCTGACCATCTCGTAGGTGCAGCCCTCGGGCAGGGCGATGCGGTTGAAGACGCCCTCGCCGTAGGGCGAATGTCCGCCCTGCTCGAGTGCGCGTGTGAAGTAGCTGTCGGTGACGGTGAGCTTCGTCCCGCCGGCCATGCGTGCGAAGGTGGCAGCGCCGTTGACGAACATGCCGTCCTCGGGCGATACCATGCTGCCCCGGATGGTGACGTCGACGTTCGACCAGCCGACGAGGCCGCCGCTGTTTTCGGCGTCGAAGAAGCCCTGGAAGACGCCGCGCTCGATGGTGAGGCCGCCGGCATTGACGGCGCCGACGAGTCCGCCGTGGGCGGCGTTCTCGACGCTGTAGCCCGTGATGTACATGTCGCTCTGCACGTCCGTAAGGGTGGTGACGCCGGGTCCCTGCACCATCGAGATGACGCCTCCGGCGTACTGCTTCGAGGTGGCTATGCGTCCGGTGGTGCGCAGGTGGCTGATGTTGGCGCCGCTGACGTAGAGGAAGGGGGCGCAGCGTTTGTCGGCGGGCGTGACGTTGCCGTCGGTGAACGTGCCGGCGTTGTAGGTCAGGGTGTGTCCGCCGCCGTCGAGGGTGCCGCTGAAAGGCGTGTCCTCGGTGCCGACGGAGACACTGTAGACGTTGATGTCGGCTGTCATGCGGATGAACTTGCCGGCGAACGAGTCGCCGTTCTTGTTACTGAAGTTCATGTAGTACCAGTCGCTGGCGCTGGCCAGGATGTAGGGGTCGGCCTCAGTGCCGCTGCCCTTCATTGGCAGTTGTGCCACGGCCGTCTGTACCATTACGGCGAACAGCGTGGCAATCAAAAGTGTTGTTTTCCTAATCATTGTATGTTATTAGTTAATTTACGCGTGCAAAGGTACAATATATTTACGACATGGCAAATGATTTTTGACGGAAATCGCTTTTTCCGAGTTTTTTATTGATATAGGACAATACTACTGCAGCGTGAGAAGGAGCTACTCGAGCGGATGGCGCCACGTGCAACCCTCGCGCCAGCGCGAACAACCGAAGGCGGTGCGGCCACGGACGATGCGACCCTCGCCGCAGAGCGGGCAGGGCTGACCCTCGGCGATGAGGGGCTGCGGCGGCGTGGCGGCGGGCGGTGTGGCGGCAGATGGTGTCTTGGCGGCGGCTTTCTTAGCGGCGGGCTTGCGGCCGTCGGCGGTCTTCCGTGGGGCGGGCTTCTTCTTCAGTTCGGCCTCGGTGACGACGGTGACGCGCCGGTTTGAGGGGTCGCTCATCACCTCGTTGACAATCTCGGTGACCTGAGCCTTCAGTTCCTCGATGAACTGCTGGGCGTCGTACTTGCGGTGCTCGATGTCGCGCAGCTTCTTCTCCCAGATGCCGGTCAGCTCGCAGCTCTTGAGCAGCTCCTCGCGGATGAGGTCGATGAGCTCGATGCCCGTGGGTGTGGCCACGAGACGCTTACGCTCGCGGCGTATGTAGTGGCGCTTGAAGAGCGTCTCGATGATGCCGGCGCGGCTCGACGGGCGGCCGATGGGCGAATTGCGCTCTCGACCAGTCGATGGTCCCGGCATCGATGTTTAGCAGTAGGTTTGTCATATTGTTATTGGTTTAGGATTTGCGTAGCCACGTAGCCAGCCTCGTCGCCGTTGGCGTGCTCCTTCAGGAAGTTGGGGAAGAAGAACACTTTCAGGACGGCAAAGATGATGAAGAGCTTGATGAGGATAATGGCCCACAGCGTACGCCCCAGTTTCATGTTCTTGAAACCGTCGTAGTAG
>JAFPVW010000157.1 GCA_017395215.1 Prevotella sp. | reverse complement strand
GTGTCGACACTTGGACTCGAACCAAGGACCCCCACCATGTCAAGGTGATACTCTAACCAGCTGAGCTATGCCGACTTTTCTGTGCTTGTGCGCCTGACAGGACTCGAACCTGCACATCGTGAGATACCAGATCCTAAGTCTGGCGCGTCTACCAATTCCGCCACAGGCGCGACTTCGACGACGTCAATTCCATCGCGTTATTGGTTTTGCGGGTGCAAAGGTAATACTTTTCTTTGAAACGACCAAATTTATTTCGATAAAAGTTTACGCGCGACCTCAATTATTGTGTCTTTGCCGCGTTTGAAGTGCTCGTCGCGCATGGCGACGTACAAATCAGGGATGACGCCGAACTCCGAGGGCTGGCGCTTGGCATCGTACAGCGGGACTGCCGAGAAGCGCACCACCCAGCCGTTAGGCAGCGATGAACTGAAAGGCATGCCGGCTCCGCCACCCGTGATGTCGCCGATGAGCCGTGCCGTGGGCAGTGCCTTCATATACATGGCAAACTCGTTGGCAGCCGAGAATACGTGCCTGTTGGTGAGCACGATGACTGGCTTCTGCCACCGCAGGCTGGCTGCGGGGTCGAGGTAGCGTGGCTCCATGTCGGAGAAGTCGCTGTGCCCGGGTCCCGTCTTATGCTGTATGTAGCCCACGAGAACGCGCTCGTTGGTGAAACGCGAGGCAATCTTCTCGGCGTTGGTCAGGTCGCCGCCGCCGTTGCTCCTGATGTCGATGATGAGTCCGCGGCAGAGCATGAAGTAGTTGAGCACCTCGGTCAGGTTGCCGCTGCCGACGCTGTTGTTGAACGACTCATAGCGTATATAGCCGATGTTGTCGTCGAGAATCTTGTACTGCATGCCTGAGGAGATGCGGTAGTCGGTACCTAAGTAGACGCGCTGCAGGGAGTCGTTGTAGTTGGCGGGGTAGCTCTCGTACCACTGCCAGTAGCGGGCCATGTCGTGGGCCGCCGTCAGGTTGACATGGCCGTCGCGCAGTTCGCTGAGCAGTCCGGCGAGCACCTCGAAGAGCTGCTCTTTCGACATGTTGCCGTTGATGCGCTGGGCGTATTTGTCGTGAGCCTGCTGCCAGTCGAGACCGTACTCCTGGCGCTTGTAGTCGAGGAAGCAGTAGTGCTCGTCGATGATTTTCCAGAGGGCTTCGAAGTTGCCCATTGGGGTGTCGGGGAACTCGTCCTCGTCGACGCAAGAGGTTAGACAGGAGAACATGAACAGAAAGGAGGACAGGAGTATAGTCTTTCTGAGACAGGAGTACATGAGGACGGACTTTCTGAGACAGGAGTACATGAGGACGGGCTTTTTCATGGGCGTTTGCTGATGGTGAAGTTGCGGACCACACCAATCATCAGACGGTGGTGGTAGATGTGTGACTTCAGGTTGTTGACCTCTGACTGCTGGTAGTCGCCCAGATAGCCTATGCGGAGGGTTGTGGATCGGCTGACGCTACAGTCGAGCGAGAGCTGCTGGCGCAAGTTGGGCATCGAGATGAAGGTGGTGGGCACCAGATTGCGGTCGTAGTCGCCAAGCGAGAATATCTCATAGTACGACTGTCCGTAGTTGGGGCTGAACATCAGTCCGACGAGCGGGATCTCCAGTTCGTAGCGTGCCGACCACGGAAGTTTGAACAGTCTGAAGCCGTAGGTGGCAACCGCTGAAGGCATGACATCTATGGAGGCGCGCCCCTGGGCCGGGTTGTTAGAGTTGCTGGTGTTGTAGATAAAGCCAAAGTTGACGGCCGCCATGCCGCCGACCTGTAGGGCAAGCCGCTTGAACTGCCACCCATGATAGCGGCCGACGAACAGCGTATAGTCGCCTTGAAGCTCGTTGACGGTCTCGGCGCGGTCTTCGGCCGAGGTGAAGTTCAGCTCGTTCTGTATCATGGTTGCCCAACGGCTGTCGGGGCGCTGGCGTTCGGAGGTGGTGAGCAGGGTGATGCCCGCCCCTTTGAACTTCTCCTGCGACAGGTATGTGTCGAGGATGCTGGTGCTGCCAATGCCGAGCTGATAGGTCGTGGTGAAGGCCGTGGTGCCGTTGGCCGTCGGCTTCTGGCAGTTGGCGGTGGTGAAGTTAGCGGCCAGCGCCAAGGCTACGATCCATGTCCTGTTAGAAATCATCATCATTGAAAAGACTTGTTTGTCCGGTTATCTCGTCGATGACCTGCTGTTCGCTCTTGCCGGCGTCAGGGTCGAGATTCTCTTCTTCGGTTGGTTCGTCGGGCTCAGCAGGTTCGGCAGGCTCCTCGGGGAAGCGGGTGGGCTCCAGTTCGGTGATACTCCCTATCTGGCATGTCGTCAGGCGCTTGCCCTTGGCCTTGAAGCCCTTGACGGCGATGAACTGCTCGACGTCGATGGCTTCGGGGTCGCGCCACTCGTCGGCTCCACTGTAGGTTACCTGTATGCGCGGGAACGCCTGGTCGGAAATCAGGATGAGCTTCGACAGCGGGTTCTCGCCCACGAAGTTCTGCTTGCGCTTCGTGGCCTCCATGAGGAAGCGCTTCACGTAGGGGTAGCCCTGGTTGTCGGCATCCCAGAGGACGGCGCTCCACACCTTGTACTCGTCGTACTTCTCGATGCGCAGGATGTTGGACTCGTAGTGGTTGTTGACGTCGAAGTTCGTCAGATAGAAGTCGCCATTGTCGAGGACCACCAGTATCTGGTCGCCGTCGAAGAACTCGCCGAGAAGCCTCCCGTGCTCGTCGTAGTTCAGGCGGTTGACGTCGGGGTCGTACCACACTTTCCGTCCGCCCAAGGTAGAGCGTCCGTGGCTCTTCAATCCGATGCGGTGTATGGAATTTCTGGTCAGCAGGTTGCCCTTCGAGGCACGGCCCTTGATCATCACCTCCGAGAAGTCCTTGTCGAAGAAGATTTTCTTCAGCTTCGGGTTGGGGTCGAGTGTCACCTTGATGACCTCCGCCTCGCCGTTGGGGTTGGCCGTGAAGTACATCACCTTCGAGCCGGGCGTGCCCTGCGTCAGGTCGTACTCCTTGTCGCGCGTCATCGACGTCACGTTGAAGCGCTTGATGAAGTAGGCGCCCTTCTTGCCGTCGCGGTACACCACATTATATATGGTACGCGTATCGTTCTTCTTGAATACCTGCAGGTGGAGCACGTTCTTGCCCACGAACAGCTTCTCAGCCACGCGCACCACCTTGTATTTGCCTTCACGGTAGAAGATGATGATGTCGTCGATGTCGGAGCAGTTGCATACGTACTCGTCTTTCTTCAGGGCGGTGCCGATGAAACCGTCGTTACGGTTGATGTAGAGCTTCTGGTTGGCCTCGGCCACCTTCGTCGCCTCGATGGTGTCAAAGTTGCGGATCTCAGTCAGTCGCGGGTGGTCCTTGCCGTACTTGTCCTTGAGGAACTGGAACCAGCCGGCTGTCACCTCCGTGAGGTTCGCCAGGTCGCGGTCAATCTCGTCGATCTCGGCCTTGATGCGGGACATCAGCTCGTCGGCCTTCTCCTTGTTGAACTTCAGGATGCGCTGCATCTTGATTTCCAGGAGCTTCAGGATGTCGTCCTTCGTCACCTCGCGGACGAGGGTGGGGTAGTAGGGCGTCAGCCGTTCGTCGATATGCTCGCAGACGCGGTCGACGTTCGGGGCCTCCTCAAACTTCTTGTCCTTATAGATGCGCTCCTCGATGAAAATCTTCTCCAGCGAGCAGAAGTGGTACTGCTCCAGCAGTTCGCCCTTGCGGATTTCCAGTTCCTGGCGTATCAGGTCCTTGGTGCGCTCCACGTTGTGGCGCAGCACGTCGCTGATGGTGAGGAACTGCGGCTTCTGTTCGCTGATGACGCAGCAGTTGGGCGAGATGTTGATTTCGCAGTCGGTAAAGGCGTAGAGGGCATCGAGCGTCTTGTCTGACGAGACGCCCGGCATGAGGTGTATCTGTATCTCCACCTGTGCCGATGTCAGGTCGTCGACGTGGCGGGCCTTGATCTTGCCTTTCTCAATAGCTTTCTTGATGCTGTCGATGAGGCTGTCGACGGTCTTCGAGTAGGGCAGGTCGCGTATGACGAGTGTCTTCTGGTCCAGCTTCTCAATCTTGGCGCGCACCTTCAGCACGCCGCCGCGCTGGCCGTCGTTATACTTGCTGACGTCGATGGAGCCGCCAGTCAGGAAGTCGGGATAGAGGTGGAACTCCTCGTTGTGAAGATAGTGGATGGCAGCATCGCAGATCTCGCAGAAGTTGTGGGGCAGAATCTTTGACGACAGCCCCACGGCAATGCCCTCGGCCCCCTGAGCGATGAGCAGCGGGAACTTGACGGGCAGCGTGATCGGCTCCTTGTTGCGGCCGTCGTAGCTGAGCTGCCACTCTGTTGTCTTCGGGTTGAACACCGTGTCGAGTGCAAACTTCGACAGGCGTGCCTCGATGTATCGGGGGGCGGCGGCGCGGTCGCCGGTCAGAATGTTGCCCCAGTTGCCCTGTGTGTCGATGAGCAGTTCCTTCTGTCCCAGCTGCACCAGAGCGTCGCCGATGGAAGCGTCGCCGTGGGGGTGGAACTGCATGGTGTGGCCCACGATGTTGGCCACCTTGTTGTAGCGCCCGTCGTCCATGCGCTTCATCGAGTGCATGATGCGGCGCTGCACGGGCTTGAAGCCGTCCTCAATGTTGGGCACGGCACGCTCCAGTATCACGTAGCTGGCATAGTCGAGAAACCAGTTCTGGTACATCCCCGACAGGTGGTGTACCGCCGCCGCGTCGAACCGGTTCACGGGCTTATAGTCGGAGTGGGCCTCGGCGCTTTCTTGGCTATCTGGTGTTTCCGGGCTTTCCGGATTCTTTATTTCGTCATCCATATTTCGTCTTTAGTTATTTCGCCAGCGCAAAATTACTAAAAAAAAATCGGAAAGCAGTCAAATCGCGCTACTTTTAGTTTTTTTAGCATGTAATAGCTTCAGTTATTCTGCTTTTTTGTACCTTTGTGCAATAAAAGGAGCCTTAAACCCCAGTACTGTCCAGACTACCTCCTCTACTTTGAGCAGTCCGTGCGGCCTCAGCGTTAGAACTGAGTGCGTCCTTTCTCAACGCGAAACTTGTCTTGCCAGAAAAGGAGGTATGTCTGTTCTCCCCTGATTGTCATTCGCAGGAAACATCCTACACTCCCGACACTTCCAACACCTGTTGAACTTTCTTAGGTGTCGGAAGTGTAGGGAGTGCAGGATATAAAGTGCGAATGGCAGCTATAATAGCAAAAATGGCCGGAATAATAGGCAGAAGCGTGCGCTTTGCCAACCTTCGGAGGCTGGAACCGACACCTGAACCGACACCCCGGCAAAAGGCGGGGGTTTACGAGAAAAAGGCGCCGGGTTTTGGGCAAAAGGCACCGGGTTTTGGGCAAAAGGCACCGGGTTTGGGGCGTACAGTTGACATTGTCGACATTACACTTATGATTAAGGCCCTTCAGGACAAATAGTCAGCGGACTTACCAACTATTTTCAATCTTGCGGTTCGAAAATATCCGAATTGCCTTGGCGGTTCGGATTTTTTGTTTTATCTTTGCACCCATACAACGACCATTGGCTCATGCTTGACCAGGAACGCTACATCAACCCCTATACCGACTTCGGCTTCAAGAAGCTGTTCGGCACCGAGATGAACAAGGACTTGCTCATCAGTTTCCTCAATTCCCTTTTCAACGGCCACGAGGTCATCCGCAATGTGGAGTACCTTAACACCGAGCACCTTGGCGAGGGCTACAAGGAGCGCAAGGCGGTGTTCGACGTGTACTGCGAGAACGAGAGGGGCGAGAAGTTCATCGTTGAGATGCAGAAGGCCGAGCAGGACTACTTCAAGGACCGCAGCGTGTTCTACTCCACCTTCCCTATTCGCGAGCAGGCCCAGCGGGGCGACTGGGACTTTGAGCTGAAGAGCGTCTATCTGGTGGGCATCCTCGACTTCATCTTCCCTGAGGACGAGTACAGCCCTGAGTGCTACCACCATGAAATCAAGCTGATGGACACCCTTGACAAGCACGTGTTCTATGATAAGCTGACCTTCATCTACCTCGAGATGCCCAAATTCTCAAAGACCGAGGACGAGCTGGAGTCGATGTTCGACAAGTGGATGTTTGCCCTGAAGAACCTGTCGCGTCTTCTGGAACGTCCGAAGGCCCTGCAGGACCGGATCTTCAAGAAATTCTTCGAGCAGGCTGAGATAGCCCGTTTCACGCCGAAGGAGCGCCGCGACTATGAGGAGAGCATCAAGGTGTATCGCGACTTGGTGAACGTGGTCCGTACCGCTAACCGTAAAGGCTGGAATGAAGGCAGGGAAAAAGGCCGCGAGGAAGGTCGTGAGGAAGGTCGTTTGGAAGGCCGAATGGAAGGCCGAATGGAAGAAAAGCAGGCAAACGCCCTGAGCCTGAAGAAGAACGGCGTTCCTCTCGACGTTATAGCCAGGAGCCTTGGCCTTAGCGTCGAGGAAGTAGAGGCCATGTTGTAAATCAAAAAACTCACGCTCCAACAGGTATAAACTAAAAAGGCAGATTACATGTCGTAACCTGCCTTTTCAGTAGGGACACCCGGGCTCGAACCGGGGACCTCTGCAATGTGACTGCAGCGCTCTAAACCAACTGGGCTATGCCCCTGTTTCTTGTTTGCGGGTGCAAAGGTAATACAATAAAATGAGAAATGAGGAATGAGAAATGAGAAATGTATGGTTGCTTATATATTTTTAACGTTTAACGGCCGCTGCAAATTTCTTCGCAGCGGCCGTTAAACTACTTTTTTTACTTTCTGACTTTGTTCTGGAGCGTGGCACCCAGAAGCTTCATGTAGGTTTCGTACTGTTTGTCGTTCAGCACGTTGCGCATGTTGTGCACGTCCTTCTGAATGGCCTTGTGGATGAGTGCGGGGCGCTCGAATCTCCTTGCCGTAGCAGCCGAAACTAAATCTTCGTTCAAGTTGTCGCTGATCACTTTCACGGCTTCCATCTGGTAGTCGGTCAGGTCCAGTGTGACGGCCAGCCGGCGTAGGTCGAATGTGATGCCGTAGTTCTCGACGTTCTTCACTGCAGTGGTCTTCTGTGTCTTTGCGTAACCAAGGGTCATTACCATGGTGGCTGCTACTGTTAAAATAATCTTTTTCATAATTTTGTTTTTTTATTGTTATCCTGATATGTTTGTTATCCTGTTTCTGTTCTTTTGACGCACCAGGACACGAAAGGTTTAAAAACGCCTAAACTTTTTTGCTTTTTCAATTAAAATATGTACCTTTGCACGCAAATTTCAGTAATAAGTAAGTATTATGGCACAAGAAGATGTATTTAAGAAGATCGTAAGCCACTGCAAGGAGTATGGCTTCGTGTTTCCCAGCAGTGAAATCTACGATGGTTTAGGCGCCGTCTACGACTACGGTCAGAACGGCGTGGAGTTGAAGAACAACATTAAGCAATACTGGTGGAAGGCCATGACGATGCTGCACGAGAATATCGTGGGTATCGACTCGGCCATCTTCATGCACCCGACGATATGGAAGGCTTCGGGACACGTCGACGCCTTCAACGACCCCCTTATCGACAACCGTGACTCGAAGAAGCGCTATCGTGCTGACGTTCTCATCGAGGACCAGATTGCCAAGTACGACGAGAAAATCCAGAAGGAGGTGGAGAAGGCCCGCAAGCGCTTTGGCGACCAGTTCGACGAGGCCAAGTATCTGGAGACCTCGCCGCGTGTTGCCGAGACCAAGCAGAAGCGCGACGCCCTCCATGCCCGTTACGCCGCCGCCATGCAGGGTCCTGACCTTGAGGAGCTGAAACAGATTATCCTCGACGAGGAGATTGTCTGTCCCATCAGCGGCACCCGCAACTGGACCGACGTGCGCCAGTTCAACCTGATGTTCGCCACCGAGATGGGCGCTTCGGCCGACGGCTCGATGAAGGTCTACCTGCGTCCTGAGACCGCCCAGGGCATCTTCGTCAACTACCTCAACGTGCAGAAGACTGGCCGCATGAAGATTCCCTTTGGCATCGCCCAGATTGGTAAGGCCTTCCGCAACGAGATTGTCGCCCGCCAGTTCATCTTCCGTATGCGCGAGTTCGAGCAGATGGAGATGCAGTTCTTCGTACAGCCCGGTACCGAGCTCGAGTGGTTCCCCAAGTGGAAGGAGACGCGTATGAAGTGGCATCAGGCCTTAGGCTTCGGCGCTGAGAACTACCGTTTCCACGACCACGACAAACTGGCCCACTATGCCAACGCCGCCACCGACATCGAGTTCAAGATGCCGTTCGGCTTCAAGGAGGTGGAGGGTATCCACTCGCGCACCAACTTCGACCTGTCGCAGCACGAGAAGTTCTCAGGCAAGAGCATCAAGTACTTCGACCCGCAGACCAACGAGTCGTACACGCCGTACGTCATTGAGACCTCTATCGGCGTCGACCGTATGTTTCTCAGCATCATGTGCCACGCCTTCGCCGAGGAGAAGTTAGAGAATGGCGAGACGCGCACCGTGCTCCGTCTGCCCGCCGCCCTGGCTCCCGTCAAGTGCGCCGTCATGCCGCTGGTCAAGAAGGACGGGCTGCCCGAGAAAGCCCGCGAGATTATCGACCAGCTGAAGTATCACTTTGCCTGCCAGTACGACGAGAAGGACTCCATCGGCAAGCGCTACCGCCGTCAGGACGCCATCGGCACGCCGTACTGCGTCACTGTCGACCACGACACGCTCAACGATGGTTGTGTCACCCTGCGCTTCCGCGACACCATGGAGCAGGAGCGTGTGCCCATCAGCGAGCTCAACGCCATCATCGAGGACAAGGTGAGCATCGCTTCGCTGCTGAAAAAACTGTAAGGCCACATGGGAAGTAAGACATCCATTCATGTAACCAGACATCCCTCCCTTTGGCAGGGCTTGGGTGGGCTTTTGCTCCTTCTGCTCTTTGCCGTCTCGTGCTCAGAGTCCGACGACGAGGAGGCTGACGAGTTCGGCAACTGGCAGGCCCGCAACGAGGCCTATTTTGCCACGCTCGAAGACTCGCTGAGCCGTGGCGGCTCGGCCTGGAGGAAGATCAAGACCTTCACCAAGGACGAAAAGACCGCGACGGCCAACACCGACTATATATATATTAAGGTGTTGGAGCAGGGCAGCGGTACTGCGAGTCCGCTCTATACCGACTCCGTGCGTATCAGCTACTGTGGACGCCTCATTCCCACCGTCAACTATCCTGAGGGCAGTGTTTTCGACGCGACTTACGAAGGCAGCTACAGTGCCAGTACAACGGGCGTTGTCGACAATGTGGTCAACAACCTCCGCGACGGTGTTGCTACGGCTGTGCAGCACATGCATGTCGGCGACCGCTGGCGCGTGTTCATGTCCTATCAGTTGGGCTACGGCACCACCGAGACCCTCGGCATACCAGCCTACAGCGTGCTGATATTCGACCTGACGCTGCTTGACTTCGTCTCAGGCAGCGAAAGCTTCACGCCGTGGGGCAGTCGGCAGTGGTGATGACGGCCGGATGTCAATAGAGAGAGCCGTGCTCCCAGCATCGGGGGCACGGCTCTCTCCGTGTTTGTGAACCTGTCGGCTCAGAAGCTTCCTCCGCTCTCGATTTGAGCCTTGGCATACTCCAGGGCGAGTTTCACCTCCAGTTTCGTCATTCCCTGGAATTCCTCTGTCAGGTCCTGGATGATACTCTTGCCGCTGAGCTTTAATGTGCCGTAAGCCTTATCCTCTTCGTCATAGTCCTCGTCCCATGACTGCTTGGCCAGTGCCTCGGTGGGGAAGGTTGCCACCTGTTCGGCCTTGATGCAAATGGCATTGTCCGACGTGCCGTCGAAGGTGCAGGTTGTTACTGCGGAAGCCGTCTGGCCGTACTGCGAAGCCGTGACGGTGAGCGTCAGGACGTTGCCGTTGTCCTTAATGACCGCTTTCGAGATGCTGACATCATCATTCTTAGACTTGGAATCGTCGTCATCGTCACCGCAGGCAGTAAAGCCCACCATGCAGGTCAATGTCATCAGGCAAAAATAGAAAAACTTTTTCATTTGTTGTTTGGGTTTTGTTGTTAGTATTGTTTTATCAGCGACAAAGATACTACTTTTCTTCCAAACGACAAACAAATAGGCAATAAATTTGCAGCAATGAAAAAAAAACACTATATTTGCGCCGTAAAAACCTGACAACTATGCAAAAGTATGCTGACTATATCAAACGGATAGAGATCGACTCCCTGTGGAGCGGCAAGAAGCACATCGTATGGGAACTGTCGCCCCGAGTGAACATCCTCAGTGGCATCAATGGGGTTGGCAAGAGTACGATATTAAATAAGGTAGTGAAGGGCCTGATAGCCGGTGGCGAGTTCCCCAGTCACATGCTGAAGGGCGTGAAGCTCGACGTCGAACCCGAGGATGCCAAATGGATACGCTACGACGTCATCCGCTCGCTCGACTCGCCGGTGCTCGACCTCGACACGATGGCCCATGTCGACACGCGCATCTCGTCGGCTCTCGACTTCCAGCTCTATCATCTGCAGCGCAAGTATCTCGACTATCAGGTGAACATCGGCAACCGTATTATCGAATGCCTGCAGCAGGGCGATGCTGATTCCGCCCAGCGGCTGTCGCTGAAGAAGAAGCGCTTCCAGGACATCGTCGACGAGCTGTTCGTTGATACGGGCAAGAAGATTGTGCGCACCGAGAACGAGATACGCTTCTCGCAGATTGGCGAGATGCTCGTCCCTTATCAGCTTTCTTCAGGCGAGAAGCAGATGCTGGCCATCCTGCTTACCGTACTCGTCGAGGACGACCAGCACTATGTGCTCTTCATGGACGAGCCCGAGGTGTCGCTCCACATCGAGTGGCAGAAACGGCTCATCGACCTCTGTCTGGAACTGAACCCCAACGTGCAGATCATCCTTACCACCCACTCGCCCGCCGTCGTCATGAACGGCTGGGTAGACAGCGTCACTGAGGTTACTGACATCACTTTGTGATTTTCGATTTGCGATTGAAATGAGCAACCGCCTGAAGGACAATATCAACAGCCGCTACTTCGAGGCCGCCAACGCCCTGAAGTCGAAGCAGGCACGGCGCAGGATTGTGGCCTACGTCGAGGCTTATGATGATATTTACTTCTGGCGCACGGTGCTCAGCGAGTTTGAGGACGACCACCAATACTTCGAGGTGATGCTGCCCTCGAAGGCTAACCTGACGCGGGGCAAAAAGTCGGTGCTGATGAATTTCCTCGAGGGCGAGCCGCTGGGGCGCGACATGATAGCCTG
Organism: Prevotella sp.; assembly: GCA_017395215.1. Lineage (GTDB taxonomy): Bacteria > Bacteroidota > Bacteroidia > Bacteroidales > Bacteroidaceae > Prevotella. The sequence continues at coordinate 12,375 of JAFPVW010000157.1, read as the reverse complement.
TGTCGATGCCGACTACGACTACCTCATCCAGGGTCGCACGGCGCAGTCGAAGAAGGTGCTGCAGAGTCCGTATGTCTTCCATACCTATGTCTATGCCATTGAGAACTTCCAGTGCTACGCTCCGTCGCTGCACAACGTCTGTGTGTCGGTGACGCTCAACGACCACCGCATCTTCGACTTCCGCGACTACTTCGCCCGCTACAGCGAGGCCATCTTCCCCTTGTTTGTCTGGTCAATCATGCTCTATCGCAACGGCAACTACCCGAAGTTCTCCATATCCGACTTCAACCGCATTGCCGACCCCGGCGGCTTCAGCGTGCAGAATCCCGACGCCTCGCTGGCTAATGTGCGCCGCAAGGTGGGGGTGAAGATACGCGAGCTGCAGCGGCTGTTTCCCGATGCCAAGGACGAATACCTCGCGCTGAAGGACGAGATAAAAACCCTCGGCGTCACGCCGCAGACCACCTATTTATATATACAGGGCCATCATCTCTTCGACACCGTCGTGGCTCCCATTCTCTCGAAGGTCTGCAACCTGCTGCGCCAGGAGCGGCAGAACGAAATCTACCACGCCTCGGCCCACAAGACGCAAAAGCGCAACGAGCTGTCGTGCTACGAGAACTCGCTTCAGGATGTTAAGACCATGCTCAAGAAGAACAGCGGCTATATGACGTCGGAACCTTTCCACCGCCTGCAGAACGACGTGCGGCAGTATCTGGCTCCTACCTCTTCATAATCTTTTTCTTGCCGTCGACGATATACACGCCCTGTTGCAGGGTGTCGAGGCGCTGGCCTTGCAGGTTGTAGATGGCTGCCGATGGCGACGCGTCGCCTGATGCGGCCCTGACTGCGGTCGGCACGTCTTCGATGGCGTCGTATTCAGCCATCGCCTCGGCCATGCGGGCGTCGACATCGGTAAGACGGTAGAGACCGTCGCTGTTAGCCGTCAGCCCCTCTATGGTGACAGGGCGCACCATCGGTGGCGTGCTGGGCGATAGCAGCGTGCGCCCCTGCAGCTGACTGACGGCCTGATAGACCAGGTTGACGCCGACGTAGTCCTCCGTGCCGTCGTTCCATTTCTCGAACACCAGCTTCGAGCCGATGGGCGTATGCAGTTCCAGCGCATTCTCCGTCTCGGGGTAGTTCATGCGCAGGGCAGCGCCGATGCTGGCAAGATTGGAGTCGTGGCCGCAGAGGAACATGAACTTGCGGTCGCTCCGGCCCAGCTCCTCACGGATGCGGCTCACCAGTGGGTAGGCCAGGTTGACGGCAGCGGCATGACTGGTGAAGAGCAGTCCGTCGTAGACCTCCTTCACGCCGCAGATGGCGCGCCACTGCTCCGTGGTCAGCTCATGGCCGAAGGCGGTCATGCTTTCTGACTCATAGCACTGCAGCACCAGCGCGTCGGCCACGCTGTTGGCCAGCGTGTAGCCGCCTGTCATCTTCGGCTCGCTGTCTTTCTCAATCTTCAGCTGCACGTCGTCGTACCAGAAGTGCGTCGTGTCGTTCTTTGCGGCGGGCGACTGCGCCATGTCGTTATTGTTTTTCCACGAAAGTCATATCGCCTCCCTGCTCTCGGGGAGTCCTGCCGTATGGTCGGACCGACGGCTTCGGGCGATACTTGATGGCAAAAATACACAAAAAAACCGACTCCGTTTCCTCTTTTGCCGAAAATCTTCAAAGGGAAGCGATTATTTAACTGTTTTGGAATATCTGGCTAAAAGCAAAAAAAGTTCAGTAAATATCCGCCACCACCTAATATGCTGGAAATAAGACGGTTTTAAGGTTGTGACGGATGTAATGGATGCTAAAACAACATTGCTCAGTTCTATAGGCTGTTGATGGCTTCAATAGTGAGGCCAGTAATCTCAGCAATATCTTCAACGGCAAAGCCTTTGGCCTTCATTTTCTGCGCATTGTCGCGGTTGGCTTTATCCGCCCCTTCCGCTATGCCAGCTGACCGGCCTTCCGCCATACCAGCAGCCCGGCCTTCCGCTATGCCAGCAGCCCGGCCTTCCTCCATGCCAGCAGCCCGGCCTTCCGCCATGCCAGCAGCCCGGCCGGCAGCCAGGCCAGCCTCTCGGCCATCGGCCCAACCGGCGGCTTGTCCTTTCTTGTACCCGTCATCGTAGAACACGCGCTCACGGTAGACGGCATCCCAGAAGCGGTCGTAGGCCTCCAGCTGGCCCTCATTGTAGGCCGACTTCTCTAAGAGCTTGAGCGCCTTAGCCGTCTCGGGATTTTCCAACAGCTCGGCGGGAGCCTCCTCGGTGGTGGAGTTTATCTCCGTCAGGAAGCGCAGCCACAGCACGGCCATCTTCCGCTCGGCGATGGTCTTGGGCTTGAATTTGGGCAGCTCGATGAACACGAACCGCAGGCCTTCGATGATGCGGTCGTTATGAGCCACGTCCACTATCGCGTAGTCGTGGTAGAAATCATCGGGGGCCGACTCGAACCCCGTGTCGTTGATAAGGTTCAGTGAATAGACCGGCTGCACCAGCTTGTACTCCTCGCCGGGCTTCAGCTGTTTCACCACTGCCTTGGCGGCATTCAAGATGACGCGGTGGCGGAACTCGTTGTTCCAGTTCAGCTGCATCTCCACGATGAAATGGCGGCCGCCGGTCTCGCGGCAGCGCACGTCAACCACGCTGTTCTTCTTGCCGGGGTTCTCAGGCACCAGCTCTGCTGGCAGGTACTCTACGTGCTCTATCTGCTTGCCCTCGTCAAGGGGCAGCAGGGCGTTGAGCAGACTAATCAGCAAGTCTTCGTGCTCAAATATCAGCTTGAAGGTCAGGTCAGCCTTCGGATCCAGGTATTTTCCTCGCATAATGGCATTCATTGTATTATCTGTCGGCAAAAATACGAAAAAGAGTCGAATCCTCCAAATAAATGGCCGAAAATCTTTATCCCGGCCTCAGTTCTCCTTCCAGAAGGCTCGGGTGAAGAGCACGAGGACGGTCATGATTTCGAGACGGCCCATAAGCATCAGGAGGCAGAGGAGCCACTTGATGGCGTCGGGGAGAATCGACCACGACAGTTCGGGACCGATCTTGGTGCCGAGCGAGGGGCCGACGTTGCTGACGCAGCTCAGGGCGATGGTCACCGAGTTGGTGTTGTCGACGCCGCCGACCATCATGGCCGTTGCCGTGAAGATCATCATGAAGATGGCCAGGACGAAGAAGGCGAACAGCGCCACGAGCTTCGACTGCGGAATGCTCTGGCCGTTGATGCGCACGGGCAGCACGGCGTTGGGGTGCAGAATCTGGCGGAAGTTGTTGCGCACCACCTGCAGCAGCATGTTGCCGCGAATGCACTTGAAACCGCCGCTGGTGCTGCCGGCACAGGCTCCGAGGAACATGATGACGCCCAGGATGACCCACGTGATGTGGGGCCAGAGTCCGACCTCGTCGTTGAACATGCCCGTAGTGGTCATAAACGATACCACTTGGAACAGGGCGTTGCGGAAAGCCTGTTCGAGCGGGTAGTCCATACGGGTGAGCAGCAGGTACATAATCCACAGCGTGGCTCCGACGACGACGGCGATGTAGAGTTTGAACTCAGAGTTCTTGAACAGCGCCGAGATGCGCAGCTTGAAGATGCTTATATATAATAAGGTGAAGTTAATGCCCGAGAGAAACTGGAACACGATGGCGATGTAGTCTATGGAGGCCAGGTTGAAGTGCTCCAGACCGTCGTTGTGGATGGAGAAGCCACCCGTGGCGGTGGTGGTCATCGAGTAGTTTAGGGCCTCGAACCAGTCCATGCCGACGGCCCAGAACGACAGGCCGCAGCCGATGGTGAGCAGCAGGTAGATCGACCAGATCCACTTGGCCGAGGTGCTCAGTCGAGGGTGCATCTTGGCCTTGATGGGGCCGGTGGCCTCGGCGGCAAACACCTTGACGCTGCCGCCGACGAGCGACGGCAGAATGGCGATGGTGAAGAAGACGATTCCCAGTCCGCCTATCCACTGCATGAGCGAGCGCCAGAAGAGTATGCCGTGGGGCAGGCACTCTACGTCGTCGAGTATGGAAGCCCCGGTGGTGGTAAAGCCCGACATCGTCTCGAAGAAGGCGTCGGTGAGGTTGTTGATGCTGCCGTGGATGAGGAAGGGCAGCATGCCGAACACCGAGAAGATGACCCAGACGGCGGTGACGACGACGTAGGCGTCGCGGCGGCTCAGCGTGTTGACGGCGCCGCGTCCGAGGAAGAGGAAGAGGAATCCGAATCCGAAGGTCAGCAGCATCGACAGCAGGAAGGCCAGCGCGTCGTCCTCATGATGGCTGAAGGCTACGGCCAGACACCAGCCCATGAACTGGGCTTCGACGAAGAGCAGCGAGCCGATGATCTTGTTTATGATGCGGAAGTTGACCATGATTGGTGAAGGGTGATTGGTGAAGGGTGAAGGGTGAAAGGTGAAGGGTGAAAGGTGAAGGGAGGTTAGAAGATGGCGGTTTTCTTGAAGTACTTCTCGAGTTGCTTGAGCTTCTGCTCGTGGCAGAAGACCATGACGGAGTCGCCGGCCTGAATCTGAGAGTTACCGCTGACGAGCAGGCCCTGGCCGTTGCGCACCAGTCCGCCGATGGTGACGCCGATAGGCAGTCCGAGGTCCTTTACCAGTCGCTTCGTCACCCGCGAGCCTTCGGAGGCCACAAACTCGGCCACCTCGCTGTCGACGAGCATCAGCGAGCGCAGGTTGCGCACGTCGGCGTCGAGCATCATCTGGTAGATGTGGCTGGCGGCCACTGTCTTTTTGTTGATGATGGTGCCGATGTCGAGGCTCTCGGCCATCGAGACGTAGTCGAGGTTCTCGACCATAGCCACCGTCTTGCGCACGCCGAGCTTCTTGGCCGTCAGACAGGCCAGGATGTTGGTCTCGGCATTGCCGGTCAGGGCCACGAAGGCCTGCGTGCTGCGTATGCCCTCCTCCTCGAGCAGCCCCAGGTCGCGGCCGTCGCCGTGGATGACCATCGCGTCGCTCTCGGCCAGCAGCTGGTTGAGCTTCTCGCAGCGCTCGGCGTCCTTCTCAATGATCTTGACGTTCATATAGTCGGGAATGGTCAGCGCGGCGCGTACCGAGGTCTTGCCGCCGCCCATGATGATGACGTTCTTCACGTCGGTATAGTGCTCCTTGCCTACAATCTTGCGGATGTAGGGTATGTACTCCTTCGTGGTCATGAAGTAGGTGAGGTCGTTGAGCTTCAGCGTGTCGAGACCGCCGGGGATGATGGTCTCGCCGTCGCGCTTGATGGCCACGACGTGGTAGGGGTCTTCGGGGCCGCAGAGGTCCTTCAGCGGCTGGTTCAGAATCTCGCAGCCCTCGCGCAGCTTGATGCCCAGGAGGACGAGGGCGCCGTCGTGGACGTCCCAGCGCTGGCGCACCCACGACATCTTCAGACCGTTGGTGATGTCGGTGGCTGCCAGCACCTCGGGGTAGACCATCGAGTCGATGCCCATCTGCTGGAAGAACTTCTGGTTCTGGGCCGAGAGGTACTCGTAGTTGTCGATGCGCGCCACCGTCTTCTTCGCGCCGAGGCCGTGGGCAATGACGCAGGCCGTGATGTTGGTGGTCTCCTCGGTGGTGACGCCGACGAAGAGGTCGGCCTTGTCGGCTCCGGCCTCCTTCAGCGCACCGATACTGGTGGGCAGCGCGTTGTAGGTCATCACGTCGTACTCGGCGACACCCTCCAAGCGCTCCTCGTTGTCGTCGATGAGCACGCAGCTCTGGTGCTCGCCCGACAGCAGTTTCGACAAATGGGTGCCCACGGCACCGGCTCCGACAATGACAATCTTCATGCTATTTACGATTTACGGATTTTCGATTTTCGATTTGATTCCCTCGGCATCGGTGCCGCAGAGATGGTGCAGTTCGGCGACGGTGCCGTGCTCCACGAAGTGGTCGGTGGGCAGCCCGAGGCGGGTGACGCGCGTGGCGTAGCCGTGGTCGGAGAGCCACTCCGTGACGGCAGAGCCGAGACCGCCGTCCCTGACGCCGTTCTCGACGGTGACGACGCGGCTGAACCTGCGGCCCACCTCGTGGAGGATATCCTCGTCGAGGGGCTTCAGGAAGCGCATGTCGTACATGGCGGCTCCCGTCTCCTTGGCAGCCTTCAGGGCTTCGTTGCCGATGGGGCCAATGCTGAGCACGGCGACGTCGCTGCCGTCGAGCAGGCGTCGGCCCGTGCCCACCTTGACGGCCTCCAGGGGGCAGCGCCACTCCTTGAGCACGCCGCCGCCACGGGGGTAGCGTATGACGAACGGCCCCTGGTCGGGCAACTGGGCGGTGTACATCAGCCGGCGCAGCTCGTGCTCGTCCATCGGCGAGCAGATGGTCAGGTTAGGCACTGGCCGCAGTGCGGCCAGGTCGAAGGCGCCGTGGTGGGTAGGCCCGTCCTCGCCGACCAGTCCGGCGCGGTCGAAGCAGAGCACGACATGCAGCCCGAGCAGCGCCACGTCGTGTATGATGTTGTCGTAGGCCCTCTGTGCGAAGGCCGAGTAGATGTTGCAGAAGGGAATGAGACCGTCCTTGGCCATGCCGCCCGAGAAGGTGACGGCGTGCCCCTCGGCGATGCCCACGTCGAAGGTGCGCTCGGGCATCTCCTTCATCATGATGTTCATCGAGCAGCCCGAGGGCATGGCGGGCGTCACGCCGACGATGCGCGGGTTCTGCCGGGCCAGTTCCAGGAGCGTATGTCCGAAGACGTCCTGGTACTTCTGCGGCTTGTCGGGGTTGTTGTCCACCAGTCGCTCGCCGGTGTCGGGATTGAACTTCCCCGGTGCGTGCCAGGTGGTGACGTCCTTCTCGGCCGGCGCGTAGCCGTGACCTTTCTGCGTGTGGATATGCAGCAGCTTCGGCCCCTTCATGTCCTTGATTTCGCGGAGTATGCGCACCAGCTCCTTGACGTCGTGGCCGTCGGTAGGTCCGAAGTAGCGTATGTTCATACCCTCGAAGATGTTCTGCTGGTGGGAGAGGGCGCTCTTGATGGCGTTCGACAGGCGGATGAGTCCTTTCCGCCGATCGTCGTTCATCATGCCTCGCCCGTGGAGCCATTGCCCGGCCTTGAAGCGCAGGTGGTTGTAGGTCTTGTTGGTGTTCAGACTCAGCAGGTACTGCTTCATGCCGCCCACGGAGCGGTCTATCGACATGTTGTTGTCGTTCAGTATGATGAGCAGGTCGTTGGGCGACGACGACACGTTGTTCAGACCCTCGAAGGCCAGTCCGCCCGACATGGCACCGTCGCCGATGACGGCAACGACCTTGCGAGGCAACTCCCCATTCTCAATTTTCGAAGCCACAGCCATGCCGAGGGCGGCCGAGATGCTGTTCGAGGCGTGGCCGCAGGCGAACGAGTCGTACTCGCTCTCCTGGGGCGAGGGGAAGGGACGTATGCCGCCCAGCTTGCGGTTCGTCGAGAACTGCTCGCGGCGGCCAGTCAATATCTTGTGGCCGTAGGCCTGATGGCCCACGTCCCAGACGATGCGGTCGTTAGGTGTGTCGAAGACGTAGTGCAGCGCCACTGTCAGTTCCACCACGCCGAGGCTCGAGGCCAGGTGCCCGGGGTTCACTGACAGCTCTTCTACGATGTCCTGCCGCAGCTCTTCGCACACCCGCGGCAGGTCGTCAATCGTCAGGCTGCGCAAGTCCGACGGCGAGTCGATGCGCTTGAGCAGCCCAAAGTCTTGTTTCTCCATGCGGGTGCAAAGTTACACAAAAAAATCTGATACACCATACTTTTATGCAAGATTTATTCTTTCCCGCCGCTTTCCCGTCGTTCTTTCAGGGCAAGGAGTGTAAAGAAAATAGTCAAAAAAGACGTCAGTTGGGAGGATGATTCTGGAAACGGAATGGGGCGAAAAAGGGCTCTGCGGAGGCGGGAAAAGCGCGTGGGGCGGCCTGAGAATGCTAACTCGGCGGGTTGGTCGGAGCAAACCGCCGGGTTAGTGGCGCCAACCGGCCGGTTTGGTGGCGCCAAAAAGGGGGCTTGGCGGCGCTATTTGGGGGCGTTTTAAGGGGGTGCCGACAGACGGTTTCGGTGTAGACGGTTGGTAATCAAGCGGTTGGCATATGGGTCAAAACTCGCGTATTTGCGGCCAGTAGCGCGGTTGCTGACTGCCACGCGAGTATGGCGAGGCGGTTTGTCAAGGTTTTTGCGGTTTTTTGCGCAGAAAAACTTGCTGATATGGCGGAATTTTTGTACTTTTGCACCCTGTATGAAATACGGAGTAATAGGAACAGGAGCCATTGGCGGCTACTACGGCGCCAAGCTGGCACGGGCAGGACAGGAGGTGCAGTTCCTGCTGCACAAGGACTATGAGTACGTGAAGGCGAACGGCCTGCAGGTTGACTCCTGCGACGGTTCGTTCCACATCGAGGCCAACGCCTACGCCCGGACTGCGGATATGCCCCAGTGCGACGTGGTGCTGGTGTGCCTGAAGTCGGTGAACAACGGCAAGCTGAAGGAGCTGCTGCCACCGCTGTTGCATGAGCATACGCTGGTGGTGATGATCCAGAACGGCATCGGCATCGAGCCCGACGTGCAGGCGATGTTCCCCGGCGTGCAGCTCGCCGCCGGCCTGGCCTTCATCTGCTCGGCCAAGACCGAGCCGGGGCGCGTCAGCCACCAGTGCTACGGCAGCATCAACCTGGCCAACTACTCGTGTCGCGACGAACGGCTGTTCGAGGCCGTCGTCAGTGAGTTCCGCGCCGCCGGCATCGAGACGGGCCAGGTGGAGTACCACGAGGCACGCTGGAAGAAGGCCGTCTGGAACATGCCCTTCAACGGTATGACCGTCGCCCTGCACACCCAGACCGACCTGCTGCTGCGCGACCCCTCGACGCGCCAGCTCATCCGCGACCAGATGATGGAGGTGGTGGGCGCCTCGCGGGCCTTGGGCGTCAGCGGTGTCGACGAGGCCTTCGTCGAGAAGATGATCCAGATGACCGACGAGATGACGCCCTACTCGCCGTCGATGCGCCTCGACTACGACTTCCACCGGCCGATGGAGATACATTATTTATATACGCGCCCGATAGAGATAGCCCGCGAGGCCGGCTTCCCGATGCCAAAACTGGAAATGTTGGAGGCCGAGCTAAAATTCTTGCAGAAAAACTTGTAGATTACATAAAAACTTCATATATTTGCAGTCGCATTATTGCTAACCGACCTGTATGAAGTACATCCTGCTGCCCGACGACAAGCAGCGCAACCTCACATTCTATCTGGCCATGGAGGAATTCGTGGCCCGACGGCTCGACGAGCCTGACGCCTTCTTCACGTGGCAGGTGGCCCCGACGGTCATCTATGGCCGTAACCAGGTGCTCGAGAACGAGGTGGACACCGACTACTGCCGCCGCCACGCCATCAGCATCGTGCGCCGCAAGAGCGGCGGAGGCTGCGTCTATGCCGACGAGGGCAACCTGATGCTCTCGCTCGTCACCGCCGGCGACGACGTGGGCTTCGCCTTCAACCGCTTCGTGACGATGGTCATGCTCGTGCTGCGCAAGGCGGGCGTCACGGCCACCGGCACCAGCCATAACGACATCCTCGTCGGCAACCGCAAGGTCTGCGGTACGGCCTGCTACCACCTGGCCGGCCGCACCATCGTCCACAGCACCATGCTCTACGACACCCGGATGGAGCACATGACGGCCGCCATCACGCCGAGCCCTGCGAAGCTGCAGCGCAAGGGCGTGGAGAGTGTGCGCCAGCGCATCACGCTGCTGAAGGACCACACGACGCTGACCCTCGGCGAGCTGAAGACGCTCATCCGCCAGACCCTCTGCGACGGCGAGCGCCGGCTGACGCCGGCCGACGTGGCCGAGATTGAGGCGATGGAGCAATCGTACGAGACAATTAAACTGTAAATCTATAATCTGTAAACCGTAAATGTTACTATGTCAGTAAAACAAGAACTTGAAAAGAAGACAAAGCGCACCTGCCTGTACGACAAACACCTGTCGTTAGGGGCGATGATGGTAGAGTTCGGCGGGTTCGATATGCCCCTGCTCTACCAGAGTGGCATTGCCAAGGAGCACGCCGCCGTGCGCGAACGGGTTGGCCTCTTCGACGTCTCCCACATGGGCGAGGTGACGGTCAAGGGCCAGGATGCCGAACGCTATGTGAACCACATCTTTACGAACAACGTCACGGCCATGCCCGTGGGGAAGATCGTCTACGGCATGATGTGCTACGACGACGGCGGCACCGTCGACGACCTGCTGGTCTACAAACTGGCCGAGCAGGACTTCTTCCTCGTCATCAACGCCGCCAATATCGACAAGGACTGGGCGTGGATGCAGCAGCAGGCCGAAGGCTTCGACATCGAGTTGAAGAATGAGTCGGAGATCTACGGTCAGATAGCCATCCAAGGCCCCGAGTCAGAGCACATCGTCGAGACCGTCCTCGGCCTCCCATGTAAGGAACTGACTTTTTACACCTGCAAGACAATAGAAGCCCCCTCGGGGGCCGTAGGGGGGGTGATCAGCCGCACAGGCTACACCGGCGAGGACGGCTTCGAGCTGTACGCCTCGCACGACTACATCCGCGACTGCTGGGACCGCCTGATAGCCGCCGGCGTGCAGCCCTGCGGACTCGGTTGCCGCGACACCCTGCGCTTCGAGGTGGGACTGCCGCTCTACGGCGACGAACTGTCGGAGCAGATATCGCCCGTGATGGCCGGCCTGACCGCGTTCGTCAAGTTCGACAAGCCTGAGTTCATCGGCCGCGAGGCCCTGCTGCGCCAGAAGACCGAGGGCGTCAGCCGCCGCCTCGTCGGCATCGAGCTCCACGACAAGGCCATCCCCCGCCACGGCTATGCCGTACTCAACATGGACGGCCAGCCCATCGGCGAGGTGACCACGGGCTACCACACCATCTCTACCGACAAGAGCGTCTGCATGGCTCTCGTCGACACGGCTTACGCCGCGCTGGGCACCGACGTCCAGATTCAGATTCGCAAGAAGGTGTTCCCAGGCACGGTCATCAAGAAACAATTCTATAACAAAAGCTATAAGAAATGAGTAAGGTAATTGAAGGACTCTACTACTCGGAGTCGCACGAATACATCAGAGTAGAAGGTGAGTATGGCTACGTCGGCATTACCGACTACGCCCAGAACGCATTAGGCAACGTGGTCTACGTCGACATGCCCGACGTCGACGACGAGGTGACCGCCGGCGAGGAGTTCGGCGCCGTGGAGAGTGTCAAGGCCGCCTCTGACCTCATATCGCCCGTCAGCGGCAAGGTGGTCGAGGTGAACGACGCCCTCGACGACCAGCCCGAGCTGGTGAACCAGGCCCCCTACGACAACTGGATTATCAAGGTGGAACTCAGCGACAAGGTGGAGCTCGACAGCCTGATGGACGCTGCCGCCTACGAGGCTTTCTGCGCAAAGTGATATGGAATACAAGTATTTCCCGCATACAGAGAATGACCTGAAGGCGATGCAGGGGAAAGTGGGGGTGAAAGACCTCGACGGCCTCTATGCCCAGATTCCCGAGAGCATCCGCTTCAGCGGCGACTACGAGCTGCCGTCGGCGATGAGCGAGCTCGAGGTGCGCAGCCTCTTCGACAAGCTCGGGGCGCAGAACCGCCAGCTGACCTGCTTCGCCGGCTGCGGCGTCTACGACCACTACACGCCGTCGGTCGTCCCCTACCTGCTGCAGCGCTCCGAGCTGCTGACGGCCTACACGCCCTACCAGGCCGAAATCTCGCAGGGCACGCTCCACTATATCTTCGAATACCAGTCGATGATGGCCTCGCTCACGGGCATGGACATCTCGAACGCCTCGATGTACGACGGCACCACGGCCTGCGCCGAGGCCATGATGATGGCCGTGGCAGCCGGCAAGAAGGCCGGCAAGGTGCTCGTGGCCGAGACCGTCGGCGACGCCACGCGCCGCGTGCTCGACACCTACGCCCTGCACCACGGCATCGAACTGCTGACCATCGCCGAGAAAGACGGGGTGACTGACCTTTCATCGCTCATCTCTCATCTCTCATCTGGCGGTGTGGCCGGCGTCATCGTCCAGCAGCCTAACTGCTACGGCATCGTCGAGGACTTCAGCGGCTTTGCCGACGCCTGTCACGACCACAAGGCACTCTTCGTCATCGACAGCGTGGCCGCCGACCTTGCCCTGCTCAAGACGCCGGGCGAGTGGGGCGCCGACATCGCCGTCGGCGACGGCCAGTCGCTGGGCATTCCCATGCAGTGGGGCGGTCCCTACGTCGGCTACATGTGCTGCACCGAGAAGCTCATGCGCAAGATGCCGGGCCGCATCGTCGGCATGACGCGCGACAACCGCGGCCAGCGTGCCTTCGTGCTCACGCTCCAGGCTCGCGAGCAGCACATCCGCCGCCAGAAGGCCACCAGCAACAT
>JAFPVW010000156.1 GCA_017395215.1 Prevotella sp. | reverse complement strand
TACAAGAAGATGCCGTTCTGGAGAAAAATAAAAGTTTGTAGTACACAGTAAAGTAATCAAGAATGCTGGAACAGCGGTAACAGCGAGAAAAACAGAAAAGTGGGGTCAAAGTTGGGTTAGATGCCATAAGGCGGCGCCTTTCAACCAGAAAAGCGCCGCCTTATGTGCTGAATTGACTTATGCGTTAGTCGGCTGCCTCGAACTCCTCCAGGAAGCGGGTGTCGTTCTCGGAGAACAGGCGCAGGTCGTTGACGCGGTACTTCAGGTTGGTGATGCGCTCGACGCCCATGCCGAAGGCATAGCCCGAATAAATCTTGGAGTCGATGCCGCACTGCTCGAGCACGTTGGGGTCGACCATGCCGCAGCCTAAGATCTCGACCCAGCCCGTGTGCTTGCAGAAGCCGCAGCCCTCGCCGCCGCAGATGAAGCACGAGATGTCCATCTCGGCTGAGGGTTCCGTGAACGGGAAGTACGAGGGACGCAGGCGGATCTTCGTGTCGGGGCCGAACATCTCCTTGGCAAACGAGAGCAGAACCTGCTTCAGGTCGGTGAACGAGACGTTCTTGTCGATGTAGAGACCCTCCACCTGGTGGAAGAAGCAGTGGGCGCGGGCGGTGATGGCCTCGTTGCGATAGACGCGGCCCGGACAGATGACGCGGATGGGCGCCGTCAGCAGTCCGTTCTCGTCGTGCATCTGCTCCATCACGCGGGCCTGCACCGATGAGGTGTGCGAGCGCAGCAGAATGTTCTTGGTTACGTCGTCAGGATGCTGCGAGACGAAGAACGTGTCCTGCATGTCGCGGGCGGGGTGGTCGGCGGCGAAGTTCATCTTCGTGAAGACGTGGAGGTCGTCCTCCACCTCGGGTCCGTCGGCCAGCACGAAGCCCATGCGCGAGAAGATGTCGATGATTTCGTTGGTCACGATGGTCAGCGGGTGGCGCGTGCCGAGCTTGATGGGGTAGGGGGTGCGCGTCAGGTCCATCTGCTCATCGCCCGTCTCCTGCGTCTCACACTCCTCGCGCAGCTGGTTGATGCGCTCTAAGGCCATCTGCTTCAGCTCGTTGATCTTCATGCCCACGGTCTTCTTCTCGTCGGCAGCCACGTTGCGGAAATCGTTCATCAGGGCGGTGATTTCGCCCTTCTTGCTGAGGTACTTCAGTCGCAGCTGTTCCACTTCGTCTGCATTCTTCGCGCTCAGCGTCTGTACTTCTTTCAGAAGTTCGTCTATCTTGTCAAGTAACATATCAATAGGGTGATTTTTTAATTTCGGGTGCAAAGGTACGAATTTTTTTTAATTCATAATTCATAATTCACAATAATTTATTAACTTTGCACGCTGAATTTGAAAGACGAGCAATGAAGAGGCTTTCTTTTGTTGCAATGGCACTGGCCTTGCTGACACTTTCGTGCGGAGGCAGGCAGGCGGCAGCACCGGCGGACACGACGCCGGCCGACACTGCCGACACAACAGCCACGGACTCTGTGGAGCCGGTTGACACGCTGGAGCAGCTGATTGCCGAGACACCGATGCCGAGGGCCGCCGACGAGCTGTTCGACGACTTCCTGTTCAACTTCGCTGCCAACCGCAACCTGCAGATGGAGCGCGTGAACTTTCCGCTGCCGAATGTGCGCAACGGCAAGACGACGCAGGTGGGCAAGGGCGAGTGGAAGATGGAGCACTTCTTCATGCGCCAGGACTACTACACCGTGCTCTTCGACAACCAGCAGCAGATGGAACTGGTGCGCGACACGTCGGTGAGCCAGGCTACGGTCGAGAAGATTTATTTCAACACGGGTGCCGTGATTCAGTACCAGTTCCGCCGCGTCAAGGGTGCGTGGATGCTGCTGGAGGTAAGGACGGAGCCGATAGCCTCGAACCGCAATGCATCGTTCCTGGACTTCTACCACCAATTTGTGACCGACTCGGCGTTTCAGACCGAGAGCCTGGCTCAGACCGTAACGTTCGTGGGCCCTGACCCTGACGACGACTTTGCACAGATGGAGGGCATCCTGACGCCCGACACATGGCCCGCCTTTGCGCCCGAGCTGCCAGACCGCATGATCTACAACATCGTCTACGGCAAGCAGGAGGAGGACTCCGACGAGAAGATTTTCATGATGCGCGGCATTGCCAACGGCATGGAGGTGGAGATGACGTTCCGTCGCAGCGACGGACAGTGGAAACTGGTGAAGATGAGGGAATGAGGAATGAGGGACCTGTTGGATTATAGTCTGAAGGGGCACAACACGTTTGGCATTGACGCCCGCTGCCGCCGTTTCCTGGAATACGAGACGGTGGAGGAGGCTACTGATGTGGCTGAGCTGCTGGGCCGTGACGACAGACCTTTTATTATAATAGGCGGGGGCAGCAATCTGCTGCTGACGCGCGACTTCGACGGCATCGTGGTACATTCGGCCATCAAGGGCTACGAGACTGACGGCACGCTGATGACCTGCGGCAGCGGCATGACGTGGGACGACGTCGTAAAGGTGAGCCTGGATAACGGACTCTACGGGGCCGAGAACCTGTCGCTGATTCCCGGCGACGTGGGAGCCAGTGCCGTTCAGAACATCGGCGCCTACGGTGCTGAGGCGAAGGACCTCATTCGCGAGGTGGAGTGCGTCGAGATAGCGTCGGGCCGTCGGTGCGTGCTGACAAACGCCGACTGCTGCTACGGCTATCGCCAGAGCCGCTTCAAGCAGGACTGGAAGAACCGCTACCTGATAACCCGCGTCACCTATCAGTTTGCTGCTGAATTCTCGCCCCGCCTGGACTACGGCAACATACGTGCCGAACTGCAGCGGCGCGGCATTGAAGAGCCAACCCCCCAACAGCTGCGCCAGACGATTATCGACATCCGCCGCGAGAAACTGCCCGACCCGGAGGTGACGGGCAATGCCGGCAGTTTCTTCATGAACCCCGTCGTCGGCCGCAAGAAGTTCGAACAGCTATTGGCACAGTATCCCGATATGCCCCACTACCACGTCGATGATGAGCACGAGAAGATTCCCGCCGGCTGGATGATTGACCAGTGCGGCTGGAAGGGTCGCTCGATGGGCCGTGCCGGAGTCCACCCGAAGCAGGCCTTGGTGCTGGTGAACCTCGGCGGTGCCACGGGGCAGGAAATCGTCGCGCTCTGCGAGGCCATACGCCACGACGTCGGTCAGCGGTTCGGCATTGACATCCATCCCGAGGTGAACATCGTATAGTTGCGAAAGACGGAAACAACCAACACTTCTTACACTTAATGCTTAACTGCCTGACTGCCAGTGTCGGTTCAGGTGTCGGTTGTCTGATTATCCTACACCTGAACCGACACCTACGGAATGTATAGATATTCATTCTGCAGAGGGGGCGCTTTAGCGTCATAACCCAGCGGGTTTTTGGAAAAACGTGGCGCCTTTTGCCCGAAAGGCGGCGCTTTTTGGCTGTGTCCTGCCAGAGTTGCATAATCATGCAGAGAGTGTATGAATATACGTTAGGTGTAGGAAGTGTTGGAAGTGTAGGTTGTTTTCTGTCATTACCTATCACATAGGGGATTTTCCTAAAAAATGCCGAATAATTTGGCTATGTGAGAAAAAAGTCGTATTTTTGCAGTCCAAACTAATAAATAATAACTATTAACGATATGAGAAAACTACTAATCACGCTTTGCGTCACCGTCGTGAGCTGCCTGTCGGTAAAAGCCGAGCTCAAGGCCGGCGGCGAGTACTACATCTGGCTTAATATTTACGAGAAGTTGTTGGGAACGAACGAGGCGGGCAACGGGCCGGCTCTGTCGGCATATGGAACCAAGAGCGACGGCTACGTGTTTGTGGCCGAGGAATCAGGTGAGAGCGGCTATTTCCTGCTTAAGCAGAAAAGCAGTGGCAAGTACTTGGCGGCCAGCGGCAGCAATAGCTATAGCATCACCTTAGAGTCGAAATCGACCGCCGACCGCTTCCGCTGGAAGATGACGGAGCCTGACTGCTATGCCTATCTTACCAATAAGAAGAATAGTGGCAGCTATGTGGGCATCGATGGCGCTAAGAAGGGCGCAGATTATGTCAGCATCTATTACGACAAGCGCAAGAGCAGTCACGGACAGTTCTCGGTGATACCTGTCGTGGGCAGTTCTTGGGACGAGGCACGCCAGGCCTACTGCTCGGGCGACTACGAGAATGCCCAGGGCGTGAATGAGGTGGACTACTGTCAGCTGAACGACAAAGAGATTGACCGCAGCGATGCTGTAGACATCCACATCACATCGAACGACAACCCGATTCTCGGCAGTAGTTCTGTGAATCTCGGCAGCGACCGCACGTGGCTCATTTTCGATAACATTATTCCCAGTAAGGTCATCAGCACCTACCTGAAGTATGTTTCCATCAATGGTGTAGCTGCTAAAAACGGTACGAACTGTCGTGTGGCCATTTACTTGAACGGTGCCGCCGTCATTCCCCTGCCCGAAGTCGCTATGACCTGCGACGGTACGGAGGGCGAGTTCACGTTGGCCGTTGGCAATCATAAAGACCTCTCGGAGGCGGGGCAGAGTAATACAATGACCAGTTTCACCTTGCGTCGTGGTTATATGGCCACCTTAGCTTGCGGCACAAACGGTTCGTGTTATAGTCGCGTCTTCGTGGCCGACCATGCCGACCAGGTGGTTACGCTGCCTAATGCACTGACTAAGCGCGTGACGTCGGTTAACATTAAACCTTGGCAGTATCTGTCGAAGAAAGGGTGGGGCAACACAAGCGGCTCCAGCGGCGGCCCCGGACTGAGAGCCACGTGGTACTGGTCGTGGAGTGCCGGCTACAGCTCGACAACGGATATGGAGTATGTGCCCTGTCGGCAACACGTATATTGGCCAAGTGCTGATGAAGTAAACAACAAGACGGCCACGGCTGCCATATCCATCAACGAGCCAGACCATCCGGAGCAGCATACAAAACACGAAACAAAACCATGTACCTGCCCTGTCGATAACAATAACAAAATCATAGAATGGACGACATACGGTTTAAATGAGGAATTTCAGGCCGGTGGCGGTCGCATTGGTTCACCCCAACCGCAGAACAATGAAGACTTCAGCTATTTGACGAATTTTTTTAAGTATGTTGATGAGAACAACAATCATTCGCGCTGCGATATTGCCGTCAGCCATGCCTATCTGCCTATAGGAGGCCGCAATGCCAACGACTATGCTAAGTATGTTACCGACACTTACTGGAATCTTTGGAACAGCGTCAAGCGCCCCATCTGGTTGACGGAACTTGAAGTGGGGGCAACCTGGAATACCAATTCATCGATGATAACCTCCTACGACAAGGCCCGTGAATACCTCCAGGCTCTGCTTCAGCGCTTGGAGGAGAGTGATTACATTGAGCGCTACGCAATTTACGGATTTGACTATTGGCGTAATAAAATGTTCTATGATGACGGCTGGATAACCCCTGCCGGAGAGGTCTATCGTGACCACCGCTCCACCTTTGCATATAATGCTAAGAACATAAAGGTTCCGAACTGGTGGGCTGACGGCGTTAAGACGCCTTCGCTGACCTACAGCGTCAATTCAGATGAGCAGACTATTACGTTTAATGTGGGTAATGGCAATTCTGATTGTACCGATGAGTTGCTCCTTGAATACCAGCCAGAGGGTAGTAGTAGTTGGGAGACATTAATAACGCTGAGCGATGACCGCAATAAGCTTGAGAGTAACAGCATAACCTATATTACTAAACTAAGCGACCTTAATGTAAGGGGCGGTAAATTCCGTGTCAAAGTTGTCACGCTTTATGATGACAGTGAAACAAGCGATGAGGTGGCTGTTCCCGCGATTGCAGACGTCAATGCAGAGTGGACAGTATGCGAGTCAGATATTATCTATAACGGAATGTTCGCAACAGTGTTTCCAAATGCCAACTACCCTGATGGTTGGACACGCACGAATACCTGGGGGCAGATGCAGAAGGACATTTTAGGGGCTTTCCCTACGGCTTACTATAACCAGCCGGGTTCTTTGCAGTATGGCAATCAAGAGGGCCATCAGTTGTCATTGGCTGCTAATGCCACTTACTTGTTGACTTTCAGCTACCGTTCGCACGAGAAGGAATCGAATAAGGGCATTACCGTCAGTGTACTCAATGGTAATGTTGGTGTCAAAGATATTGCTTTTCCCGCTGTAAGTTCAACTACGGAGTGGAGGACAGTGTCAGCCGACATTAAGACGGGGGCCGCTGGCAACTATGTGCTGACACTGGCCAACAGCGGAAACACATGGATTACCAATGTCTCATTGGTGAGACTCGTGCAGAAGGGCGACGTTGATGGCGACGGTAAGATGGATGTCGATGACGTGAAGAAGCTCGTCGGCAGCTTGCTTGACAGTACGACAGGCGGGGTCATCAACGAGGCTGCCGACGTTGACGGCAACGGCGTTGTTGACATCAGCGATGTGACAAAGCTTATTGAGATGATACTGTCAACGCAGTAGCTTCATGTAATTATCGTAACTGATAAAGCGGCCTCCCATCGATTCGAGATGAGGCGTATGAAACTGGCAGTCGATAACCGTACCGCCAGTTTCTTGCATTATACGGGCCAGGTGGATGAGGGCCAGCTTCGAGGCACTGGGCACGAGCGAGAACATGCTTTCGCCGAAGAAGGCGCGTCCGATGTTGACGCCGTAGAGGCCGCCGACCAGCCGCTTGTCCTCCCACACCTCGACGCTGGCGGCGAAGCCCTCGCGGTGGAGTTCGGTGTAGGCGGCAATCATGTCCGGGCCGAGCCAGGCACCGTCCTCGTCGATGCGCAGGCGGCTGCAGTTGCTGATGACGCCCCGGAAGTCCTCGTTGATGCTCAGGCGGTACTGGCCCTTGTTCATCAGCGTGCGCATGGAGTGGCTGACGTGAATTCCGTTGGGGAAGATGACGAAGCGCTGCATGGGGCAGTACCAGACGGGGTTGTCGCGGCGGAAGGCGTACCACGGGAAGATGCCGTTGCTGTAGGCCAGCAGCAGGCGGTCGACGCTCAGGTCGCCGCCGACGGCTATGCAGCCGTCAGCATCGCCGAAGTGCGGGTCGGGGAACCACAGGTCGTCATCCAATTCGTAAACCATAGGAATGAGGAATGAGGAATGAGGAATGGTGATTACTCATGAGGCTTGTCATTCCTCATTTCTAATTTCTCATTCCTCATTTCAATCGTGACGTCGCCGCCCTGCTTCAGACTGCCGAAGAGGATTTCGCGCATGAGCAGCGGCTTCAGCTGCTGGCCGATGACGCGGTCCATCTCGCGGGCACCGTACTCGCGGGTGAAACCTTGGTTGAGCAGGTGGTCGAAGGCCTCGTCGGTCAGCGTCATCGTCACGTGCTTGGCGGTCAGTTTCTCTTGCAGTTCGCCGAGCTTCTTGCGCAGGATGAGCGTCGCCATCGTGCGGTCCATGTCGTGGAACACCACCGTGCCGCTGAGGCGGTTGATGAACTCAGGCTTGAACGTCTTCTTCACCTGACTGAGCATGGCCTCGCCGCGCGAGGTGTTGCCGCTGAAGCCGATGTTGGCCTGCGAGGCGTGCTGTGCGCCGGCGTTCGACGTCATGATGAGCACCACGTTGCGGAAGTCGGCCCGCCGGCCCTTGTTGTCGGTCAGTCGGGCGTAGTCCATCACCTGCAGCAGGATATTATAGATGTCCTGGTGGGCCTTCTCTATCTCGTCCAAGAGCAGTACGCAGTTGGGCGTCTTGCGGATGGCGTCGGTCAGCAGGCCGCCGTCCTCGTAGCCCACGTATCCGGCGGGCGAGCCAATGAGCTTGGCCACGGTGTGCTTCTCGGTGTATTCGCTCATGTCGAAGCGCAGCAGTTCGATGCCCAGCTCCTTGGCCAGCACGCGGGCCACCTCGGTCTTGCCGACGCCCGTGGGACCGACGAAGAGCAGCGATGCCAGCGGCTTGTTGTCGTCGAGCAGTCCAGCCTTCGACATCTGCACGGCCTCCACCACCTGGCGGACGGCCTCGTCCTGGCCGTATATCTTCGCGAGGATGCGCTCGCTGAGCGTCTCGAGGGCGGCGTTGTCGTCGTCCTTCATGGCCATAGCCTCCACCTTGCACGTCTTGGCCAGGATGTCGGCAATGAGCTGGCGGGTGACGACGGGGTAGGGGATGTCCTGGGCTGGATGGGCTGGATGGGCAATTTGGGCATCATGGGTGGGATGGGCGATTTCCAGGGCGGCGCCGGCCTCGTCGATGAGGTCGATGGCCTTGTCGGGCAGGAATCGGTCGTTGACGTACTTGGCGCTGGCCTCGACGGCAAAGTCGAGGGCGGCGTCCTCGTAGACCACGTTGTGGAACTCTTCGTACTTCGGGCGCAGTTGGCGCAGGATGTGCTTCGTCTCGTCGACGCTTGGCTCGGCGATGTCAATCTGCTGGAAGCGGCGCACCAGTCCCTTCGAGCGCGAGAAGTGGCGGTTATACTCCTCGTAGGTGGTCGAGCCGATGAAGCGCAGGCTGCCCGCCTCGAGATAGGGCTTCAGCATGTTCGAGGCGTCCATCGAGCCTTCGCCGGTGGCGCCGGCTCCTACGAGCGTGTGGATCTCGTCGATGTAGACCACGTTGTTCTGGGCCTCGCCGCTGATGCCGTCCATAATCATCTTGATGCGGTTCTCGAAGTCGCCGCGATACTGGGTGCCGGCCAGCAGCGTTCCCATGTCGAGCAGGTAGACGTGGCTGTCCTTCAGGCGCTTGGGCACGTTGCCGTCCTTGATGCGGCGCACCAGTCCCCAGACGAGAGCCGTCTTGCCCACGCCCGGCTCGCCGACGTGCAGCGGGTTGTTCTTGTCGCGGCGGCAGAGCACCTGTATGGTGCGCTCCAGCTCCTGCTCGCGGCCGATGAGCGGATTCTTCTCGTCGACGTGGTCGTTCATACACGTCACCAGCTTCCGCCAGGCCGTCGGCTGCTTGTCGCCCTCCGTGCCGTACTCCTCCTCCAGGTGGTCGTCGAAGTCGCAGAAGTTGATGAGGTGGCTCATGAAGTTGCCCTCCTTGCCGTAAAGGGCGTCCTTCAGCAGGTAGCACGCCCACGAATCCTCCAGCTGCAGGAGTCCCGTCACCAGATGGGGCGTGTCGACGGCCTGTGCGCTGCTGTTCAGCACCTGCTGGCAGGCTATCTCTAAGAGTCTCGACATCTGCACCGACGTCTCGGGCACGTATTTGCGGTCCTCGGGTATGGTCTCGATGGTCTCCAGCTGCTTCTCCAGTCGGTCGGCCAAGGCTTCGGGCGAATAGAAGATGTTAAGTGCCGCGTGGAAGTTGTCGTCGTCGAGCAGCGTCATGAGCAGGTGTTCGGGCATGATGAACTCGTGCCGCCAGTCCAGACAGCATTGCAGCGACTTGTTCAGAATCTTGCTTGCGCGTTCAGTTTGTTTTATCTCAGCCATTTCTCTTTTCTATTCCGGTTCATAGGTCAGCCGCAGGGGGAAGTTCTCTTCGCGGGCCATCAGTGTGGCCTTCTGCACCTTCGAGACGGCGATGTCGTAGGTGTAGATGCCCACGACGGCCTTGTCCGAGTGGTGCACCTGCAGCATCAGCGCCTCGGCCTCGGCGTCGCTCTTGAAAAACACCTCGACCAGCACCTTCACGACGAACTCCATCGTGGTGAAGTCGTCGTTGTAGATGATGACCTTGTATCGTCGCGGCTCGCGCAGGTCGGTGCGCTGTCGTTCGCGTATTGCTGACTGTTCCTGTGGCATAATGGGTGCAAAAGTACGCAAAAAAGGCCACATCTGCAAGAGGTGCGGCCTTTTTTAAGGGGTTTTAAACTTTAATTTTTAGAAGTTGTAGTACAGGCCGAAGCTGATGTCAGAGGCATCGAGGCTCAAACCGAACATGCTGGTGTTGTTGTCATCGCCGTCAGGATTGACCAAAGTATAACCAACGAAGCCAATGTGCGAAACGAAACTCAGATTATTTGTCAGATTGACAGCCAAACCGGGCGTAAAGCCAACTGAAAGTGCAGTCCAGTCAGCCTTTGTGGCCGAAATAAAAGAAAAACCACCATCGACAAAGAACTTCACTTTGCCCAAGTTAGAGAAGGTGTAACGGGCATACGGAGAGATTGCAAAGGCACTCTCGCTGGGAACGTTAACGCCATCAAAAGAAATACCATTGAACTTGTTGTTCTCATAACCAATGACGGTACCGATGGCCCACTCGTCGTTCAGGTTGTAACCAATTTCGGGCATAATCTTAAAGACGGTCTCGCTCTTGTCGCCGGCCAGTTTCTGGCTGCTCCAAGCCTCGAAAGCAAAACTACCACCAATGTAAACCTGAGCATTCATACTCACAGCTGCGAAAGCAGCAACCAATGTCATTAAAATCTTCTTCATTTTTTTTTCTTTTTAAAAGTTATTATCCTAAATGTTATCAATTGACGGTGCAAAGATACGCATACTTCGGGGGTTGTTGTCCCTTTTTTAATCTTTTTTACGGATTGTGTGCGCAAACATGACATAAGTCAATTAAAAACCTATAAATAAATAAGGTGAAACGCCGGAATGTGGTCAGAAAAGCGTAACTTTGCATCAGAACTAAAACAAAACAGTTATGAAACGTACAATGATTTTGGCCATCTGCGTGATGGGCGGGCTGGGTCTGGCCACTGCACAGACCAAGGACGGCGGCATCTCGGCTGCCATGATGAAGGACATTGTGAAGGAGCAGAAGCAGCTGCCCGTGAACAAGGCGCTGGTCAATGCCGTCGCTGCCAATGCCATCGACGACCTTGCCAAGAGCCACGCCAATGCTGGTGCGCTCGACACCTACTTCAGCATTGAGACCAAGCGGCAGTCAATCACCGACCAGAAGTCGAGCGGCCGCTGCTGGATGTTCAGCGGGTTCAACGTGCTGCGCTCCAACTATACGCAGCAGCACGACTCCATACAGCTGGAGTTCTCGCAGGCGTACCTGTTCTTCTATGACCAGTTAGAGAAGGCCAACCTCATGCTGCAAGGCGTCGTGGACACGGGCAAGAAGCCCCTCGACGACCAGCGCGTGCAGTTCTTCTTCCACTATCCGCTGAGCGACGGCGGCACGTTCTGCGGCGTGGCCGACCTGGCCGAGAAGTACGGACTGGTGCCTAAGGAGGTGATGCCCGAGTCGTTCTCGTCAGACAACACATCGAAGGCCCGTCAGCTGATAGCCTCGAAGCTGCGCGAGTATGGTCTGCAGCTGCGCGACATGGTGCAGAAGGACAAGAGCCAGACGGCCATCAATAAGGCCAAGGTGCGCATGCTCGCCCAAATCTACCACATGCTCGAGATGACCATCGGCCAGCCGCCGCAGAAGTTCACCTACGCCTTCAAGACCAAGGACGGGCGCAGCGTGGGCCGTGCCAAGGAGTACACGCCGCTGTCGTTCTATCAGGAGGTGGTCGGCGGCCCGCTGAACGGCACGTTCATCATGGCCATGAACGACCCGCGCCGTCCCTACTACAAGACATACGAGGTGGAGTATGACCGCCATACCTACGACGGCCACAACTGGAAGTACATCAATCTGCCGATGGACGAGATCGAAAAAATGGCCATCGCCTCGCTCCGCGACGGCCGCAAGCTCTACAGCAGCTACGACGTGGGTAAGTTCCTTGACCGCAAGCGCGGCTATGCCGACCTTGAGAACTTCGACTACGGCTCGCTCTTCGACACCACCTTCGGCATGGACAAGGCCCAGCGCATCTCGACCTTCGACAGCGGCTCCACCCATGCCATGACGCTCTGTGCCGTCGACCTTGATGAGAAGGGCAACGCCACGAAGTGGAAGGTAGAGAACTCCTGGGGTGCCGACTGGGGACAGAAGGGCTGCCTGATTATGACCGACCGCTGGTTCCGTGAGTTTATGTTCCGCCTGGTGGTCGACAAGAAGTACGTGCCCGAGAAGATTCTCCAGGCTGCCGAGCAGGAGCCGGTGATGGTGATGCCTGAGGATCCGCTCTTCCTGCCGGATGAATAAGAGGGGGCTGCGGCACGCCGCAGCACAGCGAACTGAGGGGCTGGAGGTGATTTTTACTGCGGCTCAACATGAACGGCCACGTGGGTGTCCTGCCCATAGTGGCCTTTTAATGTGTCTTCAACCTCCGTTGCCTTGTCGTGGGCTTCGCGCAGGCTCATGTCGCCGTCCATGAGGATGTGCAGCTCGATGGCGTAGTGGTTGCCAATGCGGCGCGTGCGCAGGTCGTGGGGCATGCTGACGCCAGGCACCGAGGCAGCTAGCCGCAGGATTTCGTTCTCGACGGCATCGGGCAGCGACTGCTCCATCAAGTCGCCGATACCGTTGCGCAGCAGGTCGATGGCCACCTTCACGATGAACGCGCCCACGATGACCGAGGCCACGGGGTCGAGCACCGTCCAGCGCTGGCCAAAGAAGATGGCGCCACCGATGCCCACCGCCGTCCCTATGGACGACAGCGCATCGCTGCGGTGGTGCCAGGCGTTGGCCTCCACGGCCTGCGACTTCAGCTGGCGGGCCTTGACCATCGAGTATTGGTAGACGTCCTCCTTCAGAACAATCGACAGCAGCGCCGCCCACAGTGCCAACAGGCCGGGCGCCTCCAGCTGCTGGCCTCCGAGCCAGGCGGCAATCTTCACTGCGCCGCTGTAGACGATGCCGACGGCCACGACCAGCAGCGCGACTCCTATCAGCGTCATTGCCAGCGTCTCGTACTTGCCGTGACCGTAGTCGTGCGACTTGTCCTCGGGCTTGCCGCTGATGTGTACGAACGCCAGCACGATGATGTCGGTCACGAAGTCCGACAGCGAGTGGACGGCGTCGGCCACCATCGCCGCACTATGGCCCATGATGCCCGCCACGAACTTGAACACCAGCAGCACGACGTTCACGGCGCCGCCCACCAGTGTTACCTTGAATATTTCCTTGTTGCGTTCCATTTACTTCAGCGGCGCCGGACCGTCGAGCGTCGGCGTCACGGGAATAATCTTGCCCTTCTTGTCGAACGTCAGGCGGTCGATGCACACCTCGCGGTGGATGCCCGGCTCACGGTCGACGAAGTTCTTGTTGATGCGGTGGTAGACAATGTACCACTCGTCCTTGCCGGGAATCTGGAGGATGCTGTTATGGGCCGTGCCGTAGATCTTGTCTTCGGGCTTCTGACGGATGACCAGGTAGTTCTGCTCGTCGATGGTGATGGGACCGAGGGGCGACTTTGCCGTGCCGTAGCAGACGTGGTAGTTGGGGCTTCCCGTGTCGTCGACACTCCAGAGGAAGTAGTACGTGCCCTTGCGGTAGAAGACGTAGGCACCCTCGCGGAAGGCCCAGGTCTCGAGCGAGCCGCCCTTGGGCGTCAGGTTGACGATGGTCTCCTTCTTCACGCTCGTCATGTCGTCGTTCAGCTCGGCGCCGGCCATGAAGCCGTTACCCCAGTAGATGTAGCACTTACCCGACTTCGGGTCCTGGAACACATCGACGTCGATGGCCTGTCCACCGCGCACGCCCTGAGGACGGTCGGCGTCGGTGAGGATGGGCGCACCACTGTCAACAAACGGTCCGGTGGGCGAGTCGCTCACGGCCACGCCAATCTCCTTGCGGTTCGACTGCGGGTTGTGGGCTGAGAAGTAGAAGTAGTACTTACCATTCTTCTCGATGATGGCCGGTGCCCAGGCGTTGCCCGTAGCCCAGCGCACCTGGTCGCCCCTGACGTCGAGCATCTTGCCCTCGTCCTTCCAGTCAATCAGGTTCTCTGAAGAGAAGACGCTGAAGTCGTGGCCGCCCCAGCCCGGCGTGCCGTCGGTGGTCGAGTAGATGTAGTACTTCTTCGTCTTGGTGGAGTAGAGCACCTCTGGGTCGGCGTGGAAGCCCGTGAGAATGGGCTGCTTGTGGCTGGGGAACGCCTTGAGCAGACGCTCCTTCTCGGCTCGCGTGATGGGGATGATGGTGCCGTGGCGTGGCGTGAACTTGCCCTTCATCTCGGTGTTCTGCACAAACTTGAAGGTCTTCAGGTCCTCCGAGCGGCAGAACTGGTAGTGGCCGCTGCCGTAGCAGTCGTACATGATGATCCATGACTTGCCGTCGATGGCCTTGCACACGCCGACACCCTCAACGGCCTCCTTCGTCTGCTCCACGTTGCCGTCGAGCATCTGCCATTTGTCTGTCAGCTGCTTGGCCGTGGCCTGATAGATGCCGCGCCCCGACTCCTGCTTATAGAAGAGGTGGTACAGCTGGTCGGCCTCGTTGTAGACGATGTCGCCGTCGATGGTTGCATTGCCGGCATCGAAGAGCCACTTCGGCTCGCCCTCGAGTTCGGTGAAGTCCTTGTTGGCATACTGGTAGTAAATCTTGTCGTACGATCCGCGGTCGCTCGTGCGCAGCGAGTAGAAAACCATGTACTTGCCCACCTTGTGGTCATAGATGGTCTCCGGTGCCCATACACGGATGACGTTCTTCCACGTCTTTGTGTAGCGCGTAGGGAAGTTAATGGTCGAGTGCTGCCAGTTGATGAGGTCGGTCGACTTCAGCAGCACCATGCCGCGGTTGCTCGACCATCCCAGTGCCGAGCGCATGTCGGTGCAGACCATGTAGAACGTCTTGCCGTCCTCGCCGCGCAGGATGTGGGGGTCGCGCACGCACTGCGTCAGGGCTATCGTGTCGCTCTCGATGACGGGGAATCCGTCGTTCAGCGGCGTGTAGTTATAGCCGTCGTCGCTCAGGGCGTAGCAGATTTGCTCGTCCTTCGGGTCGTTACTATTAAAATAGGTGAAGAGGTAGGCCACCATCTCGTTGGGGTCCTTCGGCTGTTCCTGTTGTACGGCTGTCTTCTTCTTGGCGCCAGTGGCAGTCAGCGCGAAGCCCACCAGCGCGATTGCAGTCAGTAAAGTTTTGCTTCTGTTCATAGTTATTGCTGTTTATTGATATAATCTGCTGCAAAGATACGAAATAAAGTTGTAACTATAAAGTGTTCTTGGGAAAAAACAACCAAAAACGCTGCGTTTTCTTTTTTCTGTGTATCTTTCGACGAGTTCTACACTTTCCTCCTCCCGTCATGATGGGGGAAAAAGTGGCAGTCGGGCCGTGCCAAAGTGTCAGTCTTGACAATTTGGCACGGTTTTCGCATGACGTAGGACAGAAACTTTAAAAACAACAACATTTAATAATAAAAGTATTCTATTATGAACATTAAACCATTAGCAGACCGCGTGCTGGTATTGCCCGCACCGGCAGAAGAGAAGATTGGCGGCATCATCATTCCTGATACCGCAAAGGAGAAGCCCTTGCACGGAACCATCAAGGCCGTAGGACAGGGTACGAAGGACGAACAGATGATCCTGAAGGAAGGCGACGAAGTGCTCTACGGCAAGTACTCAGGCACCGAGCTGGAGTTTGAGGGCACGAAGTACCTGATGATGCGTCAGTCGGACGTGCTGGCAGTCATTGAGAAATAATCTTGAAACATCGAATTATCGAAACATCGCAAAAAAGAAAAGAACCATGGCAAAGGATATTAAATTCAATATTGAGGCTCGCGACCTGCTGAAGCAGGGTGTCGACCAGTTGGCTAACGCCGTTAAAGTGACGCTTGGTCCGAAGGGACGCAACGTAGTGATTGAGAAGAAGTTTGGTGCTCCGCAGATTACTAAGGACGGTGTGACCGTCGCTAAGGAAATCGAGCTGGAGGACAAGTTTGAGAACACTGGCGCACAGCTCGTGAAGAGCGTGGCCTCGAAGACGGGCGACGATGCCGGCGACGGTACCACCACCGCCACCATCCTGGCTCAAGCTATTGTAGCCGAGGGACTGAAGAACGTTACCGCCGGTGCCAACCCGATGGACCTGAAGCGCGGTATCGACAAGGCTGTGAAGGCCGTTACCGACCACATCGCCAAGAGTGCCGAGCAGGTTGG
>JAFPVW010000155.1 GCA_017395215.1 Prevotella sp. | reverse complement strand
GGAGTACCCTTTTTCTCTGTTCCAATAGGAATAATCCTCATAAATATAGGTGATACCCGTCTTTTTCTGGGTAATTTCGATGATGTTGTAACGTGTTTTAGCCATAAATGCACTTTATTGGTGCAAATACAACCATATTTATTCGAATATTCTCAAATAAAAGCTACTGAATAACAAATATTTATAGATATTTAACCATATTATCATGGTTATATCCGGGATTTAGGGTCAGTAACCTTAGTTATAAAGAAGCAAAACCGGCAAATATGCTGCTCACAATATTTTTTTGAAAAAATACTACCACTTCTACCACTTTCTGTTTATCTTTCTGATTATCTGCATGTTACATAGTTGTATTAGTAGTGGTGGAAGTGGTATTATATTACCACTTCAGTGGATTTTGCGACAAAAATTGGCTGTTTTTCATCAAAAAGGAGGCCTATTCTCCGACTCTTTTTTACAAGTTACAGCCAATCATGGCCAATTCTTGTGCTCCGACGATGCAGAAAAACCGTTCCAGCGGCCTCGGAACGGCGTTCGGGCAACCTCGGAACGGTCGTAAAGTGCTTCCCGGGGAGCAAGAAACTGCGCTATTCCGGCCAGCCAGTCTTGCAGAAACTACAGAAATAGTGGTGGAAGTGGTAATATAATACCACTTCCACCACCCTTATTACCACCTTACAACACGCTCATTCACAAGGTGCTAGTGCAAAAAGTGGTGGAAGTGGTAATATAAACCGCAAAAAAAATCCGGGAATGGTTGTTTATGGGCGGCTGTTTCAGCTGTCTATTTCCTGAATTCCGACCTGCGGTTGAAAATTGTCCAACCTACATTATTCACTGAAATTGGCATCATATACGTATGCTTTCGGCATCATCGTAGAACCAGAGGAATATGATGTCGAGACAATCAAGATGAAGGTCTATAATATCAATCATCGCCGTGAATATCTGCGTTCGCTCCCGCTCCATCACTCGCAACGGGAGACAGAGCAGGCGGAAGATTATTCCATTTTTGAGCTGCGACTGGCTCCGACCTATGATTTCATACAGGCTGTATTGGCAATGGGAAATGAAGTGGAAGTGCTGGCCCCAGAATACGTCAGGCGTGAAATCAGAAGGCGCGTCGCAAGGTATGACAACAGCGCGTAACCCGCCGCCTTTTGCGCACAAATCGCCACTTTTGCGCATGATGTGGTATTTCTGCGCACCAACAGACGGTTGTCATCAAGTGCAGGCGCTTTTTTAGTCTTTTCCTATATAGATATAAGCAACTATGCGTCGAGCGGAATGTCGAGCGTCACCTCATAGGTGTTGTCGGTCTCGCTGACATCCAATGTGTAGTCGTCGCCGTAGATGAGGTCGAGCCGCTGGCGGACATTCGCCATACCGACACCGCCCTGAGCGGGCATGCCGATGGCGTTGGCCTTGCGGTGCTTGCTGTTGCGGCAGGTCCAGAGCAGCCGGTTCTCGCTGTGCCGGCCTGTGGTGCACCTGCACTCGATGTCGATGAACGACTCCTGCTGGTAGCTGACGCCGTGCTTGAAGGCGTTCTCAACAAACGAGATGAAGAGCAGCGGTGGTACGGTAATGCCCGTGACGTCGTCGGGGAAGCTGACGCTGAAGCGCAGCTTGTCGGTATAGCGCATCCGCATGAGCTGTGTGTAGTTGTCCATGAACTCGGCTTCCTTGGCCATTGGCACCCGCTGGTGATTGCTCTCATAGAGCACGTAGCGCAGGATTTTAGACAGCTGGATGACGGCCTCCTTGGCCCGTTCGCCGTCGATGTCGACCAGTGCGTGGATGTTGTTGAGCGTGTTCATGAGGAAGTGGGGGTTCAGCTGGTACTTCAGGTACTCTAACTGCTGCTCCAGGTTCTTGTGCTCCAATTCCGTCAGTCGCTGCATGTCTTCGCGCTGCCTGAAGTAGATCTTCACGCCCAGGTTCATGCCGAGCATCAGAATGAGCACGATGACCTGCACGAGTTCATGTCCGTCGCGGAAGTGAGGCTTCCCCATAGGCGGTCTCATGGGCTGTCGGTCGTGCCCGAATTCGGGTGGCCGTCGGTCGTCCATCTCCTCCATCGGCGGCCGCATCTCCTCCATCGGTGGCCGGCGGTCGTCCATCTGCTCCATCGGCGGCCGGCGGTCCTTGTGCGGCCTCTGGCACTGGAAGACGGCGAAGGCCGCCACGAGCACGGTCACGATGCTGAAGTAGACGAGCTTCTTCTGCCGTGAAACGAAGAGCGGAGCGAGCAGATAGTTGTGGACGAGGAAGACGGCAAAGAACATGCCGAAGCGCCGCCACACCATGAACACCTCGCTCCAGTCGAATGTCATGCCGGTATCGCTGGTCGTGCGGATATAGAGACTCAGCACGGGTGCCAAGAAGAGCAGTCCCCAAAGCACGATGTAGACGAGCGTCTCCTGCCTTTTTTCCCTTTTGATGGTCATAGAGTCCTATTTTGCCGTGAACGTGGTGAAACTGCTGGTACCCTTGGCCGTTGAGCCGAGGTAGAGTCCGTGCCACTCGGTGGTGGCGTCGGTGGGAGCTGTTGCCGACGACTTGACGTTGTACGTAGAGCCTTTCACCATGCCCGTGGCCGTAAACAGGGCCAGCGAGCTGCTGACGTTGGCTGCAAAGCTGTAGGTGACCAGGTTGTTGCCCTGTGCGTCGGCCAGCGTGTAGTAGGTGCCGGCCTTATAGCTCAGGCTGCTGGTAACGAACGTGTAGCCCTGCTTGGCGTTCGAGATGGTGCTGCTGCCACTGCCTCCGCCCTGGGCGCCGCCGGCGCTGATGCCGATGCCCGTGCCGGTAATCTGTATGTACGAGTTGTTGTCGCAGTCGAATCCCTCTTCGGCACCGCCTTTCGACGTGTAGGCCAGCACGCTGCCGTTGCCGATGGTGACGGCTCCGGCGGTGCCTGCATTCGAGTCGACGGCATCGTTGCCGTTGGAGTAGCAGACGGTGACACCGCCGTTGAACGTTATCTTGCCCTTCGAGTTGATGCAGTCGTCGTAGCATTGCAAGTAGTGCTGGCCGCCGCGAATATCGATGCCGGTCTTCGACTCCAGTCCCTCGGCACCGCTGGTCTTGGTGAGCACCTCGGTCTGTCCGCCGTAGATGGTAGCGGCACAGATGGCCTTGATGGCCTTGGCCGACGACGAGCTGTAGGCGGCGCCCGTGGTGGTGACCTTCAGCGTGGGTCCCGTACCGTCGGCAGTGCCCTGTGTGTACGAGCCGGTGATATTGGTGTAGGTGGTTCCGCCGCCCATGCCGCCACCGCCGCCGCCGGGCCGTCCGCCGCCGGGGCCCCAGCCTCCCCAGCCACCGCCGCTGCTGCCGCTGGTCGACTTGGTGCCGTCGCCGGCCTTAATGCCCTTGCCTGCTGCGCCGGTCATCGTGATAGTGATGTCGCCTGCGTTGAGTGCGATGTTCAGCCCGTTCAGACCCTTGGCACTCTTGACGTCGCTGGCCACGGTCTGCGGTGCGGCGCTGTTGTCGATGGTCAGTGTGCCGCCGTTAGTCTCGATGTCGTCGGCCGAGACGCCGCGCCCCGCCGTTCCCTTGACGGTCATGGTGATGCTGCCGCCGTCCTGCACGAACTTCGCTGCCTTGACGCCTGCCACGTAGGCGGGGTCCGACGCGTCGGTCGTGTCGATGGCGCCGCTGGCTGTCAGCGTCAGCGTGCCGTCGGCTATGCTGACCGTTCCCTCACTCTTCAGGCATTTCGTGCCGGCGCCGGTGGTGGTCAGTGTCAGCGTGCCGCCTTCAATGTAGATGTTGCCCGTGTCTTCGTCGTCGTGTCCGGTAGTGACGCCCGTCGAGGCCGTGCCGTCGAGCTCGGCCTGTATGGCGTCGCCGCCCACGTTGCTGACGGTCAGCGTGCCGCTCTCCATCAGGAAGTAGGCGTTGGCGTGGATGCCGTCATTGACGGCCTCGGTAATGTTCAGTGTCAGGTTCTTGACGGTCATCTCGTCGCCGGTCTTGATGGCGTGAGCCGTCCGTCCGCCGACGTTGAGCGTACCCTGGCCCTTCAGTTCGGCGTGACCTTTTATATATATACAAGCCTTCTGCTGGCCGCCTGTGCCGTCGGTGAGCGTGCTGACGGTGCCCTTCTTCACGGTGACGTTGATCTTCTTGCCGTTCTCGATGTCGATGGCGGCCCCCGAGGGGTTGGTCAGCGTCAGTCCGTCGAGCACGAGGTCCATCTTGTAGTCGCCCGTCAGGCAGAAGTCGCCGTCGGGGGAGTTGCCCGTCAGGGTGTACTTCACCTTGCCCGTGTCGTCGCCAATGCCCTCGCCCTGCACGATGCTGACGTGGGCGCCGCTGACGGTGGCCGTGACGTACCGGGCGATGTTGCCGCTGACGGTGACGCGGGCCGTCCCACCGTCGTAGCCGATGCTGACGGCATTGTCGGCTACCGGCGTCTCGTCGATGTAGATGCGCGTGATGTTGCTCACGTCGAACGTTGTGCCGCCGACGGTCAGCGTCAGTCCGTCGTTGCCGTAAGTCATGTCACTGGCCTGGTCGGCAGCGAACCGTGTGGTGATGTCGCCAGTCACGACATTCAGCGTCTGAGCCTGGAGAGCACAGACAGAAACCGCCATCAGGACGGTCAGAAGCAGATGTTTCATTTAATGTATCTCTTGGTAGTTGTGTTTCCGCTCTTGAAGATATAGATTCCCTTGCGGGCGTCTGTCACCCTGCGGCCTTGCAGGTCGTAGCAGCCGCTCCCGGCCGGCTGGGCGGCGGCAATGGCGGCGATGGCTGTGGCGTCCTCGGTATCGGTCGAGGGGAAGTTGCGCGAACCGCCCTTGAACGTGATAATACCGTCGGCCTTGATGGCCTTTCCGGCGTAACCGCTGATGTCGAGCTTGCCGGCGTCCTGATAGAAGCTGCCCGAGTTCTCGTCCTCATGGTCGGAGGTGGTGCCGGTAGTGGCAATCTCGTCGTCGACCTCCACCTGTATGCCGTCGTCGCCGGCACTGGCTATCTTGACGGTGCCGCTCTCCATGTAGAAGTACTCCTTGCAGTGGATGCCGTCCTTCACGGCGCTGCTGATGTTGATGGTTGCGTTCTTCAGCTGGATGTACTCCTTGCTGTAGATGGCGTGGCGCGAGTTGCCCGTGACGTTGAGCGTGCCCTTGCTGCGAAACTCGGTATGGCCCTTGACGTGGAGGCAGCCGTTGTAGTTGTCGTTCTTGCCGTCGCTGAGGGTGTTGACGGTGCCCTCGTTCACCTTCACCTTGATGCGCTTGCCGTTCTGGATGTTGACGGCAGGTCCCGAGGGGTTGTTGAGCGTCAGGCCGTTCAGCTCGACAGTGGCCTTGTACGTTCCCTCAAGGTAGAACTCTCCGTCGTCGGAGCTGCCGCTCAGGATGTAGCTTATCTCGCCGATGGCATCGTTGACGCTGGCGCTCTGAATGAGCTTCACGTGCGATGAGCCTTCGCTCTTGTCGGTGACGTAGTTGCTGATATTGGCTGCCACGCTGACGGTGGCCGTCGTGCCGTTAAAGACGATTTCGACGGTGTTGCTGGCGGGGGCGGCCTGTGCGGCGGCAATGCCCGTCAGCAGTGCGACGATGGCTGTCAGTACCTTTTTCATTTTACCTGGATTTTTACGGTTTTTGTGTTTTGCCTTACAATGTAGACACCTTTGCGCAGTTGCGAGCTGAGCGCTGACGGCATGACCTCGCTGGCCACGAGGCGCCCGCTGAGGTCGTAGACGGTGGCTGCTGTCTCGGGTTGCAGGTTCTCAATGGTGGCAATGGCCGTGGCGTCCTTCGTGTTCGAGAAGAACATCCGGCTGAGTTCGGTCAGTGCCAGCGTGGCTGTCTCGGTGCCGTTGGTGGCCGTCATCCTGCCGTTGGCGTAGGTGATGTTCAGTCCTACGGCCGTCATCGACAGTGCCGTGCCGTCTTTCTTCTCAATCGTCAGGTATTGGTAGTCGGCGGCCTGTGCTGCCAGCGTACCAAGAAGTGCCATTGCTGTTAGTGCTTGTCGTTTCATGTCGCGTGGTTGTCTTTGTCTGATTGTTTTCGTCTGTACGGAAATTGTGCTGCAAAGGTAATGAAACAAAAGAAACGGGGCAAATCCGTTCAACGAATGCCCCGTTTTTTTCAGTGAACTCGTTTCACCTCTTTGCTATTTGCGGCTTACAGTCCCAGAGCTTTCTTGGTCTTGTCGGCAGCAGCGTCAACGGCATCGCTGGCAGCGTCCTTGGCAGCGTCCTTGGCAGCGTTGGCAGCGTTCGAGGCAGCGTCCTTGGCAGCGTTGGCGGCATCAGTAGCAGCTTCCTTGGCAGCGTCGACAGCGTTACCTGCAGCATCGACAGCGTCGGTAGCGGCACCCTCAACAGCCTCACCGGCAGCATCGAGCGTACTCATCAATCCACTGACAATCGACTCGGCGGGAGCCTCGGTCAGGGCGCTCATGGCAGCCGAAATGGCAGCATTCTCACCGGCGAAAGCCTTGATCTTCTCAGCATTCTCCTTCAGGAAGTCCTGAACCTTCTGCACATACTGCTTGGCGGCTTCGGGGTTGGCCTTCAGAATCTCGGCAATCTTAGCCTTGACGGTCTCCAGCACCTGCTCGAGCTTGCCGGCGTCCTTAGCCTCAATCTGCTCGGTCAGCTGGGCGGCAGCATCGGTGAAGGCAGCCTCCACGTCAACGGCCTGTACAGAGTCCTCTACTACCTCGGCAGCAGGCTGCTGAGTCTTGTTTCCACACGAAGTGAAGCAGACAGCCATCGCGGCCATCATCACAAACATTACTTTCTTCATAATTGCTTTCTCTTTTAAAATTGATAAAATAGTTAACTATAAAACTTGCTTTCTCTTGATTTACGTCGGCAAATTTAGTCTTTTTTCAAATACGTTGGCGTTTTCTTTTGTGCTTTTTAACTTTTTTCTTACTTTTGCAGCCGTTTTCAAGGATAATTTATTGTTTTTCTTAGTATTATGACAACAGTTGAGTTCAAGCCGAAGCTGGCACAGACCATCAAGAACTACAGCAAGAAACAATTCTCGACCGACCTCATGGCCGGCATCATCGTGGGCATCGTAGCCCTGCCGCTGGCCATTGCCTTCGGCATCGCCTCGGGCGTCACGCCCGAGAAGGGCATCATTACCGCCATCGTGGCCGGACTGCTCGTCTCACTGCTCGGAGGCTCGAAGGTGCAGATTGGCGGTCCTACGGGCGCGTTCATTATTATTATATATGGCATCATCCAGCAGTATGGCTTCGAGGGGCTGACCATTGCCACGCTCATGGCCGGCGTGTTTCTCATCATGTTCGGCTTGCTCCATCTGGGTACCATCATCAAGTACATACCTTACCCCATCGTCGTGGGCTTTACCTCGGGTATCGCCCTGACCATCTTCACCACGCAGATCAAGGACCTGCTGGGCCTGACGATGACCAGCGTGCCCAGCGACTTTATTGAGAAGTGGATAGCCTACGTCGGCTCCTTCGGCACCATCGACCCGTGGAGTGCCGCCGTGGGCATCGGCTCAGTGGCGCTCATCGCCCTGTGGCCGAAGCTCACCAACTTATCACTCTTCACTTCTCACTTATCATTTCTTAAAAAGCTGCCCGGCTCGCTGATTGCCATCATCGTCATGACCATTGCCGCCCTGCTGCTGAAGCAGTATGCCGGCGTCACCACCATCGAGACCATCGGCGACCGCTTCTCCATCTCCAACGTGCTGCCCGAGGCCCAGATGCCCGAGCTGTCGTGGGATGTCATCAAAGGACTGGTGTCGCCAGCCATTACCATCGCCATCCTTGGCGCCATCGAATCGTTGCTATCTGCCACGGTGGCCGATGGTGTGATTGGCGACCGCCATTCCTCTAACACCGAGCTGATTGCCCAGGGCGTGGCCAACCTGGCCTCGCCGCTCTTCGGCGGCATCCCTGCCACCGGAGCCATCGCCCGCACCATGACCAACATCAACAACGGCGGCCGCACGCCCGTGGCCGGCATCGTCCACGCCGCCGTCCTGCTGCTCATCTTCCTGTTCCTCATGCCCCTGGCGCAGTACATCCCGATGGCCTGTCTGGCCGGTGTGCTCGTCATCGTGAGCTACGGCATGAGCGGCTGGCGCTCGTTCATCTCGATTATGAAGAACCCGAAGAGCGACGTCATCGTGCTCTGGGTAACGTTCCTGCTGACCGTCATCTTCGACCTGACGGTGGCCATCGAGGTGGGACTCATCTGCGCCTGTCTGCTCTTCATGCGCCGCATGGCCGAGACCACCGATGTCAAGGTTATCAGCGACGAGATTAACCCCGCCGAGGAGGACAGCGACTTCCAGCTCGGCAACCTCGAGCACTTGATCATCCCCGAGGGCGTCGAGGTCTACGAGATCAACGGCCCCTACTTCTTCGGAGCCGGAAACAAGTTTGAGGAAATCATGGGAGCCCTCGGTCACGGTGGCCGTCCCCGTGTTCGAATCATCCGTATGCGAAAGGTTCCCTTCGTTGACTCTACGGGTATCCACAACCTCACCAACCTCTGCCTCATGTCGCAGCGCGAGGGTATTCAGGTTGTCCTCTCAGGTGTCAACGAGAAGGTTCAGGCCGTCCTCCATAAAGCCAAGTTCGACGAACTTGTGGGCAATGAGAACATCTGCTCACACATCAACATCGCCCTTGACCGCGCCCGCCAGCTGGCATCAGCCTGATGGTGGCCGGTCTATAGGTCGCGGAAATGGTTGCGGTCGAGTCCCTGCCGCATGGCCTGGTCTTTATTTGCGCTCCATCGCGCGCGTACGCGTATAAAATCAAAAAAGTATGCCCCATGTGCCCCATTTGGGGCTAATGCCCTGTCCTTGCGACAATTAGCAGGGGCACCCTTGTTCTTTTAAGGTGCCCCTTTTGTGCCCCAAGGGTGCCCCTGTTTTCCTTGTCAAGTCACATTCAGGTGCCCTTTGATTTTTCTGCCGCAGGATTTGGGCCAACGCGAACAACCGTTTGGGCGTACGCAAACGGTCGTTTGGGCGTACGCAAACGGTTGAAACAAGCCTTCAAACTCCCTGTCATCTCCCCCCTCGGAACAACTTTATGGCAACCCAAGAACGGCTTTATGGCCCCCCACTCACCACTCACTACTCAATATTCACCACTCACTACTCACCACTCACTACTAACCACTCACCACTCACCACAACAATTGGGGCACCCCTGGGGCGCCAAAGGGGCACGGTTAAAGGCCAACCGTGCCCCTATTAACACACTGCTAATCAACCGAATAACCACAAAAGGGGCACAAAGGGCACCCTTTTTTCGTTTTTATTGTATAGAGACGTGTCGTAGAAAGCTGTCCCCATGGAAACGGATAACAAGGCTTTTGAGTTGTTCCCCAAATTGTAATTATGCAAAAAGAAATTGAAGTGTTGCCATAGGGTAAGAGCCCGTTAGTATCGATAAGCGACTTGTTTAAGACGGAGCAATAATAAAACGCAAGGGATATCCTTTTAGGATTTCTGCTTGTTACAATACTTCTTCTCTAAGGCGTTTACTTTCCTTATACAAGTTTCGCAAGTTTCGCTTATGTATAGGAATCAATGCTTTAGGTGGTATCTTATTCCCCCATCTGAGTTCTTGCTCTGGCAAGCGACCTGTGGTCGAGCGGGGGGAGCCAGGGGTGGTCTGAGCAGGTGGCGTGATATTCGCTGG
>JAFPVW010000154.1 GCA_017395215.1 Prevotella sp. | reverse complement strand
CTTCCTACACCTAAGAAAGTTCAACAGGTGTAGGAAGTGTCGGGAGTGTAGGATGTTTCCTGCAAATAACAATCAGTACTGAAAAGATTCGAATCAAAATTCAGAAATAATGCGGTAATTAAGTTTTTTTTTGTACCTTTGCAGCCGTAAAAGACATAAAAAGATGAGACGACAGCTGATATATATGGTGGTATTGGCGGCTTGGGTGCTGGTTGGGTGCAGGAACGCCCGCGTTCCTGAGACGTTTGCCGAGGCGGGGAAGGCTCCGGCCATCTATCCCGACTACTGCGACGTCACCGTGCCGGTGAACATTGCGCCGCTGACGTTCGAGTGGGACGGCCGTTGCGACGAGATCGTGGCGCGCCTGAAGGCGGGCGACCAGGAGTTGGTGTGTGGCGGCGACAAGGTGCAGCCCGACATCGACGACTGGCGCGAACTGACGGCGAAGGCTGCCGGCGGAGCCATCGATGTCGAGGTCTATGCCAAGAGCGGCGACCAGTGGAGCCGCTACAAGCCGTTCAAGATCTATGTGTCGAACGACAGCATCGATCCCTACATCAGCTACCGCCTGATATCGCCCAGCTACGTCACCTACGAGGAGCTGACGCTGAACCAGCGCTGCCTTGAGAACTACGACGAGCGGGTGATGGTCGACAACATGCTCTGCGGCACCGAGCTGAACGGCCAGTGCGTCAACTGCCACAACTACCAGCAGTACAACCCGCAGCGCATGCAGTTCCATGCCCGCCAGTACCAGGGCGGCACCGTCATCAACTACGACGGCCGGCTGCGGAAGATCAATATGAAGAACGACTCCATCATCTCGGCAGGCGTCTACCCGGCGTGGCACCCCTGGCTGCCCCTCATCGTCTACTCGACCAACCACACGGGCCAGAGCTTCCACACCCGCAACCTGAACAAGATCGAGGTGTTCGACTCGGCCAGCGACCTCATTGCCTACGACGTGGAGCGGAACGAGGTGACCAACATCGAGCGCGACACCACGGAGTTCGAGGTGTTCCCCTGCTGGACGCCCGACGGCAAGGCCATCTACTACTGTAGTGCCCACTTCGAGTTCCGCGACACCATCGGCCACGAGGCTGAGGTCATCATGCGCGCCAAGGAGATCAAGTACAACCTCTACCGCAAGTCGTTCAACCCCGACACCTACGAGTTCGGGCCCCGCGAGCTGGTGTTCCGTGCCGACAGCCTCGGCCAGAGCGTCACCCTGCCCCGCGTCTCTCCCGACGGCCGCTTCCTGATGTTCACCCTCGGCAACTACGGCGTGTTCCACATCTGGCACCACGAGGCCGATCTCTACCTCATGGACCTGTCCGGTGAAGGGCGTATTCGCCCGCTCCAGGAGCTGAACAGCCCCGACACCGAGAGCTACCACTCCTGGTCGTCGAACGGCCGCTGGGTCGTTTTCAGCACCCGGCGCGGCGACGGCGGCTATACCCGCCCGTTCATAGCCCACGTCGATGCCGACGGCAAGGGCACGAAGCCCTTCGAACTGCCGCAGGCCGACCCCGACTATCACCGCCAGTTCATGAAGAGCTACAACATACCCGAGTTCATGCGCGGCCCCGTCGAGGTGACGCCGCAGGAGTTTGCCAGCGTGCTGAAAGGCAGCGATGGCGAGCCGGTGAAATATGTCGGAGGACTTCGGGGGAATGAGAAATGAGAAATGAGGAATGAGGAATGACTATGGACCAGTATAAGATAATAAGTGACAATGGAAGGGGACTGTACGAGGAGCGCCTGACGGGGCTTTACGACAGCGTGAAGAGCTACCTGGAGGCAGAGCAGCGTGAGAACCGCCGGCTCAGCTACACCAAGGTGTTTCTCAGCGACATCTCCAACCAGGAAGAGCAGCTGCGGCAGTCGCCGCTGATGACCGAGCTGATAGGCCGGAGCGCCTGCACCATCATACAGCAGTCGCCCATCGGCGGCGCAAAGATAGGACTGCTGCTGAAGACCAGCGACGAGCCCGACGGCTTCACCCTGCGCAGCCTGCGACTGACCGACGACGAGGTGATGAACTTCGGCTCCTACATGCAGACCGTCATGCTCTTCGACAAGTATATCGCCCTGCTTGAGGCCGAGGGACTGAACCTGAAGGAACACTGCGTCCGCACGTGGCTCTACGTGCGCGACATTGATACCAACTACGACGGCGTGGTCAAGGCCCGCAACGACATCTTCCGCCAGCACGGTCTGACCGTCGACACCCACTTCATCGCCAGTACCGGCATCGGCGGCCGCGCCATGGGCAAGAACGTCTGCGTGGCCATCGACTTCCTGACCGCCCGCGACATAAGGCCCGAGGATAAGCTCTACCTCAAGGCACTCGACCACCTGAACCCCACCCACGAGTATGGCGTGGCCTTCGAGCGCGGCGTGCGCGTCGCCCTGCCGACAAAGTATGAGTACTTCATCTCGGGAACGGCCAGCATCAACCATCGCGGCGAGGTCATCAACGTGGGCAACGTCACGAAGCAGACCGAGCGGCTGTTAGAGAATATCGGCGCGCTGCTGGCCGACGGCGGGGCCACGATGGCCGACGTGAAGTACTTCATCGTCTACCTGCGCGACCTGGCCGATGTGCAGGCCGTCGACGACTATATGGCAAAGGCCTATCCCGACGTGCCCCGCATCATTACCCACGCCAATGTGTGCCGTCCCGCCTGGCTGGTAGAGATGGAATGTATAGCCGTACGAAGCAGATGAACGCAAGATACAGGCATTGGTGGCTCCTGGCGCTGCTGTCCGTATTGACGGGCTGCTGGCAGGAGCAGGATCGAGGGTATGAGATACCCGACGAGGTCAATGCCGTGTACTACTGGCGCACGGAGCTGAAGCTCGACTCCACCGAGCGCGCCTTCCTTGGGCAGTACCGCATTAAGAAGGTCTACTGCCGATACTTCGACGTCGTCATGCGCGACTCAATGCCCATGCCCAATGCCACCATCTCGTTCGCCGACCGGCTGCCCGACAGCATCGAGTTGGTGCCGACGGTCTACATCACCGAGGAATGCATGCACCAGCATCACGACAGTCTGGCCCAGAAGCTGGTAAGGCGCATCCGCCAGATTAACGAGACGAACGACCTGCCGCCATTCCGCGAACTGCAGATTGACTGCGACTATACGCTCAGGAGCCGCAAGACGTACTACGACTTCCTCAGCGAGGTCGAGGCTCAGCTCGACGGTGCCGACTGTGTGCTCTCGACGACTATCCGACTGCACCAGCTGCGGATGAAGACACCACCGGTGGACTACGGCGTGCTGATGATCTACAACACGGGCGACCCGCGCCGCTTCCAGGAGCGCAACCCCATTCTCGACATGCGCGACGTGGAGCCCTACCTGCCCCACCTTGCCCGCTACCCCCTGCCGCTTGCCGCCGCCTATCCCGTCTACCGCTGGCAGCGCAACATCTACGGTGTGCGCGTCGAACATACCGTTGCCGACAGTGTCATCCTTGAGGTGAAGCAGGCCGTCGAGCGCGAGCGCCATGAGCTGCGGCATACCATCGTAACCTACCATTTGGATCAAGAGAATATAAACCGATATAACACCGAAACCTATGAAAAGATTTATAGCCATTAGCCTGCTGGCCATCGCGACAGCCGCAACGGCGCTTGCCTGTGGCTGGGGCGAGTCGTACAACTACTACTTGTTCCGGGCCTACAACCCGCAGGAGTTCCGCACCCACGTGAACGAAGTGACAGACAATAACTGGAAAGTCTACTTAGGCAGCAATGCCGAATACTTCTACTTCAATGCCGACGAGGTGAAGGAGTTCGCGCGCGGCAAGGGCGACCTGCTGATGGTGAGCTACGTCGAGAACCTGGAGAAGTATCTGGAGTGTGCCGAGGCGAAGCGCTACGAGAGCTGGGGCTATCCCTCGAAGGAAGACCTGGCCCAGCGCAAGCAGAAGCTGACGACGGTGCGCGCCTATGCCTTAGGCAAGCTGAAGACGCGCCTGCGCTCGCAGCACGCCCTGCTCTACATGCGCTGCAACATGATGCTGGGCCGCCATCAGGAGAACATCCAGTTCTGGGAGCAGTCGGCCAGCCAGTATATCGAGTCGGTCTACCGCGACATGATGAAGAACATCTATGCCGGAGCGCTGCTGCAGACAGGCAAGGACGAGGAGGCCGCCGCCATCTTCGCCGAGCAGGGCGACTGGGAGAGTCTTATGACGCAGTACTACAAGCGCCGCTCCTGTCAGGCCATCCGTCAGGAGTATCTCCGCAACCCCAACTCGCCCGTGCTGCCCTTCCTGCTGACCGACTTCGTGAACAACTCCCAGGAGGCTATCGATGCCGAGCACGACGCCCTGGGCGGCAAGCTCTTCATTCGCGACATCACCAAGGCCGAGGCCAAGCAGATGTGTCAGCTGGCCACGTCGGTTGTCAGCGAGGGCAAGACCAGCAACCCCGTGCTCTGGCAGAGTGCCAAGGCCTGGATTGAGTTTATGTTCGGCGACCACCGTCAGGGCATTGCCGACATTGAGAAGGCCGTGAAGATGGAGGGCGAGGAGCGCATGAAGGAGAATGCCCGCGTGCTGAAGCTCTACATGACGGCTGCCGAGGCCACGCCCGGCGGCAGCTTCGACGACTACCTGGCTCAGGAGCTGGAGTGGATTGACAAGCGCGCGAAGGAGGACAACTCGTTCCTCGACCCGCGCACCCGACTGGTACACCAGGTGCTGGTCAAGAAGTACAGCGACCGCCCGCTGGTAGCCGTCTCGCTGCTGAAGGCCATCGACAGCTACGACTATAATTACTATATCGACACCGTTCGCGTGGAGAGCCTGCAGCAGTACATCGACTATGCCTCGACGCCCTCACAGACGGCCCTCGACCGCTACCTGAAGCCCCACCAGAAGCTCGACCAGAACAAGATGAACGACCTCGTGGGCACGAAGTACATGCGCCTCTGCCGCTGGCAGGAGGCCGCCGAGTGGCTCGCGCGCGTGCCCGTATCTTTTTATAGTGAGCGGGGCTACGCCGTCTATGTCGCTAACCGCCAGTGGACTGTCGAGCCGTGGATTACCCGTCAGTTCCTGAAGGATGAAGTTGAATACAGCGACCGGAAGTGGCAGCTGAAGGAGAACCCGAAACTTGCCTTTGCCCGCGAGATGGGGAAGATGGAAGGCGAGCTGAACGTGCTCAAGGGCAAGGCCCGCCAGCAGCTGTGCTACGACCTCGCCGTGCGCTACGCGCAGGCACACTTCACCGGCGACTGCTGGTTCCTGATGCGCGACGGCAAGAGCATCTCCGACGAACTGCGCTGCAACGAGACCGACCTCGGCAAGAAGGCCGCCGGCCTGCTGAA
Source organism: Prevotella sp. (assembly GCA_017395215.1). Lineage (GTDB taxonomy): Bacteria > Bacteroidota > Bacteroidia > Bacteroidales > Bacteroidaceae > Prevotella. Next base: position 1,059 of record JAFPVW010000154.1, on the reverse strand, counting down.
GGAGGCCAGCCAGACCAAGGATGCCGCCCTGAAGGAGCGCGCACTCTTCGGCCAATGCTACGGCTACCTCTACTTCAGCGACTGGCAGATGCAGCCCTGGAACAGCGATGAGCCTGACGATCCGGCCTACCAGCGACTCACCAATTCCAAGTCGCCGCAGTACCAGGCCTTTGCTGCTTTGGCCGAATTCGAGCGCAGCAACAAGTCGGGCGCCAGCAAGTATGTTTCCAATTGCGACGACTACTTACAGTTCCGGAAGAAGTATCAGTAGCCCTTTAAGCGCCCTTTTTTGCCGTCCCAGCAAAAATTTCCGATAAAACGTGCACGTATTTCAAAAAAATGATGTACCTTTGCAGCCGCTTACAAGGCAATCGGGATGTAGCGCAGTTGGTAGCGCACTACGTTCGGGACGTAGGGGTCGGGCGTTCGAGTCGCCTCATCCCGACAACGCAAGGTTGTCAATCGCAGGAGTTGGCCCTGCAACCGCTTAAAACAAGCTGACAATAAGTTTCTGACAGTCAGCACGTTGTAAAGCATGGTGGTCGAGTAATCGGCCACCTTTTCTTTTTGGCGTTCACGAAATTTTTGGCGTGTTTTTGGCGTGATAACATTATTTAACGAGCTATCGCCCCATTTATACTGAATTGAATTGTATTAGTTTGCAAAATGATAGACAAACAGATTTGTTCTGATAATGCTGTTGGCGTTTGACTCTCACCTTACTTCATTAGCGAACGAGGCGTTCATTCAATTATAAAATAGCAATAGACGCTTTTAGGATTATTCTGCCCTAACTTGAAAAACTCTTTGACGATGCGGTATTCCTGTCCTCGCTCGAAGTCGTATTTATCCGGCTCAACGTGAATGGTGAACTGGCGGGTACTGTGTGGGGCAAGTTCGTAGCCAATATCGTTAAAGGCATAAACGGTTCCGTCTTTCCTTGGCTTGATGGGTAGTACCGTCCATTCGCCGTTTATCCGTTGCTCAATGGTGTATGCTTCGCCTGTTACGCAAGTGCTATCCGTGTTATTCATCATTTCCACGACAATAGAGTCCAAT
>JAFPVW010000153.1 GCA_017395215.1 Prevotella sp. | reverse complement strand
TTCATGGCCCGGGCGTTTTGGGGTTGGCGATTCCTAGGTCCAGAACGCGGCACGCCGCGTCCCTACATTCTTTGGCCATGTGCCGCGTGGCGCATCAGTTGATAAGGAGTTTCTCGGCCTGCGAGCCGAACTTGCCGGTGAGGCTGAGGGTGTAGATGCCCTTCTGCACGGCCGTTGTGTCGACGATGGCGGTGTGACAAGCCTTGCCACCCATGAGCATCGTGCCATTCAGGCTAAACAGGCGCCAGGAGAAAGGCTCGTCGTCGGGACTATCAATGCGGATGTAGCGCCCCAGCGACGACGAGTCACCATCGACGAAGCGAATCATGCATTTGTTGTCGGCCTCCGCCTGCACGTCGTCGATGCCCGTAGTACCGAAGATAGGAGCCTCCGCCTCTACCGACGGACGCATGCCTTGAATGCGGGGCCAGCCATCGCTCCCCCACTCCACACGGTCGAGATAGACCACGCGGCCTGCTTCCACGTTGTCGGCCTGGAAGCCATGATAGAGCACCCAGGTCTGTCCGGCATCGTCGGTGACGAACTCCGAGCAGTGGCCGGGGCCATACACCTCCAGGCTCTTGTTGAGCAGCGGCGAGAAGTTATCGCCGATGGCGCTGCGCCCATTGCGGTCTACATACGGCCCGAAGAGATTCTTCGAGCGGGCCATCACCAACCGATAGGTGCTCTTTGCGCCCTCGCAGCAAGTGCCAGCCGAACCGATGAGGTAGTAATAGCCGTCGTGAGGCACAATCATCGTGGCCTCGATGAGTCCGCCTGCAATCTTCTGCGGCTTGCATCCCTCCTGAATGGCCAGTCCGTCTTCGGTGAGCTCAACGCCATAGATGTCGTGGAACGATCCCCAGAAGAGATAGTTCTTGCCGTTGTCTTGAATGAAGCATGGGTCGATGCAGTTCTCGATGCCCACCTCGGAGGAGATGAAGAGCTTGTGTGCATCATGGAAACCACCGTTCGGTCGGTCGCTCACGGCAACGCCAATGCCACACTCCCACGTCTTTCCCCACTCCGACTTGCTGTAGTAGAGCACGTATTGCCCGCCTACATAGTTGATGTCGGGTGCCCAGATGCTACCATTCGGCACAAAGTCCATCGGGCGCGTCTGGTCGGTGAACGCCGTTCCGGCATAGCGCCACTTCACAAGGTCGCGCGACCGATAGATGGGCACGTTGTGTGTGTCCTCGGTGGCATACATATAGAAGTAGCCATCGTCGGCCTTGATCACGGTGGGATCGGGCAGGCTGTACTTGGTGACGGGGTTCGTGTAGGTGCCGTCCTCCTCTGCCAAAGCAGGGAGGGAGAGAAGGGCGGCGAGGATGATGGTCAGTATTTTCATACGAAAATATTATTTGGGTTGTGTTGGTTGCAACTGAGAGGAAGTCTTCCACCCCTGTCCCCTCTTTGAGGGGACCACAGGTGGCGTCTATTATTTATTAATTATCAACAAATCAGTTGGCCGGCTCAAACTTCGTCCACATATCGGTGGCGAGGAGGCTGAGGGTGAGAGTGTAGCGACCGCTGACAGAGGGCACCCACTTCAGGTCGCCGCCATCATCCTGGAAGCGATACATCAGGAGGCGATGGTCGCTGACCGGGTCAGCATTCTCCACGGGAGCGTAGAAGAACTGGTCGCCCCAGCCGTTGCCAAGACCAATCTTGAACTCACCACCGGCGTTGAAGTCGCCCGTCCACGAGTAGTAGTACGGCTCGCGAGCGGAACCCGTCATCTGCATGCGTCCTTCGGTGGTGTTCGTATTCCATCCCACCGAGCAGCCGTTGCCGCAGATCCAGATCAGACCGGGCGTGGGCAGCTGGACGATGTCGAGCACGCGGCAGTCGTTGTACGGATTGTTCGTGTCGACGATCACGGTGCGACTACCCACAGCCGTAGAGCTATACTCCTTGTAGCTGCCCTCGGTGATGTAGTCGAGTGTGCCGTCGGCATTCACGCCGTAGCCGGGATAGGCAGCCTCAGAGGTTTGGAAGTGGAACGTGCAGGGCACCATGTTCAGGCTGACCTCGTAGATGCCCGTACCCAGCTGACGCTGCTCCAGGCGCTGAGTTGTCGTCGCGCCCTCCTGGTCGGTGATGACCATATAGAGGAATGCGGGATACTTCTCATAACCCGTGACGACGAATTCCACGGTGGAAACCTCCGGGCGCACATACTTCTGTTCGTTGTTCACATTGTTCAGCACCTGAGCGGTCACCTTCACGGGTTGTCCGGGCAGGGTCCAGCGGGCCACCATCGAGTTCAGCTGGTCGTGGGTGAGCTGCAGCTGTTGTGTGGTGCCGGTCTCTATATACTCCGACTTCAGGTCCTTCTGTGCCGACGGATAGAGGCATACCTTGTATGTCACCTCGTCGCTTGCCGAGATAGGGCTCGTTGCCTTGTCCCACGTCAGCGTGACAGCCGTCTGGTCGGCGATGCCCTTGTTGAGCACAATCTCCTCCACCGAGCTGCGCACGTGCATCTCGTCGGGATAGGTGGGCAGGGTGAAATACTCCGGGTCCTCGTTGCAGGAGGTGAACAACCCACCCCCAACCAGGGTAAACATAGCCAGGAGCCACACCTTTACGCTTTTATTCATGCTAATCATAATTATCAATTGTCAATTTTCAATTATCAATTTGTTCCAATCTCAAGCCATTCGCGCTCCCCTCCCTTACGGGAGGGGCACGGGGGCGGGTCTTCTACTGATTATCCACCACCCAGAACGGAGCTTCGCGGAGGTTGGGATTCTTCTCGTACTCATCGATGTAGATGGGCATCCAGTAGTACTGGCGCTTCCACACGCGTGTCTGATAGACGGTGCGCACGAAGAACTCGCTCTGGTTGCGGCCCTGGAAGTTCATTCCCCAGTCGTCGCCACACATCTCAGGCAGGTTCTCGGCATCCTTCCAACGGCGGATGTCGTACCAGCGGTTGTTCTCGCAGCAGAGCTCCACACGGCGCTCGGCGCGGATGACGCGACGCAGCTCCTCCTGTGTGTTCTGAATCTGGATGTACTCCTCGTCGTCGGCCGGCACGCTGCTGAACGTATACTGGCGCACGCCGGCACGATAGCGGATGCGGTTCAGGTATTCAAGTGCCGTCTGGCGGCTGCCTCCGTCGTTGCGGGCCTCGTTGAGCGCCTCAGCATAGTCCAGATAGGTGAAGGCCAGACGATAGGTGAAGCCCTGACGGTCGGTGATGGCACCGGTGAGGTAGTTGTCGAGCACGTTCAGGCCCTTGCGCACGAGGTATCCGTTCTGCGGAGCGTCGTGGGGCGACGAGGTCTGCACGTTGTCGCGGCCGTTCATGAAGAAGTTATACTTGCGCTTGCCCACAGCCAGCCACGAGCCGTGGAAGCTCACAGCGTTGTAGAAGCGGGGCTCGCGGTTGCAGTACATGTTATACGTTCCACGCGAGGTCACCTCGCCGGGATTGCCTGTGCCATACTCCCATGTGGTCTCGCTCGAGCGGTCGTCGACGGTGGTCGAGAAGCCGTCCTCCACATAGCCCGAGTTCGGGTCGGTGATGGGCAGGCCGTTGCGGGTGAAGAAGGCGTCGACGAGTCCCTGATAGACACCCAGTCCGTTACCGCCACCATACTCACGCACGGATGCCGTGCGGAGGAAAGTGTCGCGATAGCTGTTGCCCTTCGTGACGGGGAATGTAATCTCGTGATTGCCCTCGCTCCAGCGCTTGATGTGCACGTTGTAGGTAGAGAGGAAAGGATCGGGCTTGCCGTTCGGTCCCATCTCCACGTAGAGTGCGTAGCCGGCGCGCTCAGCCTCGTCGATGCAGAGCTTGCAGGCCTCCACAGCCTTGTCCCACTTCTTCGGGTCGTAGGTGGGGTTGAAGATCTGCTCGCCCTGGTCGTTCTTGTATTCGGTGTACCAGGGATTGCCGTTCACCAGCGGGCTGGCGGCAAAGAGCAGCATGCGCGAACGCACGGTGAGCGCCATGATGCGGTTCACACGGCCATACTTCGACGGGTCGTCGTAGACGGCGGGCAGCGCCATAGCAGCCTCGAGCATCTCCTTGTCGCAGTAGTCGACGACGTCGTCGAACTTCGACTGGCCGACCATCAGCTCAGAGAGCGTGAAGTCGGTCGGAGCGATGTAGTCGGGCTTAAAGGGAATGCCACCGTAGTTCTCGGCCATCTGCCACCAGGCATAGGCGCAGAGGAACTTCACCTCGTTCTTCATATTGTCAATTTCCGACTGAGGCAGATCGTGGTCGGGCATTGCCTTTACCATATCGCGGAAGATGTAGCCGTGACGGATGTAGCGAGGCATCATGTGCCAGAGGTTACCACCCCATGTGGAGTTGATGGTCCACTGACCGAGAATCTTCGGGATGACACCGTTCCAGTCCCACTGCTGCCAGCGGGCGGAGGGAGTGATATCGTCGGCGAACACCTCATAGCCGTCGGCGGTGAGTGCCCACTTGTCGGGGTTGTGTATGATGTTGTAGACGTAGCTCAGCCACGAATACACCTTGTCGCGGTTCTCGAACACCATCTCTGTGGTGAGCTCGGTGTCGGGTTCCTTGTCCAGATAGTCGGAGCAGGAGGTAAACAACCCAGCCCCAACCCCTCCCAAGGGGAGGAGAGCCAAGATAGCACAGAGCCTCACAAGTGAAGATTTAGCTGTCTTCTTCATTTTATATATTGTCTTCATAATAGTCATTCCTTATCTTATTTTTTATTTGCAAGCCATTCACGCTCCCCTCCCTGACGGGAGGGGCACGGGGGTGGGTCTTTAGAAGTTAATATCCACCCCAAACATCACCGATCGGTTCATGGGATACTTCAGACCGTCGTTGGTGCCCAACTCCGGATCCCAAAGCTTGAACGACGAGAAGCAGAAGAGGTTGTTGCCGCTGACGAACACGCGGCAGCTCTTCACGTAGAGATTCTCCAGCCACTTGTGAGGCAGCGTGTAGCCCACCTCGATGGTCTTACAGCGCAGGAAGCTCATGTCCTTCTTCCACCACGTGGAGGCGCGGTAGTTGTTGACGTTCGGTCCGTAGCTCAGGCGCGGCCAGAAGGCATAGGGGTCTTGGTTCTGCTCGGTCCAGCGGTCGTCGATGTTGGCTGCATAGGCATTACCCTCGGTGGTCGTACCGCCACCCGGCAGGAAGTAAGGCTGGCGGCCGATGACGCGATACATATCGCCGGAGCCCTGGAAGAAGAAGTTCAGGTCTACGTTCTTGTAGCTCACCACGCCACCGAAGCCGTACACCATGCGCGGGTCTTCCGTGCCGCCGATAAAGCCTTCGTCCTCCTCGGTAATGACGCCGTCGTTGTTCACGTCGACATACTTGATGTCGCCCGGACGCAGCGTCACGGCACCTACGCCACCCTGCTCGGGAATGCCTGCCTTCAGCGTGCCATCAGCATTGAAGTCGTCAGGCATGAACAGACGCTCGGCGGTGAGACCCCAGAGCTCGTTCATCGAACGGCCCGTGGCTGAGCGGTGCGTGCCCTTCAGCACTTCCGGCTCGTCCTTCTCCTCCACGCGGTTCTTCGCATAGGTGAAGTTCGCATAGGCCGAAGTAAACCAGTTCTTGTTCCACTGTTTGTGCACGTTCAGCGTCATCTCCACACCACGATTCGTCACGCGGCCGAAGTTTGCCCACGGAGCCTGCACGAAGCCGCTCTGCGTCGGCACGATGGAGCGCTGCATGAAGATGTTCTTACGGTTCTCGCGGAACAGGTCGAAGTTGAAGTCAATCATATCCCACAGGCCGAGTTCGAAACCGAGGTTCTTCTTCGTCACTGTCTCCCAGGTGAGGTTGCTCACGCCGATGTCACCCTCGGTGATACCGCTGTACGAGCGCTGGCCGGTGGTGCCCCAGGTGTAGCCTTCCTGATCGGTGTAGAGGGTGCCGAGGTAGGCGAAGCGGCGACCACCGATGTTGTCGTCACCGGCCTGACCGATAGAGGCACGGAACTTAATCTTGTGGAACGTCTTCTTCATGTCCTCCATCCACGGCTCCTCGCTCATGAGCCAACCAATGGCGAACGAGGGGAAGAAACCGAAGCGCTTGCCCTTGGCGAAGTTCTCCGAGCCGTTGTAGCCGAAGTTGAACTCTGCCACGTAGCGATTGTCGTAGGTCAGCGACAGGCGGCCGGCAATACCCTGCTTGCGATAGTCCTGGATGCTGCCGTCGTCGTAGGCCTGCTGGTTGTAGAGTAGCAGGGCGTCCACGTCGGTCTTGCCGAAGCGGCGGTTGTACATCAGGTCGGCCTCGAAATACACGTTCGTGTTACCATATTCCGTGCCCTGCTCCGAGCCCATTGACTCGTCGCCGGTCTCAAACTGCGAGTAGATGAGGTTGCCCTCCTCGTCGCGACCCGTAGCGGGGAACACCGTGCCCGGGTTGGCCGTGCGACTGCGACGGCTGCGGTTCCAGCGGTCGAAGCTGAACAGCGCCTTTGCCTTCAGTCCCTTCAGGAACATCTTCAGGTCTTGCTCCACGCTGAAGAGGGTTTGTATCTTCGAGGAAGTAGTGAAGTCGTAACCCTGCTGCGTCACCGTCTGCCACGGGTTTGCACGGTTCGAGATCTTCGGAATGGCACCGTCGCTATAGCGTGCGGGATGCACAAACGGCAGCGTGCGGAATGCCTGGCCGAACGCATCGTCGGTGTTACAGCGCTGCTTCTTGAAGCGGTTCAGGTAGCCACCGATGTTCACACGCAGCAGCGTGGTCTTCGTCACATCCATATCAATGTTCGTGCGCAGGTTGAACTGCTGGTTGTTCGTGGCATTGTCCACAATCAGACTCTTGTCCTGCTCCAGGATGCCGCCCTCCTTGAAGTAGCTGGCAACGATGGAGTAGCGCAGGAAGTCGCTACCACCGCTGATGTCCACATTGCCACGAGTGGTGTAGCTGTAGTCCTTCGTAATCTCGTCCACCCAGTTCACGTTCGGGTAGAGGTCGGGGTCGTAGCCCGAGCGCGTGCGGTCAATCTGCAGCTGTGTGAACGGCAGCGCCGTGCCGTCCTGCTGGGCCAGCTCGTTCAAGAGCGTCATGTAGTCGGGAGCATTCAGGAACTCCGGCAGCTTCGTGGGCTCGTTGATGCTGTGCTCCACGTGGAAGCGCACCTGCGGCGCACCAATCTTACCGCGCTTCGTCGTGATGACGATCACGCCGTTAGCACCGCGTACACCATACATTGCCGACGCCGAGGCATCCTTCAGCACCGAGAACGACTCAATCTCTGAGACGTCCACATTATTCAAGTCGCGCGCAACACCGTCAATCAAAATCAGCGGGTTGTTGCTGCCCGAGAACGTGGAGATACCGCGAATCCAGAAGTTCGAGTCGTCGTAGCCCGGCTCACCCGAACGCTGAATGCCGATCACACCACTGAGCTTACCGGCGAGGTTGTTCGATAGCGTGCGCGTCGTACCGAACGCCAGCTCCGTGGGCTTGATGGTCTCAATAGAGCCGATGATGGAGGCCTTCTTCTGGCTGCTGTAACCAGTCACCACCACCTCGTCCATCTCTCCAGCATCCTCGTCGAGCACCACGTTCAGCAGCTTCGCACCGCTCACCTCCACCACCTTCTTCTTGAAGCCGATGTAGTTGAACTCCAGCGAGCTCTTCTTGTCGCCCGGAACGTTGATGTGGAACATACCGTCTACATCCGTCACCGCACGAACGTCGGTGTCGACGAGCGTCACGGTAACACCAATGAGCGGTTGCTTGGCTGCGTCGGTCACCATACCGGTCACCTGCGCAGTCTTCACCTGCTGCTGCGCGGCGGCAGGCTGTAGGCCCACACCGCCCAGCATCGCCAGCGTGCAGAGCAAGAACATGCCTGCCGATAGCCGCGATTGGCAAATTTTTAACAGTCTGTGTTTCATCTTCATTTCTGTTTGTTTTTAGCTATTTGTTTGTTTCGTTCGTTGTCGTTCGGGTTCTTGGGGTGAGCATTTCCTTCACTCGTCGCCAGTCGGTTCGTGGGGTGAGAAGCATTTCGCTCTGCCGCCGTGTTGTCGAGTTTGGCTTTTGCTCGGTGCAAAGGTAGGGCTTTCTTCGCTACATGCGTAATAAAATATGGTTTGTATAAGCCGTATCACCGTAATACAAACCACATCTCACTGATTATCAACCACTTGCAAATCGCCCCACCCCCGCCGAGTATAATGGAAATAAAAGGGCAAAACACCCCTATTTTTCAGGAAATCAGCCGCGAGAAATGGCGGTTTACTACCATACCGCCCTCGCTCTTCTCGCGGCCTCTCTCCAGATAAAAATGAGGAGGCGGCCCGAAGGCGCGTCTCCTCATGACTGAATGGATGGAATAATAATTCCTTACGACTGAATGGATGGCGGTCTTACATCAGCAATCTTACATCAGCGTGCCATCAGCGGTCTTCTATCAGCGTGGCATCAGCGGCGCTGCTGCAGGAATTGGACGGTGCGGTTGGGCGAATACAACTCCCAGAGGGAGGCGATGGCCCAGGCGGGTGCGAAGATGTCGTTATAGAATCCTTTGCCGTTGCGGCCATAGTCCCAGTTGGTGTGCTGCACCACCTCGGGGTTGAAGCCGGGAATGGCTATGCCGCAGAGGCGCTCGTCGGTGGGCAGCAGCTGACAGAGCGACGAGGCGATGAGGTCGTGCATCAGGCTGAAGCGCTGTTCGCCGGTCTCTGTGGCGAGCCACTTCACGATATGGGCGAGCTCGAACACGAACACGTCGACGTGGTTGTTCTCCACCGACACATTGCTCCAGCCACGACTCTTGAAGCCGAGGTCGCCGAGCATCTGTCCTTGGGCAAACGGCACATCCCAGAGGTAGTACCACGACAGGGCGAAATAGGCTGCCTGCTGGCAGAGGGCAATATAATGGCTGCGCTCCTGCGCCTTCTTGCTCACCATTGCGAGATAGTAGGTGGCGGTGACGGCGCTGATGGCGGCTTCCTTATCTTCGCAGTTGGCATCGAGGGTGGACGAGAAATAGTCGCTGCGGGAGATGATGTTCTTCTCCAGATAGTCCACCGATAGCTTTGCGGCCTGCAGATAGCGCTTGTCGCCGAAGTAGCGATAGCCCATGACGAGCGTGGAGGTGGCGCTGGGCGTGGAACCGCCGGAGGCATCGACGTCGCTGTGGTCGTCGCGATATTTGCGGGGGAAGTGGCCGTCGCCCTTCTGCAGCTCGAGCATGCTGTTGAGCAGCGTGCGCACCTTCTGTTCCCACTGCGGATGCTTGCGGCCGTGCTGCTTCTCGTAGTTCAGGTAGTGGAACACGGCATAGACGGCCTCCGACTGTTGGCGGATGCTATGCACGACGTCGGCATCGGCGGGGATGCCTTGTGCAATGCGCATCTCGTCCTTGAAATAGCCCTTCTGTGTAAAACCATGTGCCAGCCAGCTGTCGAAAATGGCGCGGCCCATCTCTACCAGTCGCTCCTCGCCCGTCTGCTCGCCATACTCCAGCGCGTTGAAGGCATTCAGCAGCACGCGGCCGCAGAAGCCCAGCTGCACGTGGTCGGTGGGCAGGCAGTCGTCGCAGCGCAGGCTGATGCCCGAGTGGTATTTCAGGTCGTACTGGTCGACATAAGCCTGACGGAAGTAGTTGGCGAGCTGTGCCTTCACCTGCGTGGGGGTGTAGAGGGGCGTGAGCGGCTGTGGGCGCAGCTGGTCGACGGCCATCTGCCACGTCGTTTTCACAAACTCACCGTAGTCGCTCGCCTGACCTTCGCTCACGAGCCACGTCAGTGTAATGCTCTCGCCGGCATCGAGGCGGGCAAAGGTGGTGGCACTCGGGGTGAGGGTGAGCTTGCGGGTATAGCGCTTCGGCGTCTCTATCCAAGGATAACCGAAAGTGAGCTCGGCAAAAGTCTGCGTCGCCGTTTGATTGTTACTTTGTTCCTTTGTTCCTTTGTTACTTTGTTCAAATCCCAGATAGCCCAGCGACGTGCGACCACCGAGGATGATCTCGCCTTCCTGATGGGTGGTGAGCGCGTCGGCAGAACCGTCCAACTGTCGCATCACGACGACCGAACGGCCCGTCTTTCCATCGTAGACACCCGTCAGCGGGGCCGACAGGCGGTCTTCGCGAACATTCCAGCTCTTTGACGTGTGGAACGATGGTGCCGACTCGGGCGACCGCAGGTTCTTATGATACCAGAAGCCCGGCAGATAGAAGTCGCAGTCGTCGGTGGCGAAGTCGGTGGGAAGGGACATTCCCAGGTTGAAATAGACGCGCTGCTGCGCCGTGAGCGTGACGGTGAGCCGACGGAGGTTGCCCTCCCGCGTCTCCTTCTGGGTGATGACGACGGGCAACGGCTGGTCGGCGGTAAGCAGGCCAGCGTCGGAGGGGCTGGCGAGCTTCAGGTCGTAGCAGACGGCAGCGTTGCCGGGTTGTTTCAGACTGAGCTTGTAGCTCACGTTCGCTGCCTGCACCTCTGCAGTAAGAGCAGCGAGGCAGAACGCACAAATAATGGTTTTCAGAATCGTTTTCATATTTCGTTATTTTATCACTTCGTAAACATCTAAAAACTCGAAAAGGGCGAAAGATTATAAACATTAATTATCATTAATTGCCCATAAATTTTTCATTAATTATTTTTGAATGATTTTGAAATAGATTTTTGAATGATTTTGAGGCCGATAGGCCGACCCTTTGTTCGGGCAGACACGGGGGTCTGCCCCTACCTGTCTCTAACCGCTCAACGAAAGAGCTCCGCGCTAACGCGGAGCCTTTTCCACTCCTTCATTCGTAATCTTCACGGGCTTGATGTGTCCGTTCTCGTCGAACTCCATACGGTCGATGCATACTACTCGCGAGTTGGCGGCGGTCTCGGTGAGCGGACGACGGTGGTAGACGATATACCAGTTGTCGCCACGACCCTTGATGACGGAGTGATGGCCGGCACCCGTCGCCACCTGCGGATCCTGCTCCAGAATCTTACCGATGCGGCGGAACGGACCAAGCGGCGAGTCGCTGATGGCATAGCTCACGCAGTAGTTGGCGCCGCCCCAGCCACCTTCGCTCCACATGAAGTAGTACTTCCCACCCCGCTTCAGCATAAACGGACCTTCGACATAGTGCTCGGGCGTCACCTCCTTATAGGTTTCGCCATCAGGGAAGGGAACGATGCTCAACAGGTCGTCGGCAAGGCGGACGACATTGCAATGACCCCAACCGCCGTAGTACATATAGTATTGACCGTCGTCGTCAAGGAACACATACTGGTCGATGGGCTGTGCACCATTCACGATATGCTGGATGAGCGGACGACCCAGCGCATCCTTATACGGTCCCTGCGGCTTGCGGCTCACGGCGACGCCGATGCCACCAACCTCACCCTCGTGGACGTCGTTGGCGGAGAAGAAGAAATAGTAGCGGCCATCCTTCTTCACTACTGCCGGCGCCCACATCGCACGCCGCGCCCAGCTGACGTTCTCGCTGGTGAGCACACGCGGATGCTTCTTCCACTTCACAAGGTCCTTCGACGAGAATGCGTCGAAATGCAACTGCTTGTCGTACTCTGCCGAATAGGTGGGGAACACCCAGTAGCGGCCATCCATCACCACTGCCTCCGGGTCGGCATACCAGCCCTCAGCAATGGGGTTTCCACTACGCTGCTGCGCTGAGACGATTGTAGTCATTCCTAGCAGCACAATTATCAAACGAATGCGTATATTCATATTGTTATTTTGGGGTTTAAGGGGTTGAGAAAGCTGGCGCCACATGTAGGGGCAGCCCCCCGTGTCTGCCCGAACAATAACGAACACCCAGCGTGGTGAGGGGTGGTAGCGATAGATGCCTGCGGCACAACATTAATTATCATAAATTGGCCATTAATTTTTCATTAATTATTTTGCTCTACGGATTCCACAGATTTCTCAGATTTTTTTCTTCAACATAAATTATCATGAATTGAACATGAATTTTTCATAAATTATTTTTGAAAGATTTTGAGGCCGATAGGCCGACCCTTTGTTCGGGCAGACACGGGGGTCTGCCCCTACGGTTGGGGGAGGTTCTTTATCGCATACTTCTTATTCCCTCGCACATAGATTCCTGATAGTGTGGGGCGAGGCGTGAGGATGCCGCTGAGCGAATACCAGGCGGTGGAGGACAACGGGGTGCGTGTGCCGATGCTGCCTACCGCCGACGACTCGCCGTGACGTTTCAACAGCACCTTGTCGATGTAGGGAGCCTGGGAGTTGTCGTTACCAAAGACAAGGGTGTTCATGCCGGCCTTCAGCGTGACGGCAACGGTCTTCACCTGCGACGATGAAGCCTGCCAGCTGCCCGTGGACGCATAGGGGGAGTTCTGACGGGCGCCACCGTTCACGCGGACATACATCTGCCGATTCTGACCGGTGAAATAGACAATGTCCAAATCGTAGTCGCCGCCTTCGGCAACATCCGCCCTGAGCGTGAGCTGATTGCCGCTGCCATTACCGATGTCGCGCACATAGCGGCCACCCGAGGCATCGTCGTCGTTGGCAATGCTGGTCTGCCCGCGCGTCTTGCCAAACTCTGCCTCCAGCGCATCGGGCAAGGCAGCCAAGAAGATTACCTCGACCTTCTCTATCGTAGGCAGACCGCTGGTGCCACTCAGGCAAATCGCATTCTCTCCCTTCACGAGGGGGGCGAAAAACGGCATCAGGCTCGCTGCCGACTGCGCCACAGGAAAGTTCATCGACTGGGCGTCGCCCTGATTGAGGGCAAGCCTCACGGAACGCTTCATGGTGGAGCGATAGCTCACAAGAATCTTGTAGAGCCCAGCCTCCGGTGCCTGAAAGCAGTATGTCTGCTCGTCGGTGCCTGCGGGCTCCACCAGCGTGGCCTCACCCTGCCAAGGGGAAGCGCTGGAGAAGCTGGCAAGTGGCACGCTGCAGGCCGCCGTCAGCGCCGTAGAGGCACCGAACGCCGACGAGGAGGCACCGTAGTCGACGTTGCCATACTTCAAGTCCTCGCGGGCCTTCGTCAACCAAGCGGAGTGGCCAAAGCCTCGCGAGTTCATATTATTATATGCGTGGAAGGCATTCTTCAACACCCACTGCCGGTAGTCTTCGTGCTGGAACTCGCGGGCATACAGGCCGGCATAGCGCATCAGGATGCCTTTGAAGCCCTGAAAGTCGCCATCGGCATTTTGGCAGACGCTGATGAGCCCTACAGCATTGCAGAGATTTTGGCGGGCATACGCAATGATTTTATCGGCATCCTGACGGTATTGCTTGTCGCCGAAATGACGATAGAGCAGCACGGCAGCACCGAGCATCGTGCCTTGATTGTAGGTAGATGCCCACGTGTTGCGACTCTTCACGGTAGCCGTAGCGGGATCGAAGACCACGCTGTCGTAGACCTGACCCGTGCCGGAGACATAGAGGTAGCGGCGCTGGTTGCTATAGAGCTCGCGGGCCTTCTCGTAGTAGCTGTCGTCGCCCGTTCCGGCAGCGATATAACAGGCAGCCACCTCGGCAGGACCGTTGATGCATGAGTTGGCACCGTTGCGGTCGCCACTGTTCTCGGCCCAGCGCAGCAAACCCACATAGCCGAGGTAGGCACGGTTCCAGATGCGGTCGAAGTTGCGCTTTGCATCGTTCAGATACACCTCTTTGTTCGTGAGGTGATAGGCACGGGCGGCAGCGATGACGAGCCACATCACATCGTCGTTGAAGTCGTAGCCAAACCAGTCGTATCCGCCAACGGTCGTGCCGCCGTCCCACGTAGAGCCCACATGGTAGCGCATGTAGTCGTAGCAGGCCTCGAAGATGTTCAAGAACGTGCGGTCGCCAGTGCCCTCATAGCAGTCGAGCAGGGCCTCCATCGTCTCCGCCTCACCCCAGCTGCCATTCACAAACGTGCGGTAGCCGTCGCCGCGGTCTTGCAGATACTGTCGCAGGAATCCGCTGAGCATGCGCTGGCGGGCGGTAGCATCAAAGCTGCGCTGTGCCTCCACCTCGGTGAAAAGCCACGACTGTGCGCTGCTGCCCACAACGGGCTGTCGGCCGTCGGTGGCACTGATGACTCGCAGGTATTTCCCTTGCTTCAGCAGATACTCGCCTCGGTCTGCGTCGACGGCCTCGAGCGTCCACGCGCTAGGGTCCACACGCTGGGCCAACGAGAGGTTGCTGGCATCAAGGTACTTGCCCGAATAGACGTTCTTGAAATAGAAGTTGCCGTCGCCGGCATCTTCTGCCTCCCACTGCTGGGCGGGAACATTGGTATCGGTCCACACCACTACAGCAGCCCGGTCGGCAAGCGAGGCGTCGGCAACCATCAGCGTGTGTTGCTCGTCGGTGCCCACGGCGATGCGATAGGTCTTGCCGGGCTCCACGCCAGCCAGCGCCGCCGACAGCGGCAACGAGGCGCTCATCAGCATCAGCAGCCAGCTACGACCCATTTTCGTTCTACTTTTGCGATTTTCCATCGTCATTTTCCATTATACATTTAGTTTCTCTGCTGCAAAGTTATGAAAAATATGCCAACCCTGCTAATAACACGTGAAAAATATCACCTCTCTCGTCTTATACTGCCATGCAACATCATGGTTTTCAATTAGTTACAAAACACGGTGACCAACTTTTGTATAACGGAAATATTCCATCTATTTTTCGCCTTGTTACTTGGTTTCAGTGGTACCATCAATAAACAATCGCCGTTTTCCTTTCCCGAAAGAAAAGAAAAGCGTAACTTTGCAGCGAGAATATGAAACCAATTCGCATCATAACCCTACTCATGCTTCTGGCATGCACGCTGACGACGCACGCCCAGCAGAGCGACAACTACCGCAGCCGCCTGCGCAACCAGAACGTGAAAATTGACGAGACCAACCTACCCATCGTATTCATCAGCACGGGCAGGCGCACCATTCTGCGCGATAGCTACATTCTCGCGAAGATGAAAATCCTGCACAACGGCGAGGGACAGAGCAACCACGCCGACACACTCGCGTTTCCCGGCCAGCACATCGACTACGAGGGATATATCGCGCTGAAATATCGCGGCAACAGTTCGTTCGATGCCTCCGACAAGAAACCGTATACATTCCGAACGTTGGAGAGCAACCTCCTACCCGACTACGGCGGCAGCAAGAAGAAGGTGGCCATTCTCGGTATGCCGAAAGACAACAAGTGGGCATTCATTGCGCCCTGGTGCGACGAGACGATGATGCGCGACGTGCTGTCGTTCGAACTCGGCAGACCGTGGTTCGAATGGGTGCCACGAGCCCGCTTCTGCGAACTCATCCTCGACGGCACCTACTACGGTGTGTTTGCGCTCTGCGAAAGCGTGTCGAAAGGCAAGCACCGCCTGAACCTGAAAGAGCCCGGCGAGGTGGAAGGCGACCTCACGGGCGATTATCATGTAGTTGTTGATCACGGCTACGACCCCTACTTCACATCGCGCTATCGCCCTTGGCTGTCGATGGACGGAAGCAGGGTGTCGAACAACTTCCAAATAAAATATGAGTATGCCGACCCCGATGACGACGAGTTCGCCGCCCTGCCTGCCGGCACCCGCACCGCCCTTCACAACGAGGTGAACAAGATGGAGGCGGCCTTCATGGCGAACGGCTGGGACAACCCCGACGGAGGCTATCGCAGCGTCATCGATGTGCAGTCGTTCATTGACTATCTTCTAGCCACCGAGCTGTCGATGAACATCGACGGCTATCGCCTCTCGACGCATCTCTACAAGCACAGCCAGAAGCGCTACGAGACCGATGGCGCCGACCCGCGCTGGAAGACCACGATCTGGGACTTCAACATCGCGTGGGGCAACGCCAACTACTACGACGGCCACCGCACCGACCGCTGGCAGTATGAGTTTAACATGAACAACCCTTACGACGACTGTCCGGTGTCGTTCTACTGGTATCGCATGCTGCAAGACGAGGCGTTCGTCAGCGCGATGAAGGAGCGTTGGCAGCAATACCGACTCTCGAACCACTCGAACCAGCAAATCATGAACACCGTGGACTCGCTGGCTACGCTGATGAAGAAAGGTGGAGCGGCCGACCGAAACGAACGGGCGTGGGGCATCTACAGCCGTACGGATATCTGGCCACTCTACTACTATGCCAGCAGCTACGACGATGCCGTGAGCTACCTGAAGGGATGGATTGGTCGCCGACTGCAGTTCCTTGACCGACACCTGCTACCGCCTCGTCACGTTGAGACGGAGCCCATCAGCATACAGACAGGATGGAATGCCGACGTCGTAGCAGAGTCGCTGCCTGCAGGCAACTACACCACCGCCACCATCGACGGCTCCGACCGCACCTTCTATGCAGAGACGCTGCGGGGCAAGGGTGGACTGCCGCGACAACGCACCATCACCTCCGCCCACGAGGGCGCTCACTACCAGCTGGCACCCTACGACAACTACAACGCGCTGTCGCTACGCCAATACGGCGAGCAGGGCACGCTGGAGTTCGACTTCCTCGTAGAGACGAGCGAGCTGTTTGTGTTGGCGACGAGTGGAAACGGCGAGGCAAACGTGCGAGTGCGGTTGAACTATGCCGACGGAACGACGACCGACATGGGCACATACGTCATTCGCGACTGGTCGGTGCGCAACGACGCGCTGCAGGGCGACGAGGCGGTGACGGCACTTGGCAACGTGCGCCGCGACAACAACTCCTATAGCAGTGACAACCACTACTGCCTGTTCGACTTCTCCATTCCTGTCGACGAGCGACCGCTGCAGTCGGTGAGCTTCACCTCCACGAGCTACGCCTATGCCGCCATCATGGCCCTCTCGGCACTGAAGACCGAGGCATCGGATGTGCACAACATCAGCGTGAGCGAGTCCGACAACGATCAGCCTGCCGCCATCTATAACATGGGTGGTGTACGCATGCAGCACATGCATCGCGGCCTGAACATCGTCCGCACACCGGATGGAAAGGTGAGGAAGTTTATTAAGCGCTAGCGCGAACGCTTAGTTTAGAGTTGAGAGTTGAGAGACAGTTGATAGTTCTTTCTCCGCTGCGCTACGAAAGCGCCCCTGCGGGTCGAGCGGAGATTTTAGAGTTTAGAGTTTAAAGTTAGCCTTCCGGATTGCGTTACATCCAGATGTAGGGGCTGACCCCCGTGTCTGCCCGAATATATTAAGGTCAAGAATTAGAGAATTAGAGATTTTTACGTTGCATGAGTGGGAATTATTGAGAATTGGAGAAGAAATTGCAAGCAATTTCCTGCGTCCTCACTACCATTCTCGTCGTTTGCGACGAATTCTTGTCAATTCATTTGCATGAAGATAATTCTCTAATTCTTGATAATAAATATTTGTGTCACGTTGTTGTTCGGGCAGACACAGGGGTCTGCCCCTACGCGCTGCCTTCACTTCGCGCTTCGCGCGGCGTGTAGTCTTTCGGCAAGCAACCGAACTGGGCACGGAAGCACTTGGCGAAGTAGCTGCTGGAGGTGAAGCCGACACGCTCGGCGACCTCGCTGCTGCGCAGACCGGAGGTGAGCAGGCGGGCGGCTTCGTTCATGCGTGCATTCTTCAGATAGTC
>JAFPVW010000152.1 GCA_017395215.1 Prevotella sp. | reverse complement strand
CATGTGCTGAATTTCCTTGCCCGCGCTGCGGAGCATGTTGTCGCGGTGGCGGGCAAGCTCGCGAATCTCGCGGGCAGCGGCATCGGGATGGAAACTGGGCTTCAGCAGGCCATAGCTGTGCATGAGCATGATCCATTCGGCATCCGCCTCGTCCGTCTTCTTGCCTGAGACGTTCTTCACGTCCTTCGCGTTCGCCAGCAGCACATTGAAGCCCTTCTCCTCTAGGAAGAAGTAAAGCCCTACCCAGTAGGAACCCGTCGACTCCATCGCTACCGTCGTGATGCCGCAGGCCTTCAGCCATGAGGCAATCTCCTCGTAGTCGCATGTGAAACTGCCGAAACAGCGGTTGTTCTCACCGTCACGGTCCTCGGGGACACAGACCTGCATCTCGCCGTATGCGATGTCTATCCCCGCTGCATTAGGATTGACTATCTTCAACTTCAAGCCATCCTTGGTCTTCTCTCTTTCTACCTTGAGTGCCATATCTCTTAGTTTAAAAACGGCAAGTCCGATGCTCCTAAAGCTGTGTACTCTCCTATAAGGTCTCCTGCGACCAATTATCACTCTACGGGCATACGGAACCAAACTGAATATTGGTCTCGAAAGACAATTGCCAATTATGGCCTACTTACTTGCCAGTGCAAAGGTAACTATTTTCAGGTGAATCTGTAGCGGAGGGATGAAAATGTTATTTCCCGTTTCGCTCAGGGCAGGGCCAGGTGGTGAACTGAGTAGTTACAAAATCGCCTCGTCGTGCAAAAAAAATGTCAAACTGCCATCGGCATTCATAAAAAAAGTGTACCTTTGCAGCTGGAAATCGTACATAAAAAAGTTTTCATAGCAGAAAAGCAAACAAATATGAGTTATCTGTTTTCATCAGAATCAGTAAGTGAGGGCCATCCCGACAAGGTGGCCGACCAGATAAGTGACGCCATTCTCGACCAGTTCCTGGCATACGACTCGAAGGCCCGCGTGGCCTGCGAGTCGTTTGTCACGACCGGTCAGGTGGTGCTCATGGGCGAAGTCAGCAGCGATGTATACATCGATCTGCAGACCATAGCACGCAAAACCATCAATAAGATTGGCTATACAAAGGCTGAATACCAATTCGACGGCAACTCGTGCGGCATACTCAGCGCCATCCACGAGCAGAGCCAGGACATCAACCGAGGCGTTGACCGCGAGGAAGAAGAAGAGCAGGGCGCCGGCGACCAAGGCATGATGTTCGGCTACGCCACCAACGAGACGGAAAACTACATGCCCGTCACGCTCGACTTGGCCCACCTCATCATGCGCACCCTTGCCGACATCCGCAAGGAGGGCAAGGTAATGACCTACCTGCGCCCCGACGCCAAGAGCCAGGTAACGGTGCAGTACTCGGACGAAGGCATCCCCGAGCGCATCGACACCATCGTGGTCTCGACACAGCACGACGAGTTCGATGAGGACAAAGCGATGCTGGACCGCATCAAGGACGATGTCATCAACATCCTCATCCCGAGGGTGAAGCAGCAGATACACTCGCAGAAAGTGCTCGACCTCTTCGACTCTGACATCTACAACGTCAACCCTACGGAAGAGAATCTCAACGCCCCAGGCATCAAGCTCTTCGTCAATCCGACGGGCAAGTTCGTCATCGGCGGTCCCCACGGTGACACCGGCCTGACGGGCCGCAAGATTATTGTCGATACCTATGGCGGCAAGGGCGCCCACGGCGGCGGTGCCTTCTCGGGCAAGGACTCCTCGAAGGTCGACCGCTCTGCAGCCTACGCAGCCCGCCACATCGCCAAGAACTTGGTGGCTGCCGGCGTCAGCGACGAGATTCTGGTGCAGATCAGCTACGCCATCGGCGTAGCCAAGCCCATGAACATCTACGTCAACACCTACGGACGCTCGCGGGTGCAGATGACCGACGGCGAGATTGCCAAGAAGATTGAGCAGCTGTTCGACCTGCGCCCCAAAGCCATTGAACGCTCGCTGAAGCTGCGCCAGCCAATGTATCTGGAAACCGCTGCCTACGGCCACATGGGCCGCAAGAACGAAACCATCAGGAAGAAGTTCACCAGCAACTATCACGAAACCTGTGAGATTGATGTGGAACTCTTTACCTGGGAGAAGCTCGACCGCGTCGATGACATCAAACGGGAGTTTGGCCTGTAAATGTTTCTACAGCAAGATTCCATAGTAAGCGAACACACGGTGTCGGCGGGCGTTGCCGATACTGTCGTACACAAAACGGCACGTCCGCAGACACCCTACCAGGTGTTGCGGATGCTGCCTAAAGACGCTACGCCCGCCCAGCAGGACTCCGCTATTCAGGCATGGTTCAAGCCAGGCAAGATACACTACAGCGACCGCCCCGATACCCTCCACCTGCCCGGTCACGACGCAGGACGCTCACTGAAGGAC
This sequence comes from Prevotella sp., assembly GCA_017395215.1. Classification (GTDB taxonomy): domain Bacteria; phylum Bacteroidota; class Bacteroidia; order Bacteroidales; family Bacteroidaceae; genus Prevotella. Next base: position 6,223 of record JAFPVW010000152.1, on the reverse strand, counting down.
GTCAGTCTGCCCCAGTACTACCGCGAGTCGTTCTTCGCCAACGACTCACTGCTCCACCCGGAGCTGACCGGCGGACGCCCGGGCATCGCTGGCGACCCAGTGCCCTACACTGTCCGTGGTGACGATGCCATTACGTGCATGCTCCTCTTCTGCTTTGTGCTGGCCGTTACGGCCTTTGCCTACTCGCGCCAAGCCATACTCCACCAGCTGAAGGACTTTTTCTACATACCCCGGACCGATAAAACATCTTCAAGCGCATCAAGCGAGAAGTTCCCGTTTCATATTTTCCTCAGCATACAGACCTGTCTGCTGCTGGCCATCACTTACTATTTCTATATCACCCACTATGTTGCTGACACCTTTGTGCTTGATGCACCCTATGAACTCATTGGAATATTCTTCGGTGTGTTCATTGCCTACTTCATCTTCAAGATTATCATCTACAAAGTGGTGAACCTCATCTTCTTCAGAAGTAAAAAAAGTAAACAATGGACGTGGACGCTGACGTTCATAACCGCCCTCGAAGGCATCGCTCTTTTCCCCGCTGTCATTTTGCAAGTGTACTTCAACCTTCCGATGCAAAATGTCGTATATTATTTTATTTTCGTCCTTATTTTAACCAAAATATTGACAATTTACAAGTGCCGAGTTATCTTTTTCCGGCAAATTAGTGATTTTCTGCAAATTATTTTGTACCTTTGTGCCCTCGAAATCATACCTCTATTGTCGCTCGCCGGCATTTTGGTGATGATTACCGACCAATTAAAAGTAAATTTTTAGGACACAAAGCGAAATGATTAAGAAGATTCTGGTTTCACAGCCAAAACCCGCAAGTGAGAAGTCGCCTTATTACGACATCGCCAGCAAGTTCGACGTAGAATTGATTTTCCGCCCGTTTATTAAGGTGGAAGGCATGTCGGCCAAGGAATTTCGTACGCAGAAAGTCAGCATTCTCGACTATACTGCCATTGTTTTCACATCGCGTCACGCTATTGATCATTTCTTTACCCTGGCCAAGGAACTGCGCGTCAATATTCCTGAGGACATGAAATACTTCTGTGTCACGGAGACCATCGCCCTGTATATTCAGAAATATGTGCAGTACAGAAAGCGCAAGGTCTTCTTCGGCACTACCGGCCGCGTAGACGACCTGCTGCCAACCATGATTAAGCACAAGACCGAGAAGTACCTCGTTCCCATGAGCGATGTCCACAACGACTCGCTTACCCAGCTTCTTGACTCGAAGAAGCTGAACCATAAGGAGGTTGTCATGTATAAGACCGTCAGCAACGACTTCACCCCCGAGGAGGTTAAGAACTTCGATTACGACATGCTGATTTTCTTCAGCCCTTCAGGCATCGAGGCCTTGACCAAGAACTTCCCCGACTTCAAGCAGGGCGATATTGCCATTGCCACCTTTGGTCCCTCTACGGCCAAGGCCGCCAAGGAAGCCGGACTCCGACTGGATATTGAAGCTCCTAACGAGAAGTATCCCTCTATGACCGGTGCGCTGCAGCACTATCTTATTATGCTTGACGACTGAACGCCAGAACGTCACCAACATTGAACGCCCAGTTTAAGAAACGCGAGCACATTGTCAGCACCCGACTGATAGAGACGCTCTTCGGCAGCGGCAGTACGGCCATGTCTGCATTTCCGCTGAGAGCCGTTTTCAGGAAGGTGCCGCGCAGTCAGACCAACGTTCCCGTACAGATACTTATCAGTGTTTCCAAGAAGCGCTTCAAGCACGCTGTCGACCGCAACCGCATCAAGCGGCAGGTGCGCGAAGCCTACCGCCACACAAAGCAACCCCTTTTCGACGCCATTGCCGACGACGAGACGCTGCTGATAGCTTTTATTTGGATTTCCGACCGACAGGCAACCTCAGAGACGGTTGCCCGACAAGTAGAGAGACTGGTCGGCCGTATTGCAGAGACAGTATGAAACAGATAGCACGCCTCCTGTCGTGGTTGCTGGTGCTGCCCATCCGTTTCTACCAGACTTGCATCAGTCCCTATACACCGCCCTCTTGCCGCTTCACACCGACGTGCTCAGAATATGCCCGTCAGGCAATTCTGAAGCACGGTCCCGTGAAGGGTCTTTACCTCGCCATACGCCGCATCCTGCGCTGCCATCCTTGGGGAGGCTCAGGCTACGACCCTGTACCCTGAGGCATCCATGCGAGGTGGCGTGTCGCTGTTTAGCGCATAGCGAAGAAATTGCCGTCGCCCATGGCCATACGCACTTGGTAGAGGCCATTCTCATTGGGAGTAACGGTCAGCTGCTCGCCCTCAGGCAATACAGTTGTGATGGTTCCATCCTGATTGAAGCGGAACAGCTCGCGGGTCTGACCGTTCTGTGTCAACGACCAGGAATCCTTCTTCTTGTCGTAGTTGAAATAGCTCATCTCACCCGTAGGAGCCTTAATCTCATAGCCGTTCTCCAAGGTGGTCACAGCATAGTAACGGCCGTCGCTGCCCATCACCTGCTGAGTTTTGCCGATGTTGGCATGCATGGGATTAGAACCGCTCCAGAATTCAATGGTGTTGAGCACGAGCGAGTCAACGAACAGACAAACGCTGCCGACAATCGGGCCAATGATGAAGCCCACGATAGCATTTAAGAACTTACTGCTTGTCATGTTGGTTTGCCACTTGGCATAGCTGTTGAAGAGGGCGAACTTACCGACAAAGCACGAACTGCACAACATTGCGCCTGCCATCATGAAGGCAGCAACCTTTACATTTACTTTTTTCATATTACTACAATTTGATTGTTAAACCGTTGGCAAAGATACAAAAAAAATGGTAATAACGCTCGTCTATGAATATTTTTTAACTGAAAAGATGGGAAATCAGTACTTTTATGCCAATAAACAGCAGAACCAGACCGCCCAACAAACCCGGCTTAAGCCGTTGGGCGATGGCACGGCCGAAGCGAACCCCCAGCCAATAACCCACCCGACTGAGCAGCATCGAGACAGAGCCTATCAGCAGCAGGGGCACCGTCAGCTCCCCGATGCGGTCGTAGCCCAGACAGGCCATCGAGATGCCGACAGCCAAAGCGTCGATGCTCGTAGCCACCGCCAGGAGTAACTGAGTGCGCAGCGACAGGGGGTTGAATGTCTGGTGCTCCTCGTCGCCATTGAACGTCTCCCATATCATCTTGCCGCCAATGAACGCCAGCAGGCCGAAGGCTATCCAATGGTCGACGGCCTCCAAATAATGACTGAAATGAGCCGTACCAAGCCACCCAATAAGTGGCATAAGGGCCTGAAACAGCCCAAAGAGCATAGCCATCCGCAGGATGGCGCCACAGGTTGCGCGGCGCAGGATGACACCACTCATCGTACTTACCGTGAAACAGTCCATGGCCAATGCTACGGACAGGAGCAGAAGATCAGGCAGACTTATCATACCTTATTATAATTAAATAGGTGGAAACAATGATGACGTAGACGAGCACCGTCTGCAAAACCGAGGGGCGCAGACCTTCGATGCTGGCATAGGGCAGGCGTTCGGCGATGAACGAGAGGACGGCGTTGAGCCACCCCACCACCCTGAACAGCACCGTACCCACAACGGGAAGCAACAGCGCCACCGGGGCGAGACAGAGGATGAGCGTGGCCGACGGGATGACAATCAAGTTGGTCAGCAGAAAATAGGTGGAGAAGCGGCCGAAGTAATAGGCAACGAGCGGTGCCACGCCCACCTGCGCCGCCAAGGAAACCGTCGTCAGTCCCCAGAGCCAGCGCACCACAGGCCGGTCGAGCAGCCACTCGCGCTGCACCACGCGCTCGAAAAGCGGCTGCAGCACCAGAATGGCCAGCATGGCGAGGAACGACATCTGGAAACCAACGTCGAAGAGGCTGTCTGGACTGACCATGAGAATACAGATGGCTGCCAGCGCCAGCGCATTGACCGACATCCGCTGGCGGCCAATCGCCGACAGCAGTGCGTAAGTGCTGATCATCAGGGCGGCGCGCACCACGCTGGCCGGCAGTCCGACCAACAGGGCGAACGCCCAGATAGCCGCGACGGCAAGCACCTGCGACAGCAGGCGGAACCGGCGGTTCACAACCAGCAGCGACAGCACCATATAGATAATGCCCAAATGCAGACCGCTGAGCGCCAGCACGTGGGAGGCACCGCTGACGGCATAGACATCGCGCAGCTCGCTGCTCATGGCCGACTTGTCGCCCAGCGTCATCGCTGCCACGACGGCATACTCCTCGTCGCCCGCCCCCATCTGCCGGTAGCGTTCCAGCAGTGTGTGGCGGTAGTTCAGGAACGCCAGCCTCAGCCGTTGCAGCCACGTCAGCCCCTCATCGGAGTGAGGCAGCAACTGCCAGTCGGCAGTCCTGACATAGGTGCGCCCCGCGAAGCCGTGGACCTCCTGATAGCGGCGGTAGTCGAACGAGCCGCGCCGCCAGTCGCCGTTCCGTTCTATGCGCGATGTCAGCAGCAGGCGGTCACCAATCCTCAGACGCCGGCTGCGGTCGTCCTTGGCCACGTAGCACTTCAGCTTCTTCCCGCCTTGGGCGGTGACGATATCCGCCGCCATCGTCTTCGGCTTCTCCGTCACCTCCGAAACGACGACGGCCTCATAACGGACAAAGCCGTCGGGCCAAGCCACCCGGTCGTGCGACTGGCGCACCGACGACGAGCGCACGCCGCCGAGCGACGCCATAGCCAACAGCAGAGCTGCTGACTGCAGCAGCGGCTTGCGCCGGCAGATGCCGACAATCACCAAAGCTGCGCCCAACAGCAGCCACCACAGGCCGACAGTGCCCATGCAGTCGCCCAAGACGACGCCCACAACGAACAGCACCCCTGGCATGGCCAAGGGAGCCGACTGGAAAAAGCGGTTCTTGCGCCACATAGCGTTAGAGCTGCTTGCGGAAACAGCGGTGTCGGCGGTGGATTTCGCTATCTAAGTATTGCCATTGTGCACGCACGGCCTCGTTGCTCTCCATCTGCGGCATGGCGTCGGCCCAGACGAAGCCGTAGCGCTGGAACTGGTGGATAAGGTCGTCGAAAATCAGCGCATTGGCACCCTTCGACCGATACTCTGGCAGCACGCCTATCAGCAGCAGGTCGACGGTGTCGGTCTTGTGCCTCTTCAGCGTATTCAGTATATGCCACCAGCCGAAGGGCAGCAGCCGCCCGTCGCGCGTATGCTGCAGCGCACGGCTGAACGACGGGAAGGTGATGCCGAAGCCTATCATGCGGTCGCCGTCCATGATGGCCGTCACCAGGTTCAGGTCGGCAATCTTGATGTAGTCGTTCACCAGCTTGTCTATCTGCTGCGACGACAACTGGCTAAACCCGTACAAGTCCTTGTAGGTGGCATTCAGCAGGTGGAACACCTCGCGCCCGTAGCCCTCCTTCACCAACTCGTGGCGGGTGAACTTATGCACCCTCAGCCCGTAGCGCTGCTTCACCATCTCGGCCACGCGGTGGAACTTATAGTTTTCGTCCTGCGGTATCCTGACCTTATACTCCACGTAGTCGTTGTCTTTCTTAAAGCCGCCGTAGTGCTCAATATGGCTGGCGTAGTAGGGATAGTTATAGTTGACATACATGGTCGACAGTTCCCCGAAGCCCTCAACGAGCATACCCTCGCGGTCGGTATCGATAAAGCCCAGCGGACCGGCCATCTCGGTCATGCCCCGCTCGCGCCCCCACTGCTCGACGGCCTGCAGCAGCGCCGTGCTCACCTCCGTGTCGTCGATGAAGTCGAACCAGCCGAAGCGCACCTGGTTGACCTTCCACTTCTCGTTGGCGCGGCGGTTGATAATGGCAGCCACCCGGCCTGCCACGCGACCGCCCTTGTCGGCCAGGAAGTAGTCGGCCTCACAGCACTCAAACGACGGGTTCTTGTCGCGGCGAAGTGTGGCCATCTCGTCGAAGAACAGATAGGGAACGGCCTGTTCGCAATTGCGGTATAGGTCGTAGTAGAACTGTATGAACTGCTTCAGCTCCCTTTTAGTAGTAACCTTGCGTATTTCAACCATAGTATCTTTCTTTCGGGTGCAAAGGTACGAAAAAAAAGTGAGAAGTGAAAAGTGAAAAGTGAAATATTTCGACCTGTGCAGTTGAAAACGGCATGAGACACTGTTAAATTTTTACAAATTCAAGAGGTTTTCGCATGTTCCTTTCCACCTCAGGAATTTAGAAAAAATTACACAACACACTGATTGTCAGTGGCTTGTATTCGTGTT
>JAFPVW010000151.1 GCA_017395215.1 Prevotella sp. | reverse complement strand
GGGGAAGAAGAACACTTTCAGGACGGCAAAGATGATGAAGAGCTTGATGAGGATAATGGCCCACAGCGTACGCCCCAGTTTCATGTTCTTGAAACCGTCGTAGTAGAGGTCGAAGACTCTGTAGATGAAACTATCTTTCCGTATAGGCCGTTGGTTGGCAATTCGCTTGCAAAAATAGGAAAAAAGAACATAACTACCAAGTAAAACACCAAAATTCTTTGTCAATAGTCCTTTTTTTTACAGAAAAGCAATAAAAACGGCCAGTACGACGTTATAGTATGGAATGCATAGGCTCAATACCATATCATATATACTGGCAGTCGCCGTGCTCCTTGTGGGGTGCGGTGCCGATATGGCTATCAAGAAGGGCGACAAGTTCTATGCCCTTGGCGAATACTACGACGCCGCCGCACAATACAAGAAAGCCTACGCCCAAACGCCGACGAAGGAGCGCAAGCTGCGCGGACAGCGGGCCATGAAGATGGCCGACTGCTACCGCCGCATCAACAACACGCAACGCGCCGTGGCCGCCTACAACAACGCCGTGCGCTACAAGCAGCAGGACTCGCTGACGCAATACTTCATGGGCCAGCTGCTGATGAAGAACGGCGACTACAAGGGCGCTGCCAAGAGTTTCCAGACGGCCATCGACAGTCTGCAGTATACCGACAGCCCCTACCTCGTATTAGCCCGCGAGGGACTGAAAGCTGCCAAAGCGGCACCTGAACTGAAGAAGAAAGATTCGAAATACGCGGTGAAGCGCGAGGAGCTGTTCAACTCGCGCCGTGCCGACTACTCGCCCATGCTCTGCGGCGATGCTGACGACCAGCTCTACTTCACCTCGACGCGCAACCAGGCGCAGGGCGACGAGCTGAGCGGCATCACCGGCACGAAGAACGGCGACATCTTCTTTGCACAGAAGGATGACAAGGGCAAGTGGGGCAAGCCACAGACCATCGACTCGGAACTGAACTCGGCCTTCGACGAGGGTGCTTGCTGCTTCAGCCCCGACGGCCGGACGATGTACCTGACGCTCTGTAAGACCGACCCCGACTACCCGCGCTATGCCACCATCGTCAAGTCGCAGCGCAGCGATGCCTCGTGGAGCAAGCCGACGGAGGTGGTCGTGGCCAAGGACACGCTGTCGACCTTTGCCCACCCCGCCGTGTCGCCCGACGGGCTGTGGCTCTACTTCGTCAGCAACATGCCCGGCGGCATGGGCGGCTACGACATCTGGCGCTGTGAGCTGACGCAGTCGGGCACAGGCCCTGTTGAGAACCTCGGAGCGCCCATCAATACGTCGGGCAACGAGATGTTCCCAACGTTCCGTCCCAACGGCGACCTCTACTTCTCGTCCGACGGCCACCCGGGCCTCGGCGGACTCGATGTGTTCATTGCCGTCCCGCAAAGTAATGAAGCCCCCTCGGGGGCCGTAGGGGAGGCTTATACGATAGAACATCCCGACTACCCGCTGAACTCTCAGGGCGACGACTTTGGACTGACGTTCGAGGGTCTGCGCAACCAAGGCTACTTCTCAAGCAACCGGGGCGACGCCCGCGGCTGGGACCACATCTACTCGTTCTCGAAGTCGGAGGTGATGCTGACCGTCAAGGGCTGGGTCTACGAGATGGACGGCTATGAACTGCCCGCCGGCCAGGTCTACCTGGTGGGCAACGACGGCACCAACCAGAAGCTGAGCGTCAAGGGCGACGGATCGTTCACACAGGAGATTCAGACGGGCGTCGACTACGTGCTGCTCGGCACCTGCAAGGGCTACCTGAACCACAAGGAGGAACTGCGCGTCGATACGGCTACCGTCTCGAACGAGTATGTGTTGCAGTTCCCGCTGGCCAACATCTCGGCACCGGTACTTATTGAGAACATCTTCTACGACTTCGACAAGGCTACGCTGCGGCCTGAGTCGGCTACCGCCCTTGACCAGTTGGTCAAGCTGCTGAACGACAACCCGCACGTCACCATTGAGCTGTCGGCCCATACCGATTACAAGGGCTCGAACCAGTACAACGAACGGCTGTCGCAGCGCCGCGCTGAGTCGGTGGTCAACTACCTCATAGCCCACGGCATTGCCGCCGACCGACTGACGCCGAAGGGCTACGGCGAGGACAAGCCGAAGACCATCAGGCGCAAAGTGGCCAGCAAGTACCCTTTCCTGAAGGAGGGCGACGTGCTGACCGAGGACTTCGTCAAGGCTCTGAAGGACGAGGAGCAGCAGGAGGCGTGCAACCAGATGAACCGTCGTACGGAGTTCATCGTGCTGCGCACTACCTACGGCATGTTCGACGAGGAAGGTAAACTAAAGAATCCGCCGAAGCCAAGGGCTACGACGGAAGAAGATTCGGACACTAAGGCCGAAGACGACTGGTTCTAAAACGCTCCGCAACGCACACGGCTGACCACCTCGCCGAGTGCCAGCAGTCCCACGATTCCTACAGAGACCGCAAACGTCAGCATCTGCTGCGACGTGGGCGGCGTGTTGGCAAACATCAGCAAACCGTGAGCGATGATTTCCCAACCTCTTAGCAGTACAAACAGCACCACCGCCACGACGACGCAGAACACCGTCCACAGACGGCTGAGGCGCCAGACGTCGCGCTGCGGCAGCTGCTTCATCACGCGGTCGGTAAATCCGTCGTCGGCCAGCTGCATTTCCTTCATCGGCTGGAACAGTTGTTCCAGAAGTTCGTTATCTGTCATATCCATTCTGTCTTAAGTAGTTAGCCATCTTTTCCTTGCCGCGCTTCAGGTGAGACTTCACCGTCCCCGCCGGCATCTTCGTTATCCCGGCAATCTCGTCGATGGCATAGCCGTCAACGAGCTGCAGGGTGATACACGTACGCTCCTCGTCACGAAGCTGGGCAAGGGCGTTGTAGAGGTCCATTTGCAGCGAAGACTGTGAAGTGAAAAGAGTATTCACTTTCAGCTGTTCACTCCCCACTTCGGGCTTCGCGCTTCTGCAGTGGTCGTACCACACGTTATAGGCTATCCGCGTGAGCCACGTCAGGAAGCTCGACGTGCCGCGATACTGCGAGATGTGGGTATAGGCTTTGACGAACGTATCCTGTGCCAGGTCGTCGCTCAGCATCTCGTCGCCCAGCGTCTGGCTCAGGAAGAACCGGCGAACAGGCGACTGATATTCGCGCATCAGCTGGTCGAAAGCCCGCTTGTTGCCGAATACCGCCACCTGCGTAGCGAGAGAGATGTCGTTGAGCCGTCCCACCGGAATAGCTTATAGTTTCTGCTTCTCGGGCATCACAATCCACAGCACGATGTAGAGCAGCACGCCGCAGAAGGCCGTGAAAATGGTGAGGAAGGCGTAAGCCACGCGTACCAGAACGGGGTCGAAGTCGAAATACTCGGCCAGTCCGCCACATACTCCTGCAAATACTTTGTCGTCAGAGCGCATCAGTTTCTTTTCCATAGTCTATGTATGTTTTAATGATTAATGATTCTTGGATGTCTTCACAATCGCCAGCTTGCCCAGTCCGATGACCGTCACCAGAATGCCGACGCCGATGCCCAGCGTGCTGCCGACATAGCCGAAGAAGGCCAGCAGTCCGACGCCGAGGAACGTCTGGCGCAGTCCCTTCTGCCACAGTTCATCGTCAGTCTCCTTGTGGTCAACGAGCAATTCGTCGGGAATGGGCTGCCCCTGCTTCATGGCCATCTCCGCCATTTTCATCTTCTGCTTCCGGTTCTTATAGAGGAAAAAGAAGAGCAGGGCCAGAATGATGACTGGCGCTATCACAAAGATGATGACCAGCACCATCAGGACGAACGTCATGCCCATCATTCCCTCGACACCGATGTTGCCGAAGATGTCGTTGACGATGCCACTGCCGTCGACGTAGCCACCGATGCGGTGGTGACGGCTGACCACCGTCGAGTCGTATGCCACGTTTGTGGTGTCACTATATGCCTCCAGAGCGTCGCCCTTCTTGGTAGAGTCGACCAGCTCTTCGGTGGCTTTCGGACTCTTACTCTGAGCCGTTGCCGTCTGCCCCATTGCGAAGGTCAGCAGCATTGTTATTGCAATCAGATACTTTTTCATAATTCTGTCTCCTTTTTGTTGTTTCTTTGGACGTTAGACGTAACAAAGCTGGAAATTGTTGCAAAGTTCGCAGTTTTTTTTTAATTTTGCACCCGAATAGCGGAAAAAAAGATGCAATTGCCGGAGGAATTTATAAGGAACACCCGCGAAACGATGGGTGAAGAGCGGTTTCAGCGTTATCTGAAATCGTTCGACGAGGATGTCCCCGTCAGCATCAGACTCAATCCGCTGAAGGTTGACAGCAGCGAATGGCCGGTAGTGGGCGGCGAGCCAGTCCCCTGGTGCCGCAATGGCTACTACCTGCCCAGCCGCCCCAACTTCACGATGGACCCGCTTTTGCACGCCGGCTGCTACTACGTGCAGGAGGCTGCGTCGATGTTTCTCGACGAGGTATTGCGCCAGCACCTTCCTCAGCAGCCGCTAATGGCGCTTGACCTCTGTGCTGCTCCTGGCGGCAAGTCAACGCTGATGGCGGCGGCCCTGCCCGAAGGCAGCACGCTCTATAGTAACGAGCCGATACGCCAGCGGGCGAGCATTCTGGCTGAGAACGCCGCGAAGTGGGGCTTTGCAAACCATATAGTCACCAACCAATACCCCGAGTTCTACCGCAAGTCGAAGTTACGCTTCGACGTTATCCTCTGCGACGTTCCCTGCTCGGGCGAGGGCATGTTCCGCAAGGACGAAGCCACTATCCGCGAATGGAGCCAGCAGAACGTGGAGCGGTGCTGGCAGCTGCAGCGCGACATCGTCAGCGACGCCTGGTCGTGCCTCAACGACGGCGGACTGCTCGTCTACAGCACATGCACCTTCAACACGAAGGAGAACGAGGAGAACGTCCGCTGGATCTGCGAGGAGTTCGGAGCCGAAGTCCTGCCTGTCAGCGTCAGAGCCGAGTGGTACATTACCGGTTCGCTGCTCCCGGGCTTCGACCTGCCCGTCTACCGCTTCATCCCAGGCTTCACTCGCTCAGAGGGACTATTTATGGCGGTCTTGCGCAAGGCAGGCGAGACTCGGAACGCGCCCCAAAAGGAGGCAAAGAGTTTGCTCCGGGCAAACGCCCAGTTTACCCCGAACAAACGCCCAGTTTACCCCGGGCAAAATGAAACGTTGCCAAGCGTGGAGCTGACCTACCCTCAAGCCATCGCCTACCTCCGGGGCGAAGCTCTCGTACTACCTGAGGACACGCCACGCGGCATCGTCATTGTCAGTTTCCTCGGCTATCCTTTAGGCACGGCGAAAAACATCGGCTCGCGGGCCAACAACCAGTATCCCAAAGAGTGGCGTATTAGGACGACATACGTACCACATGATTATGAGCCCGTATTGTCGAGAAGATAGTAGACGATTCTTATTTCTGCAAATATATTCATCGACCGCTATAAATTTGCAATTATGTTTGGCCATTTGGATTATTATCATTATCTTTGCACCATTATTCCTAAAGCATTACGAATATGGGAAAGTATTTAGACCCGAAAGCCGACCTGACTTTCAAGAAGATATTCGGCGAGCATAAGAATCTCGTCATCAGTCTGCTAAACGCTCTTTTGCCTTTGAAGGAGGACGAGTGCGTGGAGAGCATAGAATACTGGCCCACCGAGAAGATTCCCAAGCGGACACAGGTTGAAAAGGATAGTATTGTTGATGTTTGCTGCCGTGACAACAAACAACGAGAATTTATCGTCGAGATGCAGATGACCTGGACAGAGTCGTTCAAGAAACGCGTCCTACTAAATGCGTCGAAAGCATACGTGGCTCAGTCGGAGTCTGGCGAGGCTTATCAACTCTTGCAGCCTGTCTATGCTCTGAATTTTGTCAATGCCCAGATGAACGTTGATACTGAAGGGTATTATCATCACTATCAATTGGTTCATCAGCAGAATTCAGGTGAGGTAATCGACGGGTTACAACTAGTCTTTATCGAGTTGCCCAAGTTCCGCCCGCAGTCAATGACAGAAAAGAAAATGCAGGTACTCTGGTTACGTTTTCTAACAGAAATAAATGCTAAGACGCGTGAAGTCCCTGCCGAGCTGCTGGAGAATCCAGAGGTTAGCCAAGCGTTGAAAATCGTTGAGGAGGCTGCCTATACTCCTGCTGAAATGCGGGCCTATGACAAGTTCTGGGATAATATCTCTGTGGCTAAGACTTTGGAATATGCCCGTAAGCAAGAGCAGGAGGATTTTAAGAAAAGGATTGAGGCGGCTGAGGCTGAAGTCCTGGTGGCCGAGGCTAAAGTAGTGAAAGCCAAGGCTCAGGCAGATGAGGCCAAGGCTCAGGCAGATGAGGCCAAGGTTCAGGCAGATGAGGCCAGGGCTCAGGCAGATGAGGCCAAGGCTCAGGCAGATGAGGCCAAGGCTCAGGCAGATGAGGCCAAGGCTCAGGCAGATGAGGCCAAGGCCAAATTACTGCAAACAGTAGCTCATCTGAAGACTATGAATTTGTCGATAGACCAAATTGCCGAAATAACAGGCCTTCCTGTCGAACGAATCAAAGCGCTATAAAACCAGACGTCCAAATGAAACAGTATCTGGATATTCTTAACCGCATCCTGACCGAGGGCACCCAGAAGGGCGACCGCACGGGAACAGGCACCATCAGCATCTTCGGGACGCAGTCGCGCTATAACTTGGCAGACGGATTTCCCCTGCTGACGACGAAGAAACTGCACCTGAAGTCAATCATCTACGAACTGCTGTGGTTTCTCAAGGGCGATACCAACGTGCGCTACCTGCAGGATCACGGCGTGCGCATCTGGAACGAGTGGGCCGACGAGAACGGGGAACTTGGACCAGTTTACGGTCACCAGTGGCGCTCATGGCCCGACTACAAGGGCGGCACCATCGACCAGATACAGTACGTGCTCGACCAGCTAAAGACGAACCCCAACTCGCGACGGATGATAGTCTCGGCGTGGAACGTGGCCGAAGTCAACGAGATGGCGCTGCCTCCGTGTCACACCATCTTCCAGTTCTACGTGGCCGACGGACGGCTGTCGCTGCAACTCTACCAGCGCTCGGCCGACACGTTCCTCGGCGTGCCGTTCAACATCGCCTCGTATGCTCTGCTGCTCATGATGATGGCCCAGGTAACGGGCTTCAAGGTGGGCGACTTCATACACACAACGGGCGACACCCACCTCTACCTGAACCACTTGGATCAGGCCCGCCTCCAACTGACTCGCGAGCCGCGCCCCCTGCCACGGATGGTGCTGAACCCCGACGTGAAGTTGCTCTTCGACTTCCAGTACGAGGACTTCCAGCTTGAGGGCTACGACCCGTGGCCGCACATCAAGGCCGATGTAAGCGTCTAAGCGCTACATCGTTACCTCGACAGTGTGCTTGCCAGCTGCGTAGGGAATGACGTTGCCCTTGACGGGGGAACCGTCGAGCACAATCTGCTTGACGCCTTTCTGCGAGCCGTTGGGACGGATGGTAATGTCGTACTCAGCATCGCGGAACTTGCGCTGAATGGTGTAGTCGCCGGCCGTCTCGGGCAGACAGGGGTCGATGCGGATGCCGTCGTAGTCGGGCTTGATGCCGAGGATGAACTCCGAGACGGTGTACCACATCCAGGCGGCGGTGCCCGTCAGCCACGAGTTCTTGCCCTCGCCGGGACGGAAGGCGTCCTTGCCGGCCACCATCTGGCAGTTGACGTAAGGCTCCACCTTGTGCAGCGTCTGGTATTTCTCCTCGACGTATGAAGGCAGAATCTTGGCGTAGTGGCTCCAGGCATCGTTGCCGCGCCCGGCCATGCACTCACCGATGATGACCCACGGATTGTTGTGGCAGAAGATGCCGGCGTTCTCCTTGTAGCCCTCTGGATAGCTTGAAATCTCGCCGTACTCGTAGATGTACTTCGTGAAGGCGGGGTTGTTGAGCACCATGCCGTGCTCGCACTCCAAGTACTTCTTGCACGAGTCGAGGCTCTTGGCCACCATACCCTCGTCAGCACCAATCTCAGCCATCGTGCACCAGCCCTGCGACTCAATGAATATCTTGCCCTCTTCGCATTCCTTAGAGCCTATCTTCCTACCATAGAAGTCGTATGCACGCAGATACCACTCGCCATCCCAGCCGTGCTTCTTCACAGCCTCAATCATGGCGTCGACGGCGCGCTGCATCCGTTCCCCTTCCTCGTGCTTTGCAATTCTATTGCAAAGCGCTACGTACTCCTTGCCCGTCACCACGAACAGACCGGCAATCATCAGCGACTCGGCCTTGGTGCCCTCGCTGGCGTTCTCGGTGGTCTGGAAACTCTCGTTGGGATCCCACGAGAAGCAGTTCAGGTTCAGACAGTCGTTCCAGTCGGCACGCCCGATGAGCGGCAGCAGGTGAGGACCGAGGTTGTTGATGACGTGGTCGAGGCTGACCTTCAGGTGCTCAAAGAGTGTCACCTCCGTACCGGGCTGGTTATCGAAAGGTACCAACTCGTCGAGAATCGTGAAGTCGCCCGTCTCCTTGATGTAGGCCACGGTGCCGAAGATGAGCCAGCAGGGGTCGTCGTTGAAGCCGCCGCCGATGTCGTTGTTGCCGCGCTTGGTCAGGGGCTGGTACTGGTGGTAGCAGCCGCCGTCGGGGAACTGGGTAGAGGCGATGTCGATGATGCGCTGGCGGGCACGGCTCGGAATCTGGTGGACGAAGCCCACGAGGTCCTGGTTGGAGTCGCGGAAGCCCATGCCGCGGCCGATGCCGCTCTCAAAGAACGAGGCCGAGCGCGAGAAGTTGAACGTCACCATACACTGGTACTGGTTCCAGATGTTCACCATCCGGTCGAGCTTCGGGTTGCCGGTCTTCACCTTATATATATTAAGCAGTGCATCCCAGTAGGCATTCAGCTCGGCGAAAGCCTTATCCACCTTCTCGGTGGTGTCGAAGCGGGCGATGAGGGCATGAGCCTTCTCCTTGTTGATGACCTTCGGAGCCGAGAATTTCTTGTCCTGCTCGTTCTCCACATAGCCTAACAAGAACACGAAGTCGCGGCTCTCGCCGGGTTGCAGCGTCACCTCGATGTAGTGCGAGGCAATGGGGCTCCAGCCGTGGGCTTGGCTGTTGCGTGGACGGCCCTCCACGACGGCATCGGGATTGCTGAACTCACTGTAGAGGCCGACGAATGATTCACGGTCGGTATCGAAGCCCTGTATCTCGGTGTTCACGTGATAGAAGGCGTAGTGGTTGCGGCGCTCGCGGTATTCCGTCTTGTGGTAGATGGTGGCCCCCCCTACTGCCCCCGAGGGGGCTTCTTTACCTTGTTGGACATTTGTGTCCCCCTCGGGGGACGAAAGGGGGGCTCCTTCTATCTCCACCTCGCCGGTGGAGAAGTTGCGCTGGAAGTTCTCCATGTCGGTGGCGGCATTCCAGAGGCACCACTCCTCGAACGAGAAGAGCTTCAGCCTCTTTACCTCCTGACTCTGGTTCGTCAGCGTCAGCTTCTGCACTTCCGCCCACGTCTTCAGCGGCACGAAGAAGAGCACCGAGGCCTCCACCAGGTTCTTGCGGCCGGTGATGCGGGTATAGCCCATGCCGTGACGGCACTCGTAGAAGTCGAGCGGCGTCTTGCAGGGTTTCCAGCCTGGACTCCAAGCCCCCTCCAGACCTCCCCCCGTAGGGGAGGCTTCCTCTTTGATATAGTAATACCGTCCCCCGTTGTCCATCGGCACGTTGTTGTAGCGGTAGCGGGTGATGCGGCGGAACTTGGCGTCCTTGTAGAAGCTGTAGCCGCCAGCGGTATTGGAAATGAGCGAGAAGAAGTCCTCGTTGCCTAAGTAGTTAATCCAAGGCCAAGGGGTCTTGGGGTCGGTGATGACGTATTCGCGGTGTGCGTCGTCGAAGTGTCCGTAGCGTTTCTGTTGTTCCATAGTTGTTCGTGTAGGGTTTGTCTTAGAATTGTTTCAGATTGCAAAAGTAAATCAAAAATCTGGAACTGCCAAAAATTCAATCGTTAAAGTTTCATATTTTCATACGTCTAAGAGACAGCGTGTCGGGAAAAAGTACTATCTTTGCAGGTAGTGTTCACAAAAATCAGAGAAAATGAGAAGAACGGTATTCGCATTTCTATTGACATTGGTTGGTATGACATTATTCGGACAGACATATTCGGCCCTGTGGAAACAGGTGGACGAGGCAGAGCAGAAGGACCTGCCCCGCACGCAGTACGACGTGCTGATGAAGATTGTTAAAAAGGCCCAGAAGGAGGGCGAATACGGACAACTGATGGCAGCCGAACTGGCTGGCAGCCGGGCGATGGCAAATATTGCCTCCGACTCGCTGCAGCCCGCAGTCGAGCAGATGGAGCAGCGCTACCGGGCGGCAACCGACAAAGCATTGTCTGCCGTCTATGCCACCGTGCTGAAGAAGATTTACGATGACAACAGCCAGTTGGAAAGAGAGGAAGAGCTGACGGTGACGCTCGATGCCGAGACCTGTGAACGACTGGCCGCCGTGAAGGCTGCCGACTACAAGCCGCTGACCACCATCGGGCGCGACAGCAAGCTGTTCGACGACGATATGTTGAGCGTCGTCGGCTATGAACTGGAAGACTTCCAACCCCTGCACGACTACTACAGCAAGGCCGGCAAGCGCCGTGCTGCGATGATGACGGCTCTGGAGATAGCCCGCCAGAACCGGGTGATGGGCGACGTGAAGTACGACAAGGCGCCCTACATCGATACCATCGACTCGCTCATCGACATCTACGGCGACCTGCCCGAGGCTGCCGAGCTGGCCATTGAGCGCTATGAGTATATGGACGAGCACACCGACGCCACCGCCGAGCAGAAATGGAACTACACCGAGCAGGCCATCAAGCGCTGGGACGGCTACGGGCGCACCAACGCCCTGCGCAATGCCCAGATCGACCTGACTACCCGCATGTTCAGCGCTACATTAGAGAAGCGCGTGGGGCTGCCCGACAAGACGCAGGAACTGACCATCAACAGCGCCCGCAACATTGACCAGCTGACGATGCACATCTTCAGGGTGAAGGTCAAGGGCAACAACCAGCTCAATCCCAACAACGACGCAGACTACAGGAAACTGAAGCCGCTGCTGACCGAGTTGCCTGAGCTGCAGGTGACGCGCCATTACTCAGGGAAGAAAGCCTACGACGTGTTCAAGGACACCATTGAGGTGCCCGGACTGCCCGTCGGCGTCTATATGCTCGAGTTGCGGAGCAACCCCGAGACCAAGGGAGACCGTCAGCTCTACTATGTCAGCAACGTCAGGGTGATGATGATTCCCCTGCCCGGTGACAAGATACGCTACGTCGTGGTCGATGCCACCGAGGGCCAGCCCGTCAGCGGCGCCACCATCGAGTTGTATGGCTGGCTCAATGGCCGCAGCGACAGGCTGATGGCTACGCTGACGACAGATGCCAAGGGCGAGGCCACTTACAAATATGGCGACCAGCGCCCGACGAAGGTATACGCCTTCACACGGACGGACAATACCTGTCCGCCGACCAATGAATACAGCACCTACGGCTTCTACACGAGCAATCGTCAGATGGAGAAGACGCAGCTGTTCACCGACCGCGCCATCTACCGGCCTGGTCAGACGGTACACGTGGCTGCCATCAACTACGAGGTAATCGACGGCTACAAGCAGAAGGTTCTGGAGAACCGTGAGGTGACGCTGACACTACAGGATGCCAACGGTGAGGACGTGACCAGCAAGACACTTACCACCGACAAATATGGTACGTGCGCTACGGAGTTCACACTGCCCACCAACGGTCTCACGGGCATCTTCTGGATTGAGAGCCGGAACGGCAATTGTCACTTCCGCGTAGAGGAGTACAAGCGCCCGACATTCGAGGTGGAGTTTGACAAGGTGACCGAGGACTACAAGGACGGCGACACCATCGAGGTCAAGGCGACGGCCCGCTCCTACGCCGGCGTGCCCGTGCAGGATGCCGAGGTGAGCTACCGGGTCATACGCCGCCGTTCGTTCTGGTGGTGGAGCTATTCGAGCTACTGGAATAGCGGTGCCATAGGTAAGTTTTCCGGCGACGAGACGGTTGCCGAGGGCGAAGCCATAACGGGCAGCGACGGCACGTTTACGGTGAAGATGCCGATGGTGCTGCCGAAGACCGACTTCCCGATGTTCTACGATTTTGTATGCCTGGCTCATGTGACCGACCAAGGGGGCGAGACCCACCAGGGACAGCTCTCGCTGCCACTCGGCAACCGCAAGACGGCACTTATCTGCGACCTGCCCGATCAGATGCGCTCCGACCAGATGCAGAAAGTGAAATTCCACTTGCGCAATGCCGCCGGCAACGATGTCGACGCCGAAGTCAGATACCGCATTGACAACGGCAAATGGCAGACGGTGAAGACGAACACACCCGTTGAATTGCCCAGTCTGAAGAGCGGCAAATATCAGCTGGAAGCCATCTGTGCGGATGACACACTGAAGGAGGACTTCGTGGTCTTCTCGCTCGACGACAAGCGGCCCGCTGCCGAGACCGACGACTGGTTCTATCAGTCGGACAACCGGTTCCCCAGCGACGGCAGTCCCGTCACCATTCAGGTGGGCTCGTCGGCGCAGAACGTCCACATTGTCTACAGCATCTTCAGCGGCAACACCATCATCGAGAGCGGCTCGGTGGACCGCTCCAACGAGCTGCTTAACCGCAAACTGACTTATAAGGAGGAATACGGCAGCGGACTGATGCTGACCTTCGCCTGGATGAAGCAGGGCAAGTGCTACACGCATACGGCCTATATCGAGCGCCCCTTGCCCGACAAGCGGCTGACGCTGAAGTGGCAGACCTTCCGCGACCGACTGACTCCAGGCCAGCAGGAGGAATGGGCACTGACGGTAACGAAGCCCGACGGCACTCCGGCCGATGCCCAGCTCATGGCCACGCTCTACGACAAGAGCCTCGACCAGATATCGGCTCATCGTTGGTGGTTAGCCCCCTGGCTGTCAATTCCCCTTCCCAGCTCACGGTGGGGCTTTGGCACGTGGGGCAGTCTCCACCTCAACGGTTCGCTCTACCAGACGCGCCTGGCGGCTCCTTCGCTCGACTTCAGCACGTTCGACGAGTCGCTCTTCCCGAAACCGTGGATGTCCAGGAGGAGAATGATGATTGGCGCAGCAGGTCTCGGCGCCAGGGCTTTGGCCAAATCGGCGATGGCCGTTGACGAGGCGGCACCGATGGTGCTGAATGAGGTTGTGTTAGCTGAGGTTAATAGTACGGCAGACGTTGATAACTCCCTGCAAGGCCGGATAGCCGGGCTTGACGCTGTCAAGTCTTACCAGCAGAGCAGCGACCAGTCGGCTCTGACAGGCTACGATAAAGGTGAAGACGAGGCCGCGCCCGTGCCCGATGTGCAGCTGCGCGAGAACCTGCAGGAGACAGCATTCTTCTATCCGCAGCTGACAGCCGACGCCACTGGGCGGGTGACGCTGAAGTTCACCCTGCCCGAGAGTCTGACGACGTGGCGCTTCATGGGACTGGCCCATACCGCCGACCTCTGCAACGGTACAATAGACGGTGAGGCCGTGGCCAAGAAGGACCTGATGGTGCAGCCCAACATGCCGCGATTCCTGCGCGAGGGCGACCAGGCCACCATCTCGGCCCGCGTCATCAACACCAGCGAGGGCGACCTCAGCGGTACGGCCTACCTGACGCTCACCGACCCCGATACCGAGAAGGTCGTCTTGACGCAGAAGGCGCCGTTTGCGGTGAAAGCCGGCGAGACCACGAGCGTCACGTTCAACGTTCAATGTTCAACGTTCAAAGAATCGCTTCTCGTCTGCAAGGTGATGGTCACGACCGACAAGTTCAGCGACGGCGAGCAGCACTACCTGCCCATCCTGCCTAACCGCGAGCGCGTCACCGTGACCTATCCGTTCACGCAGGATGAGCCGGGCACGACGACCATCGACTTGACGCAGCTGTTCCCAGCCCAAGGTACAGAAGCCCTCTCGGGGGCCGTAGAGGGGGCTAAGCTCACCATCGAATATACCAACAACCCCGCATGGCTGATGATTCAGGCCCTGCCCGCCATCGGCCATCCCCACGACGACTGCGCCATCTGCCAGAGTGCTTCGCTCTATGCCAACAGCATCGGCAAGTACATCATCGACCAAGTGCCGCAGGCCAAGAACGTATTTGAGCAGTGGAAGCGGGAACAAGGAAGCGAAACTTCCCTGCAGAGCCAGCTTGAGAAGAACCAGGATCTGAAGGAACTCGTGCTCAACGAGACCCCGTGGGTGGCCGATGCCGACCGCGAGACTGAGCAGCGCCAGCGACTGGCCGACTTCTTCGACGAAAACATGATGCAGCAGCGCCTGAAGTCGGCCCTCGACAAACTCCAGAGACTGCAGCTCGGCGACGGCTCGTGGAGCTGGTGGCCCGGTATGCCCGGCTCTACCTATATGACCATCTCCGTTGCTGAGATGATGGTTCGCCAGAACACGATGATGGGCGAGCAGGAAGCTACCAAGGACATGCTCAAGGGCGCGATGAAGTTCCTCGGCAAGGAGATGGTGGAACTGGTTCAGGAGATGAAGAAGGAGGAGAAGAAGGGCCACAAGCAGTCGTTCCCCAGCTTCACCGCCCTGCAGTGGCTCTACATCTGCAAGCTCGACGGCCGGCAGCTGCCCAACAATGTCAGGGAGGCCAATGCCTACCTCATCAAGCTGCTGAAGAAGGAGACGAAGCGGCAGACCATCTACGAGAAGGCCATGTCGGCCATCATTCTCGACTCGCCGACCTATATCAAGAGTCTGAAGGAGTACACCGTCTATAAAGAGGAGATGGGCCGCTACTACGACACGCCGCGTGCCGGCTACTCGTGGCGCGACTACCGCATACCCACTCAGGTGGCTGCTATCGAGGCCATCCAGCGACTGACGCCCGGTGACCAGCAGACGCTCGACGAGATGCGCCGCTGGCTGCTGCAGGAGAAGCGCACGCAGGCCTGGGACACGCCGATTAACAGCATCGATGCCGTGTATGCCTTTATGGGCCCCAGGAAGCCCACAACCCCCATAATGCCCATTCTCCCCATATCCCCCAGCTCCATAACCCGCCTGTCACTCGACAACCAGCCCCTCGAGACACCGAAGGCCACAGCCGGCATCGGCTACGTGAAGACAGCCAAGCCCTATCAGGGCGAGAAGACCTTCACTGCCGAGAAGCAGAGCGAGGGCACCAGCTGGGGTGCCGTCTACGCCCAGTTCATGCAGAACACCGCCGACATCCGCGACCAGGCCAGCGGCGTCAGCGTCCGTCGCGAACTGCTGACTGAGGATGGCAAGCCGCTGACGACAGCCAAGGTCGGCGACCGCGTGAAGGTGCGCCTGACCATCCAGAGCGAGCGCGACCTCGACTTCGTGCAGCTGCAGGACAAGCGGGCCGCCTGTATGGAGCCCATCAACCAGCTGAGCGGCTACAACTGGCGCGGCGGCTACTACTCGACACCCCGCGACAACGTGACGAACTACTACTTCGACCAGCTGCCGAAGGGCAAGCACGTGGTCGAGACCGAATACTATATTGACCGTGCCGGACAGTACGAGACGGGCACCTGCACCGTGCAGTGCGCCTACGCCTCGGAGTATCGTGGCACTACACACTCACAAACTCTCAAAGTAAACAATGACAAATAGACTGAAGATTGCAGCGCTGTTGGCACTGGCAGCAACCTCTGCCAGTGCCCAGCGCCTCTCCGTGACGAAAGCTACCGTCGACATGGGCCGTACGGGCTACGAGATGCCTGTGACGGCAACCTTCGAAATGCGTAACCGCGGACTGCGCCGACTGGTCATCCAGGACGTCGTGCCCGACTGCAACTGCACTAAGGTGGAATACCCCAAGGGCGAAATAGGCATCGGCGACAAGTTCACCATCAAGATGACCTACGACGCCCGGACGCTCGGCCACTACCACAAGCAGGCCGCCATCATCTCGAACGGCTCCAAGAAGCCCGTCTACATCACGATGACGGGCGTCGTGCTGGCCGACCTGAAGGACTACAGCGGCTCCTACCCCTACGACTTCAACAACCTGCTGAGCGACAAGAACTACCTGGAGTTCGACAACGTGAAGCGCGGCGAACAGCTACAGTTCGAGATGGGCGTCATGAACAACGGCACCACCATCATGCAGCCCAACATCCAGCACCTGCCGCCCTACCTCTCGGCACAGTCTTATCCCGAACGACTGTCGCCCGGCCACCACGGGAAGATTGTCTTCACGCTGAACTCGGAGAAGATTCACGACTACGGTCTCACGCAGACGTCGGTCTATCTGGCGCAGCAGTTGGGCGAGAAGGTGAAGAACGAGACCGAGATAGCCGTCTCAGCAGTACTGCTGCCGCCCGTCAAGGCGATTGAGAATGCGCCGCAGCTGATGCTCTCCGACACGACGTTGGTGCTCGACTTCGGCGGGCGCTCCAAGAAGTCGGGCGAAGTGGTGCTGAGCAACGTCGGAAAGTCGCGCCTCGACATCACGTCGCTCCAGATGTTCACCCGTGGTCTGAAGGTGACGCTTGGCAAGAGCCGCCTGATGCCTGGTGAGTCGACGAAGCTGAAGATAACCGGTGTGGCCGCCGACCTGAAGAAGGCCCGCACGGTTCCTCGTGTCCTGATGATTACCAACGACCCGCAGCAGGCCAAGGTCGTCATCACAATAAGACCTACCCCCAACCCCTCCCTGAAGGGAGAGGAGTAATTACCATAAGAGAAAATAAATGGAAAATAACAACAAAACTACCAACAAGGTGTCTACTCCCCTCCCTCGCAGGGAGGGGCCGGGGGTGGGTCTTGTCCATCCCGAAAATAGCGCCGAATACGCCGGCCTGCAAGTGAACAGCGGCGTCGAGCAACAGTCGATTGTCAACCCCTACCTGCAGCGCGGACGCTTCCGCCGCCGCGAGCTCTCCGTCAGCGAGATGGTGGAGGGCATCGTCCGTGGCGACGTCACCATCCTCTCGCAGGCCGTCACACTCATCGAGAGTGTCAACCCCGACCACCAGGCCAAGGCGCAGGAGGTCATCAACCGCTGTCTGCCCTACAGCGGCAACAGCATCCGCGTGGGCATCAGCGGCGTCCCCGGCGCCGGCAAGTCGACCAGCATCGACGAGTTTGGCATCCACGTGCTGAAGGAGCACGGCGGCAAGCTGGCCGTCCTCGCCATCGACCCCAGCTCGGAGCGCAGCAAAGGCAGCATCCTCGGCGACAAGACGCGCATGGAGAAGCTCGCCCAGCACCCCGCGTCGTTCATTCGTCCCAGCCCGTCGGCAGGCTCCTTAGGCGGTGTGGCCCGCAAGACGCGCGAGACCATCATCCTCTGCGAGGCCGCCGGCTTCGACAAGATTTTCGTCGAAACGGTCGGCGTGGGACAGTCGGAGACAGCCTGCCACTCGATGGTCGACTTCTTCCTGCTCATCCAGGTGGCCGGCACTGGCGACGAGCTGCAAGGCATCAAGCGCGGCATCATGGAAATCAGCGACGGCATTGTCATCAACAAGTGCGACGGCGACAACGTCGACCGCTGCCAGATGGCTGCCACCAACTTCCGCAACGCCCTCCACTTCTTCCCGATGCCCGAGAGCGGCTGGCTGCCCAAGGTGCTCTGCTACAGCGGTTTCTACGGCTTGGGAATCAAGGAGATATGGGATATGATCTACCAGTACATCGACTTCGTGAAGCATAACGGCTACTTCGACTACCGCCGCAACGAGCAGGCCAAGTACTGGATGTACGAGAGCATCAACGAGCACCTGAAGAACTCGTTCTATAACAACAAGGTGATTCAGGCCCGGCTCGCCGCCGCCGAGCAGTCGGTCCTCGCCGGACAGAAGACCAGCTTCGTGGCTGCCCAGGACCTGCTCGACACTTACTTTGAAAGCCTACCCAAGCCCTCCCCAAGGGAGGGATGTTCAGATACCTAATCGTGATAACTATGGAGGCTAATATGAAGGATGTCGGTAATCAACACCCCTCCCTTAGGGAGGGCTTGGGTGGGCTGTCTGTTGAGATTGATAACGGCAGCGGCTTCTGCTTCGGCGTGACCACAGCCATCAAGAAGGCTGAGGAGGAGCTTGCCAAAGGCTCAACGCTCTACTGCCTGGGCGACATTGTCCACAACGGCATGGAGTGCGAGCGCTTGAGGCAGATGGGACTCGTCACCATCAACCACGACGAGATGGCCCGTCTGCACGATGCCAAGGTGCTGCTGCG
>JAFPVW010000150.1 GCA_017395215.1 Prevotella sp. | reverse complement strand
GCCAGACTACATTTAGTGACCTTATTCACCGTCGCCGCCCATTAAGCTACGAGGTAGCCCGAAATCTTTATAAAGTTTTAGGGGTGCCTGCTGACGTCATTTTAGCATGAGAATCGCCTGAGCAGCGGGAACTCCACTGATTAATTACGAGTATCCCAAGAAGCAGAAATCAGGCGGGACGGTTCTCGCGATCATTTCTGAAATACAGTTCCCTGACGGTGTCCACTGGTATTATGCCAGTGGGCACCGTCGCTAAAGACAGGGTATGTATCACACTGATAGCTACTGCCGCAAAGCGGATTCGCCAGCCTTCCGCAACGGAGGGTTGACGAAATGTATTAGCACAGTGGCAGATTTTCTCCTAACCTGTTCGAAGACTATACCCGATAATCTATTTCGTTCCTTTGAACTAAAACATTTTTCACGAAAGTTTTGGTTATTGTTCACAAATTGATTAACTTTGCACCGTAATTCCTGTCAACAATGGAGAGAATCCGATATATTAAGCTGTTCAAATCCTATTACAAGGAGTTCTATTTAGCTCAGACACAGACCGTGCGCGACAAGATAAACTTCGTGCTGCGGATGGTCGAGACACAGCGTATCATAGCGAAGAAATTCTTCCGTTTCATAGAGGGGTCAGACGGAATCT
Organism: Prevotella sp.; assembly: GCA_017395215.1. Lineage (GTDB taxonomy): Bacteria > Bacteroidota > Bacteroidia > Bacteroidales > Bacteroidaceae > Prevotella. The sequence continues at coordinate 21,270 of JAFPVW010000150.1, read as the reverse complement.
ATGAAATACGTGTGGAAATAGAGAGCAACATCTACCGCGTGTTCTGTTGTATGGACGAGGGGGCTGTAGTTGTCCTCTTTCATGGAATCCAAAAGAAAAGCCAGAAGACCCCACTAAAAGAAATAAGACGAGCAGAGACCATCAAAAGAGAATATTTAAAAAGCAAGGAGGAAAAGTAATGGAAGCAAGAAAAAAAGAGGCAATCATGGCGTGTGAGACATTCGACGACCTACTCAATGCGGAGTATGGCGAACGTGGTACTGTGGAGCGCGAGAAGTTTGAGGTTGAGGCAGAGACTTTCTGCTTGGCAGAGTGTCTGAAAGAGCAGCGCCGTTTAGCTGGACTTACGCAGGAACAGCTGGCCGCCAAGATTGGCACAAAGAAAAGCTACATTTCAAAGATTGAGAATGGCCATACCGATATACAACTTTCCACTCTCTTCCGGATTTTCAGCGGGCTTGGCAAACGGGTGACGTTGAGTGTGCTGTGAATCAAAGTGCACGCAAGAAGAATCAAGAGCCTTTCTGATTCCGAAAAGCGCTCCGAAAAAAGGAGGAATCGTTTGGCGGTTCGGAATATTGTTTGTATCTTTGCAGCCAACGAAGATAAAGACCAGCGTATGGACAAGTACATAAGATTCGACAGGGCTCGAGCGCCAGTGACATAGTTGGCAGATGCCCGCATTGCAATGATGTTTCTTCGAAAAAAGTGGCGGCTTTTGCTTTGGATGTCGGGAAAAAATAGTAATTTTGCAGCCGAAAGCAATACAAACAGTTTATTATTTTATGTGCGGAATAGTAGGATATATCGGAAAGAAAGATGCCTTCCCCATCCTGATAAAAGGACTGCGCCGACTCGAGTATCGTGGTTATGACTCGGCAGGCGTGGCACTGATCAACGGCGAGGGCGAGTTGAATGTCTATAAGTCGAAGGGCAAGGTCGACAACCTCTGCGAGTATTGCGCCGACAAGAACGTCGGCGGCACCGTCGGCATTGCCCATACCCGCTGGGCTACCCACGGCGAGCCGTCGAGCCGCAATGCGCACCCCCATTATTCGGAGTCGCGCAATCTGGCCATCATCCACAACGGCATCATCGAGAACTATGCTGACCTGAAGCAGAAGCTGCAGCAGAAAGGCGTGAAGTTCCAGAGCGACACCGACACCGAGGTGCTCGTCCAGCTCATCGAGTATGTCAAGGAGCACAAGCGCACCGACCTGCTGACGGCGGTTCAGGTGGCGCTCCGCCAGGTGATTGGCGCCTATGCCATCGCCGTGCTCGACAAGCGCGACCCCGACCAGATCATTGCCGCCCGCAAGCAGAGCCCGCTGGTGGTGGGCATCGGCGACGACGAATTCTTCCTCGGCTCCGACGCCAGTCCCATCGTCGAGTACACCGACAAGGTGGTCTATCTCGAGGACGGCAACATCGCCGTCATACGCCGCGACCAGCAGCTGAAGGTTGTCAGCATTCTGAACGAGACGCAGGAGCTGGAGGTGAAGACCGTCGACATCGACCTGGGGCAGATTGAGAAGGGCGGCTATCCGCACTTCATGCTCAAGGAAATCTTCGAACAGCCCGAGTGCCTGACCAACTGCATGCGCGGCCGGGTGAACATCGAGGCCGACCACGTGACGCTCTCGGCTCTCATCGACCACCGCCGCCAGCTGCTCTCGGCCAAGCGCGTGGTCATCGTGGCCTGCGGAACGTCGTGGCACGCCGGACTCATCGGCAAGCAGATCATCGAGTCGCTCTGCCGCGTTCCCGTCGAGGTGGAGTACGCCTCCGAGTTCCGCTACCGCAATCCCGTGGTGTCGAAGGACGACGTCGTTGTGGCCATCTCGCAGAGCGGTGAGACGGCCGACACCCTCGCTGCCGTACAGCTGGCCAAGGAGAAAGGCGCCTTCATCTACGGCGTTTGTAATGCCATCGGCTCAAGTATTCCCCGTGCTACCGATACGGGTACCTACATCCACGTGGGTCCCGAGATTGGTGTGGCCTCTACCAAGGCTTTTACTGGTCAGGTGACGGTGCTCACGATGATGGCACTCGCCATCGCTGAGGCTAAGGGCACCATCGACCGCAGCGAGTACCTCCGGATTGTGAAGGGACTGAGCGAGATACCCGACAAGATACGCGAGGTGCTGAAGACCAACGACCGCGTGAAGGACCTCGCGCGTACCTTTACTTACGCCCATAACTTCCTCTACCTCGGGCGCGGCTACTCGTACCCCGTTGCCTTGGAGGGCGCGCTGAAGCTGAAGGAGATTTCGTATATACACGCCGAGGGCTACCCGGCTGCCGAGATGAAGCACGGCCCCATTGCCTTGATCGACTCTGACATGCCTGTTGTTGTCATCGCCACACATAACGCGATGTACGAGAAGGTGCTGTCGAATATTCAGGAGATCAAGGCCCGTCAGGGTCGCGTCATTGCCCTCGTGTCGAGAGGCGACGACACCATCTCGAAGATTGCCGACGAGGTCATCGAGCTGCCCGACGTCATGGAGTGCTTAGAGCCGCTGGTGGCCACCATCCCCCTCCAACTGCTGGCCTACCACGTAGCCGTCTGCAAGGGTAAGAACGTCGACCAGCCGAGAAACTTGGCCAAGTCGGTGACCGTCGAATGATTACCTATTTACCATTATGACTGATTTCTGGTTGTCGCTTCTGAACGTTGTCTGCGAGATGGCTCCCTATCTGCTGCTGGGATTCCTGATAGCAGGTGTGCTGCACGTGTTTGTGCCGCAGAAATTCTGTCGGCAGTATCTGTCGGCCGACAACAAGCTGGCGGTGCTCTGGGCTGCACTCCTGGGCGTACCGCTGCCGCTGTGCTCCTGTGGCGTGATTCCCACGGCTATCGGACTGCGAAACGAGAAAGCCTCGAAGGGGGCTGTCGCGTCATTCCTGATTGCCACGCCCCAGACGGGCATCGACTCCGTGCTGGCCACCTTCTCGCTGATGGGGCTGGGCTTTGCCGTGGTGCGCCCTGTGGCAGCACTCATCACCGGCGTGTGCGGCGGTCTGCTGGTCAACCGTCTGGTGGGGCGTGACGACACACCGGCCGATACCGTCGCTGCCTGCCCTGTTGATCAGGGCAACAGGGCATGGCGCGTGCTGAAGTATGCCTATTACGACATGATTGGCGACATCGGCCTGCGCCTTGTCATAGGACTTGTCGTGGCGGCACTGATTCAGGTGGCCGTGCCCGATGAGTTCTTCCTGCAGTTTGGGAGCGAACCCTTGCTCCAGATGCTGGTGATACTCGTCGTGGCCGTCCCCATGTATATCTGCTCTACGGGCAGTATTCCCGTGGCGGCGGCCCTGATGATGAAGGGACTCTCGCCCGGCGCGGCGCTGGTGATGCTCATGGCAGGGCCAGCGGTGAATCTGGCCAGCATTCTCGTGATAGGTAAGACGATGGGCCGCCGGTTCACGCTCATCTACCTGCTTACGATTGTTGTCTTTGCGGTGGGCTTTGGCCTGCTGCTCAATGCCGCCTTCACCCTTCACCCTTCACTCTTCACCCTTCACCCTTCCCCTTTCACTTCTCCTAATGCCTGCTGCACAGCGGGCGAGGCCGGGCCTGGTCCGTTCAAGCTTATTTGTGCTATCGTATTAACCCTTTTAATCGCATTTGCCCTTATGATGAAGTTTTTCAGCAAGTTCAGCAAAAAGCCCTTAGACAGCGATATGGTTGTCTACCGGGTGGAAGACATGCATTGCAGCCATTGCGAGGCTGCCGTGGTGAGAGCCGTCGAGAATATAGACGGCGTTGTGAAAGCCAAGGCGAGTGCTTCGGCCAACACGCTCACCGTCAAGGGCGAGGTGGCCGAAGAGGCTGTCCGCCAAGCTGTTGAGGGTATAGGCTATACGTTCAAGGGGCGGGCCGTCTGACTGGCCATGGCCGGCGTCAGCGGCTGATGTCGTAGTCGAAGAAGTCGAACGCCGCCGTTCCGCCGTCGCCGCCAGTGTTATAGCAGTACAGTCCCACGCGACTGCCCTTCCAGCTGCCCATCTGCAGGCTGAAGACCTCGCCGACGGGTTCAAAACGCTTACCGTCATGGCTCACCGCGAAGCTGTGGCGGTTTTCCTTGCTGTCGATGCTGACGCGCAGGTAGACGGTCTTGCCGCTCCACGGCCGCTGCTGCTGCCGCTTGCCGTCGCTCTCGACGTATAGCCATCGCCTGCCGTTCTCCTGACTGATGCCGATGCCCATGAACTGGCGGCCCGTGCAGAGCAGTCCGGCGTGGGTGCCGTCGGTCAGCTGTGCGCAGTCCATCTTCGTCGTCGCCACGCTCTCGTAGCCCATCGTCTTCTGCGTCAGCATGTTGCGGCTCTGCTTCATCGTCGAGGCCTTCAGTGCCCTGAGCGTCAGCCAGCCCTTGCGCGTGGTCAGGCTCCAGGCGTCGTCGGCGGGGTTGTGGTTCCACTGCCATTGTGGGCTGAGCGTGCGCTGCTGCTGTCCTGTCCAGTATTGCTCCGTGCCGCCGAAGTCGTCGCTCGTCTGGGGCAGGGTAGGGGCGGAGGGCAGCGGACAGGTCCAGACGCTGACGGGCTCGCCGATGCCGTTGCCGTCGATGTCGACGCCCATCAGCGGCCAGCCGTCTGCCCATCGGGCGGGCTGCAGGTGCACCACGCGGCCTCGTGGCGACGTCTCCTGGAAGTGGTAGAACCACCACTGGCCGTCGGGCGTGTCGACGAGTGCCCCCTGGTGCGGGCCGTTCACGTCGGTACTGCCTTTCTCTAAGACCACGCGCTTCTCGTAGGGGCCGTAGATGTTCCGCGAGCGCAGCACCGTCTGCCAGCCCTGACCGACGCCGCCCTCGGGGATGATGAGGTAGTAGTAGCCCTCGCGCTTCAGGAACTTCGTGCCCTCGGCCACGGGGCCGGTGTAGACCGTCACGCCCTCGTCGAGCAGTGTGCGCCCGTCGGCCGACATCTTGTGGACGATGATGGGGCCTGCGCCGTGCTGGCTGCGCCCTAAGTAGGCTTGGCCGTTGTCGTCCCAGAAGGGGCAGGGGTCTTCCCACTTAGGCACCTGGCGGACACAATGCAGCGGCGCCCACGGCCCACGGGCGTCCTTGGCCGTCGACATGAACAGTCCCTCGTCGGGCGTGCAGAAGTAGACGTAGAACAGTCCGTCGTGCCAGCGTATGGCTGGAGCCCACGAGCCGCCGGCGAAGTGCCGGTTCTCGTTCCAGCCCGGATAGTCCAGACGGTCGAAGATCTGGCTGACGATGCGCCAGTTCACCATGTCGCTGGACTCCAATACCTGCATGCCCATATAGTGGAAGTCGGAGGCCACCATATAGTATTTCTCTCCGACGCGTATGACGTCGGGGTCGGAGTAGTCGGCGTTCAGCACGGGGTTGATGTACGTGCCGTTGCCCTGGTCGCCCCACGCCAGCCGCTGTTGGGCGGATGTGGGCTGCCAGCTGGCTGCTGCGAGCAGCAGTAGTGTCATAAGTCTGCTTTTCATTGTCTCTGTCTTTTACTTATTCCCTTTTTACTTTTTATACCTTTCAAACTACGGCCAAGGCTCAAACTGCAGCTCCAGCTCTGTCCAATGCTGCTGGGAGGCCGGCCCTCCGTTCGCCGTGGGGCTTCCCGGGTTCGACACGCCCAAGCCGATGAGCCGGATAGGGTGGGAGTGGTACTCTACGCTTTGCATCAGCTGCTTGGCCAGCGGCAGGATGTCGTCTTTGGTCTGTAGCACGTGGTTGGCGGTTATGCTGCGGGTAATCTGTTGGAAGTCGAAGAATTTCACTTTCAGAGTCAGCGTCCTGCCCTCGAAGCTGTTCTTCGCGATGCGCCTGACCAGTTCGAGCACCGTGTGGTAGAGCTGGATGGTGACGGCGGCGTTCTCGCTGATGTCCGTCTCGAAGGTCTGCTCACAGCTCACCGACTTGCGCTCCCACTCCGAGACGACGGGCCGGTTGTCGATGCCGCGCGAGAAGTCGTAGAACACCTGGCCCATCTTGCCGAACTCCTGTGTCAGCCGGCTCAGCTGCATATTCCTCAGGTCCAGGCCCGTGAACACGCCCATGCGGTGCAGCCGCTCTGCCGTCTTCTGTCCCACGCCCCAGATCTTCTCGATTTTCAGCTGGGCAATGAAGTCGAGCGCCCTGTCCGGGTGAATCACCGTCAGTCCGTCAGGCTTGCGCCAGTCGGAGGCAATCTTTGCCAGGAACTTGCAGTAGCTCACGCCTGCCGATGCCGTCAGTCCTGTGGTCTCACGGATGCGCTGCTTGATTTCGCGGGCTATCTCCACGCCCAGCTCCATGCCGCTCTTGTTCTCGGTCACGTCGAGAAAGGCCTCGTCGAGCGAGATGGGCTCTATCAGGTCGGTGTAGTCGTGGAATATCTCGTGCAGCTGCACCGACACCTCCTTATAGCGCTGAAAGTGGGGCTCGACGATAATCAGCTGCGGACACAGGTGCTTGGCCACCTGAATGGACTGCGCCGAATGCACACCGAAGCGCCGGGCCTCGTAGCTGGCCGTCGACACCACGCCCCGCTCGGCATCGTGCCCCACCGCTATCGCCTTGCCCCTCAGCTCAGGGTTGTCGCGCTGCTCCACAGCCGCAAAGAACTGGTCCATGTCCACGTGGATAATCTTCATCGCCTCATTCCTCTCGTCTTGACCGTGCAAAGATAAGCAAATAAAACGAAAGCGCCAAATTTTCGTGAATATACATGCTACATCCACCAGCAGTCCCCGTCCTGCGTTTTGTGTATGGTTAAGGCGCGCTGAGAAAGAAGAAGCGAAAGAACAGCAAGAAGCAAACATCCCGCTCCTGTCATCAGTTAGGGGCGGGATGTGCTGTTATTGTACAGTCTATTCGTTGTTCCCAAGAAAGGAGATGCGCTTCAGGGGCAGCATGTTCTTGTCCTCGTCAGTCATCTTGTCGTAGAACTCCTGCCACATGTCGATGAAGTCGTTGCCGTCAATCAGTCGGATGAACTCGCGCGAGCTTGTAGTCTCCCTCCTGGCATCGGGCGAGAACGAACCGCTGGTGACGAATAGGGCAATGTCGCCAGCACGCAGCACACCCAGCAGGGCGCGTATGTCGGAGGCGCCGATGGCCGTTTCGGGCTTGTGCTTCACCTGCACCTTAATGCGTGGTGTACGCGCCCCCAGTGGATCAAGGTAGGCAATGATGTCGATGCCGCCGTCCTTGCCCTTTGGAGCGATGAACGGCGTGTGATAGTCCATAGCCCGCAGCAGGGCGGCCACCATGTCCTGAAACTCATAAGGACTCTTCGAGGCGATAAACTGACGGATGCCTTCGCGGGCGTCCGACTCAAGCAGGTTCAGCTCTTCGGCCCTGTCTCTTTCATCATTCTCGTCCGAAGGCTCTTCATGGTGCTTATCCTCTCTTGGATTAAGCTTTCGCCATTCGCGGTAAGCCACTTCGCCCTTTTCCATAACTTCCTCTGGCGAGAGTTTCAGCGCATTCTCGCCCTCAGGCGTCAGATACCACATACCTTTCTGCTTGACAATAAGCCCCGCCTTGGCATAGTTGATGGAATAGAACTGGAAACTGTTCGTCCAGCGTATATATTTGTTCTTGCCGGCCGGTTCCAGTTCCCAGTCCGTCAGTTTCACGTTTGCCTCCACAAACGGATAAAGTTCCTTGGCGGGCATGCTGCCGCCCCGTCGGCTTATCTCTTTCATCACGGCATACAGCGTCTTCGTAGCCGTAGCCTTTGTCCTGCCTATATGTTCTTTTGCCATATCTATATTATTTTGTTCCTTTTCTTCTGTTACATTCCTTACACAGCATCTGGCAGTTCTCGGCTGTTGTAGTACCACCTTCTGCCCACGGCGTTATGTGGTCGCCCTCCATTTCCTCTAACTCAAAGTGCCTGCCGCAGTGGGCGCAAATGCCTTGCTGCCGCTCGTAGGCTTCTCGCTTCTGCTTCTTGTCGAATGCGCGGAAACTGAGGTCACGCAGGTCGCCGCTCAGCACATAACTATAGATGCCCGATTTCTTCATAATCTCATCGTCCTCCATCAAGTCATGTATACGTTGTTCTAGCGCGTCAGTATCGTATATATGTTCATGGTAGTGGTCATAGAGCAAGCCCCAGTCCAGCCCTTTCATTTCCTTTCGGTAAACGGTGAACGTGGTGCGAACCCATGTGATGATGGCCGAGAAGTAAGCCCAAAGCCGTGAGGCGTTCACGTCGTCCTTATGCTTCGACATGTATTCGCTCACGTCATTGATACCCTCCTTGCGAGCTGCCCACGACAAGACGGTAGCTAAGTAGCTCTGCTCGCGGGCTACACCAGTCAATAGGTCGGCGGCAATCTTGTAGGCAGGGCATTTGTCTTTCGAGAAATACTTACGGGCATCGGTCACGAACGGCCCCGTATAGATGGCGTTAAGCAGTTCCTGGTCCAAAAGCCTCTCACCCACAATGTTGATGACACGGAACCAGTCGAGTTTCTCCTTGTCAGTGCCCTTACAGAAATAGACCGTCAGCTCGTAGTTCATAAACTGTGCCTTATCCTCGTCGGTCAGGCTGTTAAAGTAACGCTTGTGCCCTTGTTCATCCTTGATGTGGAAGTCGTGCTGTACATACTCACAGATGCTCAGCGAGCGTTGCTGCCCGTCAATCATTTCATAGTCACCATTCTCTTCCACGCTCCAATACATGATGTTCAGCGGAAATCCTTTGAGAATCGTGTGAATGACCGCTTCTTTCTGCTTGTCGTCATAGCGGAACTCACGCTGATAGGGTGGGCGTACATCTAAGCGCCCGTTGTAGGCTCGGACACCATTGTCTGGGTCGTTCTCATAGCCTGTGATAAGGTCGCAGACCTTGATTTTCTTTTCTTCTATCTTCATGACTGCTGGGTATTATAAGTTCGTGTGCTTGCGGCGGATGAGGATGCGGGCATAAGTCTTAATGAACATTTCATCACCAACCTTGTAATATGTTTTGTTTACAGGGGGCTTGACAATCTTGATAGCAGAGCCATCGTTTAATTTCGTCACCCTCGATTCTTTGCCGTTTTTGTCTATTTGGATTTGCTCTGGATATATCCTCGATGCCATTTTGAACCAAGACTGGGTGATACCCATTATTTCAAACTGCTCAGGGTTGTACTTGTCGAGAAAAGTCAAGGGTACGCCCATCATTCCATCGTAGTCTAACGGAATTTCTTCAGTTCTGCTTACCTCGATAGCATCAAAGTTGTCGTATTTTGGATAGATGTCTGGGGAATAGTGACGATACAAAGGCAGATCATCGTGACGCTCCTTGAAGTCGAGATTAGTAAACCATCGAACTCCCTTGACACGTATAAACTTCTTACCGTCTTCATCGATACCGCAACCAGCTGCGTTTAACTCGTAATCGTCTGGAACGAGGAATTTCCTATCGCCGCTTTTTATACTCTGTCCCATCCACATTTTGCTTTCCTTGATGAGCGGGAAAATCTCCTTGTATGATACGGCATTGACATTACCGATGATGATAAACTTCTTCTCGTATTCCATGAGTTGAGCCACGTACTCCCGGAACAGCGAGAAAGGTGGGTTTGTTACCACGATGTCCGCCTGTTTCAACAGCTCTATACACTCCCGCGAACGGAAATCGCCGTCGCCCTTCAGCGGATGGATACCAATCTCTTCAGCATCAGGGATATGGTTGCCGTTCTTGTCACCGTCATAAATCAAGTAAATGGCCTGTTCGCTCTTGTTCTGGCTGAACAGGCCAGCATCCTGGTTCTTGTAGCACGTCGTGATGAGCCGCTTCAACCCCAGGAACTCGAAGTTGTAGGCAAAGTAGGTGAAGAAGTTCGAGATACGCGGGTCGTCGCAGTTGCACAGCACCGTCTTTCCCCGGAAGTGCTCGCGGTAGTGCTTCAGTTCCTTGTTGATATCCTCCAACTGTGTGTAGAACTCGTCTTTCTTTGCCTCCTTGGCTGCGCTCAGGTTCTTGTTTGCCATACTTGATTGATAGTTATTGATACATGCACCCAACTATCAATCACGCCAAGACGCAAAAAGGCGTGATGCTCCTTTTGCGTTCAGCTTGGAGGTAGCGTAGGAAGGGAACCTCCGCAGTCTTACAAGTATGCACCACACCTAAGTGTAAGTGCATTCGACTATATAAGACTGCGCAAGATGTCCCATTACGGCCACCTCACCACGTATTATCTCGTTGCGTTTTATTCCCCAATAGTTTCCTACGCTTTTGGCTGAACGCGAAATAATAGCGAATGCTTTGTTAGTCCGGATTTCTCCCCGAACCGTTGGCAAAGATAGTGATTTTTTCGGAAACGGCAAAGAAAAACGATGAAAATCTGAAAAAACGCCCGTCAGAGTTTGCTCGTAGTATATCCGCCATCCATTCGGAGCAATCGGGGAGATCTGGGCACGACACAATATCCGAACCGCCAAGCGATTCGGAGAATAATTTTCAACGATTGACAACGTTGCCCTGTTTAATCCGTTTTCTCAATCTTTCGGGATTGCGCCTTCGTATATTGTTACTTGTCCAATTCTTCAATAAAATGATTGATAGCGGCTTTGAGGGGATTGATTTCATTGGTTACTATCCAAAGAACTTGAGCCGGGTCGACGTCAAAGTAGTGATGCGAAATAATATCCCGCATACCTTTTACTTGCTTCCAAGGAATGCCCGGATATGTAGGTAACAACTTCCCGTCCGTCACTTTATCAAGGCTCTTCAGACCTTCTCCGATTGCTATCAACAACATACAAGTCGCATCCAACAAAATCATTCCTTCTGACGACCCGAGAAAGTCATCAACGTCGTGAATGCGTTCTGTTCTTTCCTGCAGTCTCTCTATAGCTGACCGTATGTCATAGAGAAGGTCAAGTGCAAGACTTTTACTTTCAGAAGACAATGATTCCATCTCTCTCAATACGCTCTCTAAGTCTTGGGTTCAGATTACGGTGATTGCGGACGATGTCAACAGACCGGCCTGTGGATTCTTCCAGATAGTCTCTTGCCTCCATCAGCAAGAAGGGATTAGGCGTCTTTGTTTCCACAAAGACGTCCACGTCGCTATCGCTATTCTGTTCGTTTCTTGCCGTTGAGCCAAAAAGGCGAAGCGACAGAATACCATATTTGTCTTGTAGTGTAAATCTACAAGCATTCAGAATATCTATACATTCCTTTGTCGTCATACCACGTCTGTCTTATATAAAGCCTGTTGCCCACGAGTGAGCAGACTAAGCGACGGTGCAAAGATAAAAAAAAAACTCCGAACCGCCAAGCGATTCGGGGAAAAAACTTTATCCTGTCCTTCGTTTGTGCGCTCAGCAACGTATGGGTATCGCATATTGATAGCGAATGGCAAAAAAGAACCAGCACTTCCTACACTTCCTACACCTGAACTGCGGCTGTATATTTATTCATCGGAATGAATGTTTAAACAAAAAAGACGGAAAATGGCGGCATGCCGACATATTTCCGGCAAAAGGCGGCGGTTTACAAGCAAAACCCGGCGGTTTACAAGCAAAACCCGCCGGGTTTTTGACAAAAGGCGGCGGTATATATATATGCATCGTTGTCAAGTGTCGGTTCAGGTGTCGGTTCAGGTGTCGGTTAACCTACCATAAGCTGCTGATAATGAGCGTAAGTGTAAGAAGTGTAGCTTCATTTCTCCCATTGCCTATTCATTTTCACGCGCGTACGTGAAAGCATCTTTCATGGCGTTTGGGATTATTTAACAAATAACCTTATAAAAGTTAATAAATTGGGTGTCGTTTAAACAATTTTCAGTATTTACGTCAAATAAGCATTATGACAAATTTGCCAAATACGAAAACTGAATGAAGCAGAATTTGAATTACATCTCAATCCTACTTCTGATGCTGCTGTTGAGAGGCCTGCCCATAGCCGCCCAACAGAATACTGTGTCGGGTCGTGTTGTCGACTCCGAGACGAAGGAAGCTCTGCAGAAGACCACCCTCCAATTATATAAAATAGGTGGAAAGGACACAACCTTCGTCACCGGTGCATTCGCCGATGCGCGCGGTAACTTCACGCTCAGCGGTGTCTCGACGGGCAATTATCTGCTGAAGTTCAGTTTCTTAGGCTATAAGACGCTGTCGAGATCGGTCACAAAGGGCCGTCAGGCGTTGAACCTTGGAACGGTGATCATGGAGCCTGACGCCGTGCAGCTGAACGAGGCCGTGGTGACGGCCAACATTCCGAAGATGGTCATCAAGGACGACACCGTGGTTTATAACGCCGATGCCTTCCGCGTGCCTGAGGGCTCGGTGATTGAGGCACTGGTCGAGATGCTGCCGGGTGCTAAAATCGATGATGACGGAAAGATAAGCATCAACGGCAAGGACGTGAAGCGCTTCAAGCTCGACGGGCGCGACTTCATGACCGGCAACAACGACGCCGTGATGAAGAACCTGCCCTCGTACGTAATAGATAAGGTGAAAGCCTACGACGAGAAGAGCGACCTGAGCCGCATGACGGGAGTCGACGACGGTAACGACGACTTCGTGCTGGAGTTCACCACGAAGCGCAGTGCCCGCAACGGCATCCAGGCCAACCCCGACCTGGGTATCGGTACCGACGGCCGCTATGGTTTCCGCCTGACGGCCATGAAGCCCTTCGGCGACGTGCGCTACACGTTCATGGGCAATGCCAACAACGTGAACGACCGTAACTTCTCGGGACGCGGCGGACGCGGACGCGGCAACGGCAACGGTCAGCGCGAGACCAAGACCGGTGCCCTCGATGCCAGCTATGAGAGCCAGCGCAAGCCCAACGGCGCCAACCTCAGAATGAGCGGTCGCGTGACGTGGACCCGCAACGATGCCGACAACTGGAACCGTACCGGTTCGGAGAACTTCGTCAACACGCGCGGCGGTGCCTTCTCGAACAGCACAAGCCAGAGCTACTCGCGCAACAACAACTGGACGGGAAACATGAACATCCAGTGGCAAATCGACACACTGACCAACGTATCGTTCCGCCCTAACGTGAGCTTCTCAAGCAACGACAGCCGCTCGTTCTCAAACAACGCCTCGTTCAACGCCAATCCCTTCGACTACGTCACCGATGCCCTCAGCGATGAAAGCATCCAGAGGCTGGACGATCAGAACCTCGTCGTGAACAGGCGTCAGGGCAAATCGCTGGGACACGGCTCCAACAAGAACCTCAGCACGCAGGCCCAACTGTATCGCCGCTTCGGCAACCGTGGCCGCAACATTGCCGTCAGCGGCAACATCAACTACAGCGACGGCGACAACCGCAATGCCAACCTCTCGGCCGTTCACCTGTACCAGCAGTTCGACCGCTTCGGCAACGACTCCACCTATCAGACCAACCGCTACACCCTCTCTGCGAACAACAATTTCAGCTATTCACTCGGTGCCACCTATACCGAGCCGCTCTACACCTTCAAGCCGAAGCCCGAACCCGAGGATACCATGCCCCAGGCACGTGGCCCGTTCGGCAACCGGAACCGTGTGCGCAGCTTTGGTGCCCAGGGCATCTTCCTGCAGGTAAACTATCGTTTCAACCATAGTTTCCAGAAGAGCGACCCCGCCACCTTCGACTTCCCCGACCTGGGCGAAGTGGCTTTCCAGGACGTGCTGAATGACTATCAGGAGTGGGCACGGCTCTTCGGCTATCTGGACAATCCCTACGAGATGTATCTCAGCGACCGTCTGAGCCGCTACTCGGAGCGCACGGAAGACGGGCACAACATCGATCTTCAGGTACGCGTGGTGCGTGATAAGCTGAACATGAACCTTGGCATCACCGCACAGCCCCAGCGCTCGCACTACATTCAGCAGTACCTCGGCATTCCCATCGACACCGTCCGCACGGTGACCAATTTCTCGCCGACGCTGAACATGCGCTACCGCTTCAACCAGCAGACAAACCTGCAAGTGCAGTTGCGCGGAAACACCTCGCAGCCCAGTATCACCCAGATGCTCGATATCTACGACGACACCAACCCGCTCAACATCTCGATGGGTAACCCGGGACTGAAGCCATCGTTCACCACCAACCTGACCGCCAACTTCCAGAAGCAGCGCGCACCGAAGCTGGTAGAAGACAGTCTGGGCTTCCAGGTTCCCAAGGCACAGAGCCACTGGAGCTACAGCTTTAACGGCAGTTACCGTCGCACCAGCAACTCTATCGGCAATGTGGTGACCTATAATGAGACCACCGGCGGACGCATCTCCCGTCCTGAGAATATCAACGGCAACTGGAGCGTCAACGGCGGCGGCTCCTTTAACATCGGACTCGACACACTGAACCGTTGGGACATCAGCGGCGGTATCAATGGCAGCTATAACCACCAGATTGGCTACGTGAACCTGAACCGTACGGCGGTGCCCGACCGTAACGTCACGCACACCTATAACTTCTCGCCCGACATGTCGCTCAGCTACCGCAACCGCTGGCTGAACTTCTCGCTGAACGTGCGGACTACCTATGCCCGTACGGAGAACCGGCTGCAGGCCAGCCGCAACCTGACCACCTGGAACTTCAACTACGGCGGAAATACGCGCATCGACCTGAACCAGCTGAACGGGCGACAGGCTGCTAATGCGGCGTCGTGGCCCGTCCTGTCTACCGACTTCCACTGCTACAGCAAGCGTGGCTATAGCGACGAAACGCTGAACACCGACGAACTGATCTGGAACGCCCAGCTGAGCTACAGCTTCTTGCGAGGCAGGTCGCTCACCGTCATGCTGCAGTGGTATGACATTCTGCACCAGCAGACCAACTTCTCGCGTACCGTCAATGCCAACGGCTGGCGCGACCAGGAGGTCAACGCCATTACCAGCTATGCCATGCTCCACGTCAGCTATCGCATGAACTTCTTCGGAGGTCGAGGAGGTGGCCGTGGTGGCTTTGGCGGCGGTGAAGGCGGCGGTCGCGGAGGCCGTGGTGGCTTCGGCGGCGGTGGCGGCGGTCGTGGCGGCTTTAGCGGTGGTGGCGGCTTCGGCGGTGGCGGCGGTCGCAGGTAGGAAACAGAACAATTTAAACGGAATATTATGCATCAGTGGCTACAAATCGGTGCCGTAATCCTTATTGTTATTATCGGCATTTTCATTTTTCGGAGTAAGTCGCAGTAAATTGTGGCGAGTTTTCTTGGAAGTTTCACCAAAAATGTCTATCTTTGCAGGGTATTAATCTAAAAACCCTTGCTTATGGATAAGACTCCCACTCCCCACATCGGGGCCAAGTATGGCGAAATAGCCGAGACAGTAATCATGGCGGGCGACCCGCTGCGTGCCAAGTTTATGGCCGAGAACTTCCTGGAAAACCCAGTACAGTTTAACAATGTGCGTGGCATGTTAGGCTTTACCGGTACCCATCAGGGGAAACGGGTGAGCGTGATGGGTCACGGCATGGGTATTCCGTCCATCGGTATTTACACTTATGAGCTGTTCAACTTCTATGGTGTCAATACCATTATCCGAGTAGGTTCTGCCGGTTCCATCAAAGAAGACCTTCACGTGGGCGACCTCGTTCTTGTCGAGGGAGCCTGCACCAACTCCAACTACGGTTCCCAGTACGAGCTTCCCGGAACGTTCGCGCCTATTGCGGAGTTCAACTTGCTGCGGGGCGCTGCCGATGCCTGCGACCGCTTTGGCTACCGCTATAAGGTGGGCAATGTGCTGTCGTCGGACACCTTCTACACCGAGAATCCGCACAACGACAAGTGGATGAACATGGGTGTGCTCGCCATCGAGATGGAGGCTTCGGCCCTCTACATGAATGCAGCCCGCTGCGGCAAGCGCGCACTGGTCATCCTGACCGTCTCAGACCACATCCTGACTGGTGAGGTAACGACTGCCGAAGAGCGCCAGACCACGTTCACCCACATGATGGACGTTGCGTTCTCGCTGGTGTAACGCCTTCAAAAACAAACCCTTAAATACTCAACGCTATGAACAAAGAAGAGAAATTTGTCATTACCATCAGCCGACAGTTCGGCACGGGTGGTCACGAAATCGGCGCCGAGCTGGCCAAGCGCCTTGGCGTGAAGCTGCTCGACAAGCAGATTCTCAACGAGGTGGCAAAGCGCATCAGCGCCGTCGAAGAGGCTGTTGAGAAGATAGAGTCGCGCAACCCGCTGTGGCGCGACGACTTCACCAACTTCTATCGCACCTATATGGCTGGTGCCGAGTATAGCGGTGCCGAGCACGACCAGACGAGCCACGAGCTGTTCAGGGCTCAGGCTGAGGCCATCCGCAAGATTGCCTCTGAGGAGTCGTGCGTGATCATCGGCCGTTGTGGTTTCGACATCTTCAGGGACCATCCCAATGCGCTGAAGATTTTCATCCACTCGCCGTTAGACTGCCGCAAGCGCCGCATTGCCGAGAAGTACGACCTCAGCGAGCAGGACGCCGCCGCTATGATTGTCGACAATGACTACAGTCGCGAGCTCTACACAAAGACCTTTACGGGCAGCGACTGGACCGACGCCCGCAACTACGACATCTCGCTCGACGTGAGGAAGTTCGGTGTCAACGGAGCCGTCGACTTCCTGATGAAGGCTATCGAAGGCTGAGGTACAGCTGTTCGTACTGGCGTGCCACCTTCAGATAGTCGTGGTGACGCTCGACGTATTCCCTGCTTTGCAACTTAAGCAGGGGAATACGTTCGGGGTGCAGAATGAACTGTTCCAGTTCGTTGTAGACGCTCTCGTAGGTGGGCTGCACGTTGATGATGGGGCGCAGCTCGTCCTCGTGGATGATTTCGTAGTTCTCAGGCTCTCCGCCGCCGACGCAGATAATGCCCTTCGACATGGCCAGCAGCGGATTCATCGAGGGCGTGTAGCTGTATAGCTGGTCGAGAATGGCGTCCGAACCGTTCATCAGCTTCTCGTATTCGGCAAAGGGTACGCCCTCGGCCACGACGAGCCTCATGCGGTGGGGATATTTGCTGTGCAGGTCTTCGGCGGCATGCAGCATGATGTCGGTACCCTTGTACTGGCTGCGGCCTCGGCTGATACCTATGAATATGGTAACCTTCGAACGCTTGCACTGTGCGGTCGTGAAGTCCTCGGGCAGCTTGATGGGGAAGGGTATGAAGTGCGTCTTCTCGGGGAAGTAAGGCCGGTAGCACACGTCGTATTCGTAAAGGCCGGTGACAATGGCGTCGCAGTCGTTGGCAATGAGGTGGTTCAGCCGCTCCTTCTCGGTTCCCAGCCAGTCGCGCTGCTCTTTCACTGCCGGTTCGTCGGTGCGCACGGTGTCACCGATGTTGAAGTCGCTGTATCGCAGCGGCTTTTTGTATGTGCATGTGTGTACCCAGTACCAGTCCATGCCGAAGGCACCCATCACCATTGCCTTGTTGTGCCGCCTGAGGTAGCGGTAAATCGGGAACAGCCGCTCGGCCTTGAGTTCGAGGAACATGGGGTTGATGACCTGAACCACGTCATAGCCCCGCAGTCGAGGCAGCAGGCCGTAGACTCTGGCCATCAGCTTGATGCCGCCCCACTTGCCCGGCTGCCGTGCCAGGTCAATGTCGCGCGGGTAGTCCTTCCAGAAGTCGCCGTTCGATGCCACCGTCACCTTGTGGCCCAGCTGGCGCAGTCCTTCGGCCAGTGTCCAGTGTACGTTGCTGTATTCTCCTAACAGTAGTATCTTCATCGTTCCTGGGTCATCAGTGGCAGGGTTCTCATCAGCAGCGTCAGGCCGGCGCTGCTGTTGGTCAGCCGGCGGAACCACTTGTACTTCGTCGTGTAGTCGCGGTTGGGTAGGGGGAAGAGGCCGTCGCTGCGCAGCGTGTCGAGACGCTGCTGGAGCAGACTGCTGTCGCGCGTCAGGGTGATGGTGTTGTAGATGTGGTCCATCGTCAGCTGGGCCACGCGCCGCTCCAGGGCTATGCGCTCGGCGGTGGGCAGCGTGGCTGCTTTCTGCTGCAGACTGCGTATGACGCGCAGGTTGTCGTCGAGCCGCTTCATGATGCCCTCCTTCGTCTTGTTGCCGATGGCCGACGTCTCGCGCAGCCGGTAGTAGTAGGCTTTGGCGGTGGTCCTCACCACGCGCTCGGCCCTGAGCAGCAGTTGGGGTGTGAACTCCTCGTCCTCGCCGTAGCTGATGCCCGGCGTGAAGCAGAGCTCGCCCAGTATGGAGCGGCTGAACAGACAGAGGCACGCGGCACCCTGGATGTTGTGCTGGCGCATCATGTCGCAGCCGCTCATCGGCTCCCAGTCCTCGTAGCCCAGGTCGTCGCTGCTTTTGTGAGTGAAGTCGAACATCACGGCGTCGGCCTTGCCGTATCTGGCGATGTCGAGGCAGTGTTCGTATGTCGACTGTATCAGCGTGTCGTCGCCGTCGACGAACTGTATGTATCTGCCGGTTGCCGTGCGCAGCCCGAGGTTGCGTGCCGTACTGACGCCGCCGTTGCCCTTCCTGACGTAGACGACGTCGTCGCCGAAGCGCTGCAGCTCCTTGATGGGACTCTGCTCCGAGCCGTCGTCGACTACGATGATTTCGCGCTCGAAGGGGCGCAGCGACAGACTCAGGATGCTCTCGACGCACTCGCCAAGCATCTTTTGCGGCAGGTTGTAGCAGGTAACGATGAAGGTTACGAGCGGCTGGGTTTCCTGAATCGGTGTACTATCTTGTTGAGTTTGCATATTCCGTTGATTCCAAGTGTGTTGAGCATCATTGATTTCAGTCTTTGTTTCATTCCGCCAAAGGGCTTCACGATGCGTTGCGGCAGTCGTGGTGCATCGCCCGTCAGCTCGCAGACGTCCATCTGGATGTTGAGCAAGTGCATGTAGTAGCAGTCGTCAATGGGCATCGCCGCCGCGAGGTGGGCGTCGAGCAGCATGCGCAACTGCTCGCCCTTGGCCGTCGCCGTTATTCCCTTGGTGTTGTCGCAGTAGTAATAGGTGCCGCGGGCTGAGGTCATGATGCGCGGCGAGCGGCTGAGCAGGCGGGGTAGGGTATAGACGTCCTCGAACACCTTGCCCTCGGGGAAGCGCACCTCGTCAAACAGCCAGCGCCGGTAGATTTTGTTCCAGGCGTAGGTGTGGAGGTAGGCCTTCGTCCCGAGCCAGTAGTCGTCAGGGCTGTCGTAGGTCTGTTGCTTGAATCCGAGGAATGTCTGGTCGGCGGCGCCGTAGAATTTCCACAGCGGGTATTCCAGCAGGTCGGTCTCTTCGGCCATCGGCATCAGGGCTTCGAGCGTGCCGTCGGCAATATAGTCGTCGCTGTCGACGAAGGTGATGAACTCACCCCTGGCCCTGTCGATGCCGGCATTGCGGGCGGCGCTGAGTCCCCTGTTCTGCTGGTGGACCACCGTGAAGCGGCTGTCGCGCCTCGCCCATTCGTCGCACCGCTCGGGGCAATGGTCGGGCGAGCCGTCGTCGACGAGGATGACCTCGAAGTCGCCGAAACTCTGTCCCGCCACGCTCTCCAGACAGCGGTCGAGCGTGGCTTCTACACGGTAGACAGGTATGACGATACTCAGTTTCATTCCACAAAGTGGCTACATCGAATAGCTTAGCTATTTCCTGACAATGACGCTGCCGCTGGCCTGGTGGGTGGCCAGTATCAGCACCTCGGCAATCTGGACATGCTCAGGGGCGTTGGCAGCAAAGACGGCGACGTCGGCAATGTCGTCTCCTGTCAGCGGCTTGATGCCCTTGTAGACGTTGGAGGCGCGCTCCTTGTCTCCGTGAAAGCGCGTATTGCTGAAGTTCGTCTCTACCAGTCCCGGTTTCAAGTTCGTCACTCGTAGGGCGGTGTCGGCCACGTCGATGCGCAGTCCGTCGGACAAGGCCTTTACGGCTGCCTTGGTGGCACAGTAGACATTGCCGCCGGCGTAGGCGGCATCGCCGGCCACGGAGCCTATGTTGATGATGTGTCCGCGGTTGCGTGCCACCATACCGGGCACCACCAGACGCGTCATCGTCAGCAGGCCCTTGATGTTCGTGTCAATCATTGCCTCCCAGTCGTCAAGGCTGCCTTCATATTCTGGCTCCAGTCCGAGTGCCAGTCCGGCATTGTTGACCAGGACGTCAATCTCCTGCCACGCATCGGGCAGTTCGCTTACGAGTTTCTTCGCCTTTTCGCGGTCGCGAACGTCGTAAGCCAGTGTTATTACCTTGGTCCCTTTCCCCGTGAGTTCCTGCCGAATCTCGTCCAGCCGGGCTTCATTTCTTCCGGTGAGAACCAACCTGTCGCCATTTTCGGCAAACTTCCTTGCACAAGCGAGTCCTATGCCGCTCGTTGCACCTGTTATCAATACTGTCTTGTTCATGTAACGGTTTGTGTAAGATAGAGTACGTCTAAAACTTATTCCTCAAAAGCCCAAGAACTCTTTAAGTCCAGGAGCCTTTTCCAAATCATCCCTGCCAACATAGAAGGGGCCCGTATGGAAGCTTCTCGCTCATATCATTATGTTTTATCCGCTGCAAAATTAGGAAAAAAATGCAAGAAAAACAAGAAGAATGTGAAATAATGCATCTTTTCTCATTTCTATTTTGTAATTTTGCAGACAATATGCAGATACTTCTGTGGACTATCCAAGACCTGTCTGTATGAAGGACGGACGAATATGGTAAACTTGTAAATAGAAAGATCAATTGTTATGAAGAAACTTATCAGGACATCAGCACTCGTGCTGACAGGCACACTGCTCATCGCCGCCTGTGGAAATAAGGAGCAGAAGAGTGAGGCAAACGTCAACGAGAATCCCACTCAGGAGAAAATCGAGGTTAAGCAGGTTGAAGGCCGCAAGAACTTCAGCGACAAGGCAGTCATCACACCCTTGCCTGCCATCATGATCGCCACATGGGATGAGAACAAGAATCCCGACGTGATGATGGCAGCTTGGGGAGGCCAGTGCGGTCCCAGGCACATCACCTTCGAACTCTCGAAGCACAAGACCACGGACAATATCCGCCTGAAGCAGGCCTTTACCATCAGCTTCGCCACGAAAGGTGATATTGCCCAGAGCGACTACTTCGGCATCGTGTCAGGCAACGACGTGCCCGATAAGGTGGCCAAGGCAGGATTCACCATCACACCCAGTCCTAACGTTGATGCGCCTATCATCAACGAGTACAAGCTGACGCTGGAGTGCAAGGTCGTGACCTTCGATGAAGACGAGAACGGCGGTGCCCGTGTTGTTGGCGAGATTGTCAACATGAGTGCTGACGAGAGTATCCTCGATGAAGAGGGTAACATCGACCTCGGCAAGCTTCAGCCCGTCATCTTCGACTCTGCCAAGAACGAATACCGTGTTGTTGGCGAGAAAGTCGGCACGGCTTGGGGG
>JAFPVW010000149.1 GCA_017395215.1 Prevotella sp. | reverse complement strand
TGGAGTTCCGCATCCCCGATACAGACAACTGGCAGCCCATCAGCGACCGCATCGTCAATTCGCTGTGGGCGGAGCTGTCGGCGACGAAGACGGTGCGGGCGCAGGACATGTACCGGGTGATAGAGTCGGACTTCGTGCCTGAGTTCCATCCGTTCCGCTTCTACCTGGAGCACCTGCCTCCGTGGAACGGCGAGGACTATATTCTGGCGATGTCGGTATCGGTAAATGTAAAAGGCGACGTCGAGGAGCAGCTGCTGTTTGCCGAGTATCTCAGGAAGTGGCTCGTCGGCATGGTGGCTGGCTGGGTTGACGACAAGGTGGTGAACAACGTCATCCTGGTGCTGATAGGCGAGCAGGGGTCGTACAAGACGACGTGGTTCAACCACCTGCTGCCGCCGGAGCTTCGGCAGTATTTCTACACGAAGACGAACGCCCAGCGCATGGGGCGCGACGACCTGCTGACGCTGGCGCAGTACGGACTGGTGTGCTGCGAGGAGCTTGACACGATGCGGCCGTCGGAGCTGAACCAGCTGAAGGCGGCGGTGACGATGCCGTCGATCGACGAGCGGGCGGCCTACGCCCACTTCCACGAGCACCGCAAGCACATCGCCTCGTTCTGCGGCACGGGCAACAACGTGCAGTTCCTGAGCGACCCGACGGGCAACCGCCGCTGGCTGCCGTTCGAGGTGGAGAGCATCACCTCGCCGCGCGAGGTGCCCTTCGACTACGAGGGCATCTATGCCCAGGCGTATGCGCTCTACCGCGAGGGTTTCCGCTTCTGGTTCTCGCGCGAGGAGATCTTGAAGCTGGCCGTTCACAACCGCCAGTTCGAGACGCCGCGGCTGGAGGAGGAGCTGGTGCAGTTGTACTTCCGTCCGCCGGGCCAGGATGAGCCAGGCGAGTTCGTCAGCGTAGCCTATGCCCTGCAGCTCATCTCGGCAAACATCTCGCAGAAGCTCTCGACGGTGGCGCTGGGCCGTGCCTTTGTGAACCAGGGATTCCAGAAGAAGACCTACCGCAACGTGCGCGGCTATGTGGTCATTCGCCGCTCGACCGAGGAGATGCTCTCCATCCGTCGGCTGATGGCTCATGGAGCTGATACAGATACAGACGATACAGGTGTTTTCTAAGGAGTCCTCGCGTACTGCGCACACACGGTACGCGTGAGAAATCTATAAAAACAAGTGTATACATCTGTATCTGTATTGATTCCGAAAAGCGGCGCCAAACGCCCCGAATAGCGGCGCCATTCACCCCGTTTGGAGGCTCCAAACCACCCGAATGGCGGCGCCAAACGTGTCACACAGATTTCATAGACCCCACAGATTTTTAAATATAAACAGAGAATATGAAAGCAATGTCAAAATCAGAGCTGGCCATGAAGGCCGGCGTCAGCGTACAGACGCTGATGAACTGGCTGCGGCCGTTCCGGCAGGAGCTGGAGGCGCTGGGTCTGCAGCCCAACGTGAAGGTGCTGCCGCCGAAGATTGTCAGCTTCATCTGCGAAAAGCTTGCCATCGATGTTTAAACGACGGAATCTTCCGGAACCTTGCGTAACCGTGAAACGGCCCCGCCGGATGTAGTACCTTTGCAGTATCAGAGAAACACTCTGACGAGCAACGGCCAGCGCGCAGCCCAATTACTCATTACTCATTTCTCATTACTCATTAAAAACAATGCCAGTACTTTACAAGACTTACAAGAACATGAACACGGCGTCGAAGACCTACGGTCAGTACTACGGACGCCTGGTACCCACCAAGACGATGAGCTACGACGAGCTCTGCAAGCACGTGTCGGAACACAACTCGGTGTTCGGCGAGGACGTCTGCAAGGGCGTTGCCCTGAAGCTGGCCTCGTGTATGCTGGAGCAGCTGCTCGAGGGCAAGAAGGTGCAGTTCGGCGACCTCGGCACGTTCTACCTGTCGGCCAAGTCGGTGGGCTCGGTCACCGAAGAAGGCTTCAATGCCGGCCAGAACATCAAGGGGCTGCACCTGCGCTTTGCGCCGAACCGCTCCGACATCAACGACCTGTCGGCGAAGAGCCTGAAGAAGCTCGCCACGTTCCTCAACGCCAAGGATCTGATCGAGCCGAAGAAGAAGGCGTCGGACGATGAGGAGACGCCGGAGCCTTAGTCTCTTTTAGAAAAGAAATTTTGGGAAATTATGATAAATTTTTCTGCGCAGGAATAATTTTGGATAATTTCCCGGAATTTCTTTCCAAAACGGAATCACTTAAAACCTCAGTGTCATGTTCAAGAAACTCAAGACCTGGAAGACTATCATCCAGTTTATCATCACCGTGCTCACGGCCATCGTCAGCTCGTTCCTCACGCAGAGCTGCATGAACGGCTAACCTCTCTTATGGTCACACAGATCCCACAGATCTCGCAGATTTCTTTCTTTCTTCATACTGGATAATCTGTGGGATCAGTGAGATCTGTGTGACTCAAAAAAACTTATGAAAGAATCTGTGTGATTAATTATGCGAAAGATTGATTTGATTGTTGTTCACTGCAGTGCCACGCGCTGCGACCGTCGGTTCTCGGTCGAGGACCTGATAGCCTGGCACGACGCCCGCTTCGGGTTCACCGGCTACCACTACTACATCACCCGCGACGGACGGATGTACCAGACGCGGCACGAGAACCTGGTGGGTGCCCACGCCGTAGGCTACAACCAGCACTCGATTGGCGTATGCTACGAAGGCGGACTGACGCCCGATGGCCGACCCGCCGACACCCGCACGCAGGAGCAGAAAGCCGCCCTGCACGCCCTGCTGAAGTCGCTGAAGGTGGACTATCCCGACGCCCAGATCCTCGGCCACCGCGACCTGCCAAACGTGAAGAAGGACTGTCCCTGCTTCGATGCGAAGACCGAGTACCAGAATCTCTAACCGAAGAGCGCCCCGCGACCAATCGCGGAGCGCTTTTTTTGTATGATTTATGGCTTTTTTGTTTGCAATTGAAAAAAAATGCGTACCTTTGCCGTTAGTATAGAAACCTAAAGTAAAAAAGACTACGATATGAAAAGACTTCTGACGACTCTTTTGCTGGTCTGCGCCGTGATGACGGCGGCAGACGTGGCGGCGCAGCCGCTGTTGAGAACCCATGTGGAGACGGGCGACGTCGAGGGCATTGCCGACGGGACGCTCGCCG
>JAFPVW010000148.1 GCA_017395215.1 Prevotella sp. | reverse complement strand
GTCACCCAGAACAAGGTTCCCTGGGTGCGCCCCAATTCCTATTCGATGCGGGCACCCGACTGTGTCGAGAAGAACGGAAAGTACTATTTCTATTTTCCCTCTGCACCCGCTCAAGGCAGGGGCGGCTTCGCTGTAGGTGTAGCCATTGCCGACAGTCCCGAGGGACCGTTCATTCCCGAGCCGGAGCCTATCAAGGGCATCAACGGCATCGACCCGTGCGTGCTCCAGGCTTCCGACGGCAACGCCTACATCTTCTGGGGCAATGGCCGTTGCGCCAAGCTCAAGCCCAACATGAAGGAGCTGGCCGACGACAATCCCAAGTCGACCGTTAAGTTCGGCAACCGCGAGATGGAGATGGTCGGCGTCAACTGTCTTGAAGGCCTGCCCAACCGTCAGGCCGAGGGTCCGTTTGCCTTCGAGGCTAACGGCTGGTACTACCTCACCTATCCGTATGTCAGGGAGAAGACCGAAGTCCTCGCCTACGCCATGAGCAAGAACCCGATGGGACCCTACGAATACAAGGGCCTCATCATGGCCGAACAGCCCAACGGCTGCTGGACCAACCACCACAGCATCATCAACTACAAGGGTCAGTGGTATCTCTTCTACCACCACAACTACTTCTCACCCCGTGACGACAAGCGCCGCTCAGCCTGCATAGAAAAGCTGTTCTTCAATGCCGACGGTACCATCCAGGAGGTGAAGCAGACCATGCGTGGCGTCGGTATCAACAAGGCCACCGAGAAGATCGAGATCGACCGCTACAGCAGCGCCAGCGACGGCGTGACCTCAGAGCTCATCGACACCGTCAACACCTTCCGCAGCTATATGGCCACCCTGCCGACAAAGGGCAGCTGGCTCAAGTATAACGACGTAGACTTCAGCGTCATCACCGACGGCTACCTCATCATGAGCGTCAAGGCCGCCGACAACACCGAGCTTGCTATCCGTGAGAAGAGTGCCACCGGCAAGGTGCTGGCACGCATCAAACTGACCGTAAAGCCCGAGGAGCCTGCCGGCGGTGCCCAGGCCAACCCCATGATGGGACGCTTCCGCCGCGACCAGCGCAACCAGTGGCTCACGCAGACCGCCACGCTCGACTATGTTCCCAGTGGCGTGACCGACCTCGTCATCACCAACGAGGGTGCCGGCGCACTCAGCGTCGACTATGTCCGCTTCAAGAACCGTCCGAAGTACTTCTCTACCGTCACCACACCGGCGGCACAGCCCGACGACGAGGGATTCATCCGCCGCTGGCTGCTCTTAGAGCCTATCGACAAGCCCAATAGCGGCAATACCGTCTTCACCGACTCTTACCTGCGCGAGCACTTCAACCGCGAATACTTTAAGGGCCAGCAGACCATCGTGCCGAAGAACGGCCAGAAGGTCAAGGCTACCTTCAAGCAGGAGCAGGCTCCCGCCGGCTTCGGCCGCGGCGCCCAGCAAATGCCGCAAGGTCCGCAGGTGAAGACCGTTACCCAGAACCTCACGTGGCACGCCCTCGACAGCGAGAACTTCAACGTGAAGCTCTTCCGCTTCGCCGAGAAGTATGGCGAGAAGATCTATGGCGTGCTCTTCTGGGCCGTCACCATCATCGACTGCGACGAGGACATCGCGAACGTCCGTCTGGCCGTCGGTTCCAACTCTGCCTCCATGTGGTGGCTCAACGGCGAGGAGACGCTGCTGCTCAGCGGCGACCGCCGTATGGTGAAGGACGACGCCATGTCGAACCGCATCACCCTGAAGAAAGGACGCAACATCCTGCGCGGTGCCATCATCAACGGTCCGGGCATGAGCGACTTCTGCGTCCGCTTCCTCGACGAGAAAGGTAACCCAGTTAAGAACTACAAGATCAATTTAAATCAGAAATAACGATGAAAAAAATATATAGCATTCTTGCGGCAATGACATTGGCTACAGCCGCAAACGCGCAGATTGGCGCACCCTTCATCCACGACCCCTCGACCATCGCCGAGTGCGAGGGCAAATACTATACTTTCGGCACCGGTGGCGGCGGTCTTATCTCCGAAGACGGCTGGAGCTGGCACAGCGGTGCCGACCGTCCCGGCGGCGGCGCAGCCCCTGACATCATCAAAATCGGCGACCGTTACCTCTGCATCTACGGTGCAACGGGCGGTGGTCTCGGTGGTGGTCATGCAGGCCGCATCCTCACCATGTGGAACAAGACCCTCGACCCGAAGTCGCCCAACTTCAAATGGACGGAGGCTGTGGAGGTATGCTTCTCCGACGGCATGGAGGATCAGGATGCCATCGACCCGGGCGTCCTGCTCGACCCAACCACCGGACGGCTGTGGGTGAGCTACGGCACCTACTTCGGCACCATCCGACTCATCGAGCTCGACCCCACGACGGGCTTCCGCAAGAGCGGCAACAAGGAGAAGGACATTGCCATCGACTGCGAGGCCTCCGACCTCATCTACCGCAACGGCTGGTACTACCTGCTCGGCACCCACGGCACCTGCTGCGACGGTGTGAACTCTACCTATAACATCGTTGTGGGCCGCTCGAAGAGCGTCGAGGGTCCATATATAGATAATGTAGGCCGCGACATGTACCACGGCGGTGGTAAGATGGTGGTTGCCGCCGGCGACCGCAAGACTGGTGCCGGACACTTCGGACGCACCATCATTGACGAGGGCGTGGAAGTGGCATCGTTCCACTGGGAGGCCGACTTCGACATGGGCGGCCGCTCCACACTGGCCATCCGTCCCCTGCTTTGGAAGAACGACTGGCCCTATTGCGGCGAACAGTTCAAGGGCGGCACCTTCGAGATTGAGTCGGAGCGTCGCGGCTATGCCCTCGAGCTGGCTGTCGACTTCGTCCGTATGAACGTGGCTCGCGGCGGCTTCGGCGGCTTTGGCAGACCGCAGCAGAATGCGGCTCCCCCGCAGCCCGTAGCCAACCAGAAGCTGGAAGAGGTCATCGACAAGTGGCCGAAGGGCGACATCCCCGCCCGCATAGGCGACTATATGTTCCGTCCCTGGCAGCGCTGGACCATCAGCCCTGTAGAAGGCAAGGGTGCCTACCTCGGCAATACTTATTTCAAGATTGTCATCGAGGGCACAGAGCGCGCTCTGGCAGCTACCGCCAACTGCGAGGTGACCACTGTTCCCGCCTATACGGGTGCTGACGAACAGCTGTGGCGCATTGAGCAGCTCACCGACGGAACCTTCCGCATCATGCCGAAGGTGATTCCCGGACAGGAGGGCATCAACACCCACATCTGTCTCTACTCGGCAGGCGACTCTACCCCCACCCTCGCTGAATACGACTTCAACAGCGACAACTCGAAATGGAACTTCCGCAATCATTGATTGCGGGAGTTTCCCTTTTCATAACTAATAAACCTATGCTTAGAACTATCTACTTACTACTGTTTAGCACACTCTTTGTGCCGACAGTTACCCAAGCACAAATCCGGCTGAACCAAGTCGGTATGTACCCCAACCAAGAAAAGACCGCCGTCATTGAAGGAACGGCAAAGTCAGTAACCATCAAGGATGTCGCGACGGGCAAGAAGGCCGTGAAGCCCCGTGTGCTGCGCACCGCCACGTCGCCGTGGTCGAAGAAACAGCGCACCGTTGTCGACTTCTCGGCACTGACGAAGCCCGGCACCTATACCATCAGCAGTGGCTCGGAGTCGGCAACGTTCACCATCAGCGACAACGCCCTCCGCGATGTCACCGCCGCCACCCTCAAGGCTTTCTACCTCATCCGCTCAGGCATGGCCATCGACAAGCAGTATGCCGGTGCCTACGCCCGTCCTGTCGGCCATCCCGATACCGAGGTGCTCATCCATCCCTCTGCAGCCTCTCTGGGGCGTCCCGCCGGCAGCAAGATCTCGTCGCCGGGCGGTTGGTACGACGCCGGCGACTACAACAAGTACATCGTCAACTCAGCCTTCTCCATCGGCATCGTGCTCTGCAGCTACGAGCAGAACCGTAGCTATTATGACGGCCTCAGCGTCAATATCCCCGAAAGCAAGAACCAGACCGCCGACCTCCTCGACGAGATGATGTACAACCTGCGCTGGATGCTCACCATGCAGGACCCCTACGACGGCGGTGTCTACCATAAGCTGACCACGCCCAACTTCGAGGGCTTCGTCATGCCGACGGACTGCAAGCAACCGCGCTACGTGGTGCAGAAGAGCACCACAGCCACGCTCGACTTCGCCGCCGTCATGGCCCAGGCCGCACGTATTTTCAAGGGCAACAAGGACTACCCGACGTTTGCCGACGAGGCCGCCCGTGCCGCCATGGCCGCCTACGGCTGGGCCGAGCGTAATCCCCGTGTGCTCTACCAGCAGCGGAGGCTTACCGACCCCGCCGTCAGCACAGGCGAATACGGCGACTTCAACACGACCGACGAATGGTACTGGGCCGCCACCGAGCTCTACCTGCTGACCGGCGACCAGCAGTTTGCCGACGTTGCCGCCAAGAACCAGCCCCGCCGCTTCAGCGCACCCACCTGGGGCAATGTCGCCGCCCTCGGCACCTACGACTGGCTGACACAAGACAAACCACTCCCCTCTCCCCTTGGAGAAAGGCTACGGGTAGGCGAGCTTTGCTCGGGAATGGGGCTGGGGATGAGGCTTTTTTCCTACTGCGACAGCCTCATCGCCACGACCGCCAAATCGTCGTTCCAGACCCCCTGCGGCAATTCGCCGCGCGACTTCGGCTGGGGCTGTCTGGCTGAGACCTTCGGTGCCAACGGCCTGACGCTCTGTCTGGCTCACAGACTGACGGGCGACAAGAAATACCTTACCGCCGCTCAGCAGAACGCCGACTACGTCCTGGGGCGCAACGCCACGGGCTACTGCTACATCACGGGCTTCGGCACGAAGAGTCCGATGCACCCGCACCACCGTATCAGCGAGGCCGACGGTATCGACGCACCCTTCCCCGGCTTGGTTGCCGGCGGTCCTAATCCCGGACAGCAGGACATCGCCGAGGTGAAGACCTACCCCTCGAAACAGCCCGACGAGTCATACATTGACGTCATGCAGTCGTATGCCAGCAACGAGATAGCCATCAACTGGAACGCCTCCATCCTCGCCCTCCTCGGCTGGCTTGAGGCAGCACAGCACTAACAGCACGATATGAAGAGAGCCATTCTTTCGACCATCACAATGGTTGCACTTACAGCCAACGCACAGACAACTATGAATAAGTTTGAGAAACAGGCCGACGACATCATCGCACAGATGACGTTGGAAGAGAAGTTTTCGCAGTTGATGAACGAGACGCCGGGCATTCCCCGCTTGGGCATCGAGCCTTACGACTGGTGGAACGAGGGACTGCACGGCGTGGGCCGCGACGGTCGCGCCACGGTGTTCCCGCAGCCCATCGGACTGGGAGCCACGTTCAATCCCGAGCTTATCCGCCGGATAGGCGACGCCATTGCCACCGAAGCCCGAGCCAAGTACATCGTGGCCCGCCGCAACAAGAACTACGCCCGCTATACGGGTCTGACATTCTGGAG
>JAFPVW010000147.1 GCA_017395215.1 Prevotella sp. | reverse complement strand
GTCATCATCGTCGTGACGCTCCACTTCCTGGATCCAGGTGGCCGACGTGGC
The DNA here is from genome assembly GCA_017395215.1 of Prevotella sp. Lineage (GTDB taxonomy): Bacteria > Bacteroidota > Bacteroidia > Bacteroidales > Bacteroidaceae > Prevotella. The sequence goes on along the minus strand of JAFPVW010000147.1, from coordinate 12,983 downwards.
AACGTCGTCGAAGTCAAACATTCCGGTGTTGATAATCTTGTCGAGTTCGACGTCACCGTAGTTCGTGTCGATGATCTCTGCCTTGGGCTGCAGCGTGCGTATAATCTGCCGGATGCGGTTCAGCTCGTCGGCGCTCACCTCGTCGGCTTTGTTAAGCAGCACGATGTTGCAGAACTCTATCTGCTGGATGACCAGGTTCTCGATGTCGTCCTCGTCGATGTCAGGGCGCGTCAGACTGAGCCCGTTTCCGAATTCGTCCTTCATGCGCAGGGCGTCGACCATTGTGACGATGCAGTCAAGACGAGGCTGAACGTCCATGTCGGGCACCATCTGCGGAATCGAGCAGATGGTCTGCGCGATGGGGCCTGGCTCGCAGATGCCGCTGGCCTCGATGACGATGTAGTCGAAGCGCTTCATCCCGATGATGTCCTGCATTTGTTTCACCAGGTCCATTTTCAGTGTGCAGCAGATGCAGCCGTTCTGGAGTGCCACGAGACTGTCGTCCTGCTGGTTGACGATGCCTCCCTGCTGAATGAGGTCAGCGTCGATGTTCACCTCACCGATGTCGTTGACGATGACGGCAAACTTGATGCCGCGCTTGTTTGAGAGTATGCGGTTCAGAAGGGTTGTCTTGCCGCTCCCTAAGTAGCCAGTAAGCAGCAATACGGGAATTTCGTTCATTTCGTTCATATTTCGATTCGTTATTTTGTCCAAAACGGCTGCAAAGGTACGAAGATTATTCCTAATAACCAAACTGCCTGATAAAAACTATTGTTTTTATTTGGCGGTGCTGATAATATTTCGTATCTTTGTGCCCGCTATTTTGGACTTAAATTGACAGACAAATAATAATAGGATGAAGAAGCTATTCTTTTGGCTCGTCGTGGCGGGCATGACGATGACGGCGACAGCCCAGCGGCTGACGTCGCCAAACAAGAAGTTGACGGTGGAAGTGAAGGGTGGACAGTTTGTCATATCCTATCAGGGACAGCAGGTGCTGCAGATGAACGATGCACAGGCTGCACTGCCTCTCAAGGCGCCGAAGGCCAAGAAGGTGAAGGCCGACTACACGATGATAGAGGGTAAGCGGAGCCACTGCACGAACGAGGCCAACGAGTATAGGGTGGGGCAGATGACGCTGCGACTGTATAACGACGGCATAGCCTATCGCTACGAGCAGCCTGTGAAGGAGCAGGCGGCTTACGTCATTCCTGTGGGCATGAAGCGCTGGATGATGCAGTGGACCGACGGTGCCGAGGGCTTCTATCCGCTGATGACGACGCATAAGGTGAAGGCCCAGCGGTCGTTCAGTGCCGTGTCGAAGGATGCCGACGGCAACTGCGTGCGCTGGAGCTTCCCCGTGCTGTTGGAAGCCTCCCCCAGCCCCTCCGTAGGAGGGGAGTCTGTGTTTGCCCTGCTGACTGAAGCCAATATCGAGAAAGGACAGAGTGCATCGAGTCTCTACAACGACGGCGAGGTCTACCGCGTGGTGCCCGACGAGGGCGAGAACAAGGCCCACTCACCTTGGCGCGTAGTCATCGTTGGTACGCTTGGCGACGTGGTGGAGTCGACGTTAGTAACCGACGTCAGCGAGCCGTGCAAGCTGGAGGACACGAGCTGGATAAAGCCCGGCGTGGTGTCGTGGGTCTACTGGGCCTACAACCACGGGTCGGACGACTATAACATTATTAAGAAATACACCGACCTGGCTGCTACGCTCCGTCTGCCCTACGTGCTGATTGATGCCGAGTGGGACCGTATGAAGGACGGCAAGACCGTCGAGGATGCCGTCAGCTACGCTAAGTCGAAGGGCGTGAAGCCGATGATATGGTATAACTCCTCGGTGGGCTGGATTGACGGCGCACCGACGCCGAAGTTCCGCCTGAACAAGCCCGAAGACCGTGAGAAGGAGTTTGCCTGGTGCGAGAAGATTGGCGTGGCCGGCGTGAAGATCGACTTCTTCAGCGGCGAGAACCAGAAGAACATGGACTACTGCATCGACCTGATGGAGAGTGCCGCCCGTCACCACCTGCTGGTCAACTTCCACGGTGCCACCGTGCCCCGTGGCTGGCAGCGCACCTATCCAAACCTGCTCTCGACAGAGGGCGTTTACGGTGCCGAGTGGTATAACAACGTGCCGACGTTCACCAAAGCAGCTGCCTCGCACAACGCCACGCTGCCTTTTACGCGAAACGTCATCGGCCCGATGGACTATACGCCTTGTGCATTCAGCGACTCGCAGCATCCGCACATTACGAGTCATGCCCACGAGCTGGCTCTGACGGTGCTCTTCGAGAGCGGCTTGCAGCACCTCGCCGACCGTCCCGAGAGCTTCCTCGCTCAGCCGCAGGCCGTTCAGGATTTCCTTTCGAACCTGCCCGCCGCCTGGGATGAGACGCGCTTCGTGAGCGGCTATCCCGGCGAGAGCTGTGTGCTCGCCCGTCGCAGCGGCAAGACCTGGTACGTGGCCGGTATCAACGGCACCGACGCCGAGAAGACCCTCGCTGTGCCCCTTGGTTTCGTCAAGGGGAAGTACACCGCCACTCTGTTTGCCGACAGCGGCAGCGAGAGTGAGCCGTGGCGCATTGAGCGCATACAAAAACTCCCCGAAACTGTCGCTTGTCAGCCCCGGGGAGGTTTTATCATTCGTATTGACTTGTAAGTCTAAGCTCTTTCTTCGTTTACTTGTTGACCTGGAAGCGGGTGTCGCCGTCCTTGAAGAAGGCGTTGATCTGCTTGGCGGCAGCGATACCGGCGTTGATGTTGGCCTCAGCCGTCTGAGCGCCCATCTTCTTCGGTGTTGAGAAGTAGCGGCCCTCAAACTTCTGGAACTCGTCGTTGGCATCGGGCATGATGTCGGTGACGAACTTCAGGTCCTCGCGCTCCTGCATCAGCTTCAGCAGCTCGGGCTCGTTGATGACCTCCTTGCGGGCGGTGTTCACGAGTATGCCGCCCTTCTTCATCTTGCCTACCAGGGCGTAGTTGATGCTCTGCTTGGTCTCAGGCGTTGCGGGGATGTGCAGCGAGACGACGTCGCACTGCTCGAACAGGGCGTCCTGATTCTCAACGGCGTGAACGCCAGCCTTCTCGATGACCACAGCAGGGCAGTAGGCGTCGAAGGCGTAGACATCCATTCCGAAGCCCTTGGCAATGCGGGCCACGTTGCGGCCAACGTTACCGAAGGCAAGGATACCCAGCTTCTTGCCGAGCAGCTCGGAGCCGCTCTTGCCATTGTAGAAGCCGCGAACGGCCATCACCAGCAGACCGAACACCAGTTCGGCCACAGCGTTGGCGTTCTGACCGGGCGTATTCTCTGCGACGACATTGTGAGCCGTAGCGGCGGCGAGGTCGATGTTGTCGTAACCGGCACCGGCGCGAACTACAATCTTCAGCTGCTTGGCAGCGTCGAGCACTTCGGCATCGACCTTGTCAGAGCGGATGATCATGGCGTCGGCGTCCTTCACTGCGTCGAGCAGCTGAGCCTTCTCCGTATATTTCTCGAGCAGCACCAGCTCATGGCCGGCTGCCTCAACTTCTGCTTTGATTCCGTTCACGGCAGCTGCTGCGAACGGTTTTTCTGTTGCAACTAATATCTTCATGTCTTCTATTTAGTGGAAACAAATTGGCACGAATTATGAAAAATATATCTTAATTAGTGCCAATTGGTTTCCCGTTATAAATTTAATGGTTAGCCTCAAACTCCTTCATGCAGGCGACGAGGGCGTTGCAGCCTTCGATGGTCTGGGCGTTGTAGCAGCTGGCGCGGAATCCGCCTACAGAGCGGTGACCCTTCACGCCGACCATTCCCTTCGAAACGGCGAAGTCGAGGAACTCCTTCTCCAGCTCCTTGTACTCGTCGGCCATGACGAAGCAGATGTTCATCAGCGAGCGGTCCTCCTCCTTGGCAGTGCCGACGAAGAGCTTGTTGCGGTCGATCTCGCCGTAGACGATCTCGGCGCGCTGCTTGGCCAGACGGTCCATAGCCTCGACACCACCTTGACGCTTGATCCAGCGCAGGTTCTCGAGTGCGCAGTAGATGGGCACCACGGGCGGCGTGTTGAACATCGAGCCCTTGTCGACGTGAGTGCGGTAGTCGAGCATGGTGGGAATCTCGCGGGGTGCATTGCCCAGTGCGCTGTCCTTCAGGATAACGATGGTGACACCGGCCATCGAGAGGTTCTTCTGGGCGCCGGCATAGATGGCGTTATACTTGCTGACGTCGACGGGGCGGCTCATGAAGTCGGACGACATGTCGGCAATCAGGGGCACGGCGACGTCAAGGTCCTTGCGAATCTCTGTACCGTAGATGGTGTTGTTGCTGGTGACGTGCAGATAGTCGGCATCGGCGGGCACGGTCCAGTTCTTGGGAATGAATGTATAGTTGGCATCGGCAGAAGAAGCCACTTCAACCACCTCGCCGAAAAGCTTGGCTTCCTTCATGGCCTTCTTGGCCCAGACGCCCGTGTTCAGATAGGCGGCCTTCTTAATCAGGAAGTTGTAGGGAATCATGCAGAACTCCAGGGAGGCGCCGCCGCCGAGGAAGATTACTGAGTAGCCCTCGGGCACACTGAGCAGCTCCTTTACCAGAGCCACAGCCTCGTCGACGACGGGCTGGAAATCCTTTGCACGGTGGCTGATCTCCATCAGCGAGAGACCTGAGCCGTTGAAATCAAGACACTGCTGGGCAGTTGCTTCGATGACTTCGCGTGGAAGCATCGACGGACCAGCATTAAAGTTGTACTTCTTCATGTTGTTTGTTATTACAATTTTTTATGGTTTACTGTTTTGCGGCGCGAAGTTACACTTTTTTCCTGAACCAGCCAAACATTTGAGCAGAAATTCACGAAAAGACCCCCATTTCCTTTCACTTTGTCAAGTCGGGGTGTCAGTTTCGTGTCTTTATTTCTTCTCGTCCTTCTTTTCGTCCTTCTTTTCGTCCTTCTTGGCTGAAGCCGGCTTGTAGCGTTTGTTCAGTCCGTTGATGATGTCCTTCGTGATGTCAAACTTGCGGTCGGCATACAGGATGTTGTCGCCAGCCTTCGAGAGAATCAGGTCGAATTTTTTGTCCTTGTTGTAAGATGCCAGGAAGTTGTTGAGCGAGTCGCGCAGGGCCTCGTTGAACTTCTGCGTCTCGTTGGCCAGCTCGTTCTCCAGACGGGCCTGCAGCTCCTGCAGGTCGCGCTGGCGGCGCTCGATGCCCGACTGTACGCTCTGGGCTTGCTCACGGCTCTGGAAGCCGTTGTTCTGCAGCTTCTGCTGGAAGTTGCTGACGGCGGCCTGCAGCTCGTTCGACTTCTGAGTCAGCGTGTTGCGGGCGTTGTTGCTCTTTTTCTGCAGCGTCACACTGTAGTCCTTGGCAAAATTGTACTGTGTCATCAGCGAGTCGACCTCGACAAACGCAATCTTCATGCCGCCCGTGTTCTCTGCCCCGGCAGCCTGGGGTTTCTCGTCCATCTTGGGACTTGCATTGTTGCACGAAGCCATCACGGCAGCGAAGGCCAGTACACCGAAAAAGTACTTTTTCATTCCTTGTTCTTTTATTTAATGATTAATCTTCAGTTTCTTCTGCGACCTCATTTCGCGGTCCTGGTCCATGACGCAGTGAATGCCGCGCTCGCGCATGGCCTGGCTGTCGTGTATGTGCTGCGACGAGAACTTGCCGTCCTTCCGTCCCAGCACCTTCACCAGCAGCAGTGCCATTCCCACGGCCAGCAGCACTCCGCTTATCAGTAACGTCTGAATCATTCCGCCTGCAAAGGTAAGCATAATTATTTATATATAAGGTGTCAGACAAGTATTATTGGCTGACTTTAATGTCTTTTAGGAGTTGACCATTGGGCCATCAGCTTCATCGTGCGGTGGGTGCTGCTGTAGTCGTAGGCCACCTTACGCTGTTTTTTCTCGTCATCGCCGGGCTTGGGGAACGACTCGCCGTTCTTGAACACGCGCAGCGTCTCGCGGATGGCGGGGTCGTCGTCGTTCAGGTACTCCGTCCAGGCCTGCTCGTCGAGCACGTTGTAGATGAGCCGGCTGTTGATGTAGCGCTCCAGCAGTGCGTGGCTCTTCTGAATCATCAGGTTGCGGCGCTTCAGTCCGTTCTTCTCGGCATACTGTGCAAACAGCTCAACGGTGTTCAGCTTCTTCAGGTAGGCCAGCAGTTCCTTCTTCGTGGTGTACTTCGAGAGCTGCTGACGGTTCTCGTCGACATACTCGTAGGCAAACTGCAGGATGAGTCCCGACATCGACGCCTCCTTGTAGTAAGAGGTGACGCCGAGCGTGTCCTCGCCAACGAAGATGTCGGGCGTGATGCCGCCGCCGCCGTAGACCACGCGGCCGTTGTGGGTATGGTATTCCGGTCCTTCGTGCTTGATGCTGTCGCCCGAGAAGAACTCGCCGTGCTGATAGCGGTTCAGCAGGTCTTCCTCGTAGTTGCGGTCGGCCCCGCTGGTGTAGGGCTTCTGTATGCAGCGGCCCGAGGGCGAGTAGTAGCGGGCTATCGTCAGGCGTATCATTGAGCCGTCGTGCAGCGAGATGGGCTGCTGTACCAAACCTTTACCGAACGAGCGGCGCCCGATGATCGTACCGCGGTCGTTGTCCTGAATGGCACCGGCAAAGATTTCGCTGGCCGAGGCCGAGCCCTCGTCGATGAGCACCACCAGCGGCAGCTGCTGGTAGGAGCCGCGGCCGTCGGCCCTGTACTCCTGGCGCGCCGAGCGTCGGCCCTCGGTATAGACGATGAGTTGTCCGCGCGACAGAAACTCGTTGGCCATCTGTACGGCCGAGCCCAGGTAGCCGCCCGTGTTGCCGCGCAGGTCGATGACCAGGTTTGCGAAGCCCTCCTGTCCCAGCCAGGCCAGCGCTATGAGCAGTTCGGGATAGGTCTTGTCGCCGAAGTTCTTGATCTTGATGTAGCCCGTATTCTGGTCGAGCATGTAGGTGGCGGTGACGCTCTTCATCGGAATCTCGCCGCGCACGACGGTATAGTGGCGCAGCTTCTTCTCCTTGCCGCGCAGCACGCCTATCTTCACCTTCGTGTCCTTGTCGCCCTTCAGGCGGTGCATGGCCTCCTCGTTGGTGATGCCCTTGCCCACGAACGGCTCGTCGTCAATCTCGACTATCATGTCGCCGGCCAGCAGTCCGGCACGCTCCGACGGTCCGTTGTGGATGACGTTCTGCACGTGGAGCGTGTCCTTTCGGATGGTGAACTCAATTCCCACGCCGAAGAACGAGCCCTTCAGGTCGTCGTTGGCCTGCTGAACGTCCTTCTGCGATATGTAGACGCTGTGGGGGTCGAGTTCCGACAGGATGGTCGGCATGGCCTTCTCAACGATGTCGCTCATGTTGACCGTGTCGACATACTGGTCGTCGACGATGTTCAGCAGGTCGTTCAGCTTATTGCTGCCCGAGTTGATGATGCTCAGACGGTTGCCCGAGAAGCGGTTGGCAAAGAACGTGCCGATGAATATTCCCAGCACGACGCTCAGCGCCAGCCACAGGGGCATGAAACGGTTTGACTTGTTCTTGCTCATATTACTCTATTCTCCTTCCTCGTGTGCTGCGACCCCGTCGCAGCTCATAAAGATCACTTCAATCCCGGCCCGCTCCAGCAGCTCGATACCGTCGGCCAGCCGGTATTTCTCGCCGTAGACCACGCGCTTGATGCCTGCCTGGATAATTAGCTTCGCACACTCGATGCAGGGCGAGGCGGTGATGTAGATGGTGGCGCCGTCGCTGTTGTTGCTGCTTCGCGCCAGCTTCGTGATGGCGTTGGCCTCGGCGTGCAGCACGTAGGGCTTCGACACGTTATCCTCGTCCTCGCAGACGTTCTCAAATCCTGTCGGCGTGCCGTTGTAGCCGTCGCTGATGATCATCTTGTCCTTCACCACCAGCGCGCCCACCTGGCGCCGCTTGCAGTAGCTGTTCTCGGCCCATATACGGGCCATGCGCAGGTAGCGCTCGTCGAGCTTAACTTGCTTATCTGTCATTTTCGCTTAGTTTGTGTATTAAGTCACCCTTCCCTCTTCGGCAGCGCCTGGGCGGGTTTTATCCCATTCCGCTTCAGCAGCGCCTCAATCGTCGGCTCGCCGCCCCTGAATCTCTTATATAGTACCATGGGGGGCTCTGTGCCGCCCTTGCTCAGGATGCAGTCGCGGAACCGCTGAGCCGTAGCGGGGTTGAACAGCCCCTCGCGCTTGAACACGGCGAAGGCGTCGGCATCGAGCACCTCGGCCCACTTGTAGCTGTAGTAGCCCGCAGCGTAGCCGCCTGCCATGATGTGCGAGAACTGCACCGTCATGCACGTGTCGGTGCGCTGCCGTCCGAGGATGGCCTTCTTCCAGGCCTGCTTCTCGAACGTCATGATGTCGTCCGTAAACTCGTCCTTCTTCGTATAGTAGGCCATGTCAAGCAGTCCTAACGACACCTGGCGCAGACAGCCTGTGGCGGCCATGAAGTTGCGGCTGCGCACGATGCGGTGTATCAGCTCGTCGGGCAGCGGCTCGCCCGTCTGGTAGTGGAAGGCAAACGTCTTCAGAAACTCCTTCTCGACGGCGAAGTTCTCCATAAACTGCGACGGCAGCTCGACGAAGTCCCACCACACGTTAGTGCCGCTCAGACTCTCGAAGCGCGTGTTGGCAAACATGCCGTGCAGCGAGTGGCCGAACTCGTGGAGGAATGTCTCCACCTCGCCCAGCGTCAGCAGCGCCGGCTTATCGTCGGTCGGCTTCGTCAGGTTCATCACCACCGACACGTGCGGACGCACGTTCTTGCAGTTGTCGGGGCCGAAGGGGCGCTTCACGTCCTCGCGCTCCATCCACTGCCCGCGGTACTCCGTCATCCACGCCCCGCCCTGCTTGCCTTTGCGCGGGTGGAAGTCGGCATAGAACACGGCCAGGAACGAGCCGTCCTTGTCGAACACCTCGTAGGCCTTCACGTCAGGATGGTAGACGGGTATCGCTTTGTTCTCCCTGAACGTGATGCCGTAGAGCCTCGTGGCCAGGCCGAACACGCCGCCGATGACCTTGTCCAGCTGGAAGTAGGGCCGCAGCATCTCCGCGTCGATGTTATACTTCTTCATCTGCAGCTTGTGCGCATAGAATGCCTGGTCCCAGGGCTCCAGCGTCTCCCCTTTCTTGTGTGTTGCGACTCTGTCGCAACTCATCTTCCTCAGCTCCTCGCGCTCCTTCAGCGCCGTCGGCTTGTAGGCCACAATCAGGTCGTTCAGCAGCTTGTAGACGCCGCGCACGCTGCCCGCCATGCGGTGTTTCAGCACGTAGTCGGCGTAGGTTTTGCTGCCCAGCAGCTGGGCCGTCTCGCGGCGCAGGTTGACGAGCCGCTTGCAGATGTCGAGGTTGTTCTCCGTATTGTCGTGTATGCACACCGTGTTGCGCGCCATATACATCTGGCGGCGCAGCTCGCGCTGAGTCGAGTAAGTCATGAACGGCGAGTACGACGGCATGTCGAGCGTAAACACCCAGCCCTCCAGGCCGCGCTCCTTCGCCGCCTGTGCCGCAGCCTCGCGCGCCGTCTCGGGCAGTCCGTCGAGCTGCTGCTCGTCGGTCAGGTGCAGCGTGTAGGCCTTCTGCTCCTTCAGCAGGTTCTGCTGGAACTGCAGCCCCAGCATCGAGGCCTCCTCCGTCAGCTGGCGCAGGCGCTCCTTACCGGCCTCGTCGAGCAGCGCACCGCTGCGCACGAACCCGTCGTAGCACGTGTCGAGCAGCATCTTCTCCTCCGGCGTGAGCCGGCGGTGGTGGCGGTGTACGTACCTGATGCGCTCAAACAGCTGCTTGTTCAGGCGGATGTCGTTGGCATGCTTCGTCAGAATCGGCGACAGCTTCTGTGCCAGCGCGTCCATCTCGTCGTTCGTCTCGGCCGACAGCAGGTTGAAGAACACCGTCGACGTGCGGTCCAGCAGGTCGTAGTAGTTGTCCTTCTCGTCGTCGACCGTGATAATCGTGTTGTCGAACGTCGGCTTTGCCGGGTTGTTGATGATCTTGTCTATCTGCTCGTTGTCGCGGCGTATGCCCTCCATGAAGGCTTCCTCGAAGTCCTCTAAGCGTATACGGTCGAACGGCGCCGTGTCGTGCGGCGTATCGTAAGGCTCAAAAAACGGATTTTTCCGCTGATTCTCCTCGTTCATAACAATAACTTTCTCTATAACAGCGTGCAAAGGTACAAAGAAAAGCCGAAAGTGCAAAACTTTCGGCTAAATATTATTACTCTGCGGCGTTATGGGCCGCTCACAATAGGTGTACATGCCGGCGGGAAAGTGCTTCGACAGGTCGACGCGCTGGCGGAACAGGCCGAAGACGGCAGAGCCCGAGCCCGACATGGCGGCATAGACGGCACCCAGGCCGTAGAGCTGCTGCTTGATGGCGCCAATCTCGGGGTGGAGTGCAAAGACGCTCTTCTCGAAGTCGTTCACCAGCAGGTCGCGCCACGTCTCGACGGGCTGCATCACCACCTCGCGGCAGCACTTGGCGGGCTTCGCGGGCCTGATGAGCGAGAAGGCCTCGCGGGTTGAGACGGGGATGTCGGGGCGCACGACACCGATATAATACCGGCTGAGGTCGAGGTCGACAGCCTGCAGGCGCTCGCCGATGCCCTCAGCGTAGGCGGGCCGGCTGAGGATGAAGAACGGACAGTCGGCACCCAGCCGTGCGGCGTACTGAATCATCTGCCCGTCGCTCAGTCCCAGGGCGAACATCTCGTTGAGCAGGCGGATGGTGCAGGCGCAGTCGCTCGAGCCGCCTCCCATGCCGGCCTGCGTGGGGATGCCCTTCCAGAGGTGGGCGTGAACGCGCGCCATCTGCGGGAAGTCCTGCTTCAGCAGCCCGTAGGCGCGCACCACGAGGTTGCGCTGCTCGTCGCCCTCGACGCTGAGGTTCGTCACCTTGATGTCGCAGTCGACGCCCGACGGGAACCGTGTGTCCATCAGCGTCAGCTCAAGCGCATCCTTTATCTCCACGGGGTAGAACACCGTCTCAAGGTTGTGGTAGCCGTCGGGCCGCCGCTCAACGACGTTCAGTCCCAGGTTGATCTTGGCTATCGGAAATGCAATCATAGCTTCTTCTTCTTACGAATTGACTGCTGCAAAGATACGAAGAAAAACGTAAAGAACAAAATTTAAGCGTTAAAAAATGATGGCCAGAAGCCCCGGAAGACGCTGAAGTTTTATGATGATGCCGCCGACATACCATTATAGGTACATCGGCGGCAAACTACTTGACGGTGATCCAGACCGCCTCACCACGGTCCTTAGCCTCGACGATCTTCTGCTTCAGGCGGTGGAGCCAGATGCGCGAGTCGAGCACTTTGCCCACTTCGCGGTTCTTGCCGACGAGGATGCAGCCTTCGGTATCCTTGGCCGTGTTGCCGGCATGAATGCGGATGCCCTCGAACCTCGGCACGCCGAGCAGGATGGGCAGCCACGCCTTCATCTTCGGGCTCCACGAAATCACCACGGCGTAGCGGCCTTCGGGGATGGCCGAGCGGCCTTTCACCTTATACGCCCCGTGCTCGTAGTCGCGCCAGGTGGGTTCGAGGGTGTCGCAAAAAGCCTCCCCAAGCCCCTCCGAAGGAGGGGGTGTCTGGTTACATGAAGAGGCAGAGTGAGGGGCAGAGTGAGAGGCAGATTGAGGGGCAGATTGAGGCTTATCAGCTATCTGAACATCCCCTCCTTCGGAGGGGCTTGGGGAGGCCTGTTGGCTTGGGGAGGCCTGTTGGCTTGGGGAGGCCTGTTGGCTTGGGGTGGCCTGTTGGCTTGTGGAGTAATCCCCATCATAGTACGCCCCATCCTCCGTGCGCCCGTCAATCGTCAGTCCTCTGTCAGTATAGGCCTTCCTCCTCGCTGCCACTTCCTCTTCCGAAAGCTGAGCGTACCAACCGTCGGCACGGTAGATCTCGAACGACGCAGGCGAGATATAGATGAACCGCTCAGGCGTAAAACAGCTGGTATCGCACTCTACGCCAAGAGCCTTGCAGTAAGCACGCTGAGCCTCGGGCACCGTCATGCCCATCGGCAGCCGGATATCGATGTGCAGCTTGCGGCGGATGGAATACTCCTTGTGAAGCATCAGCCCCTGCCAGCGTCCACCTATTTCAATATCGAGCCGTTCGGACATCATGTTGGCTTGCTCAACCTTCTCCGGGTCGTCAATGTCAATACAGGTCTGCCAGGTAAACGACTCGCCCACGATATGCTCACGGTCGCGGTAATCATCACGGAACCGGGTGTAGTGCGGACAGCGGAAAGGCAGATAACCCTTCAACCGTCTTTGCTCTTCCTCCTCGCGGCTGTCATTGATACGCTTTGCCAGGTTGGCGAGTCGCGCCTCACGGGTCAGCGCGTTGTAGTCAGGGAGCGGGCATTCCTTTACGAATGCCCTGTTCTGCTCCCTGTTCAGTCTCGGATTGAGTGCTATCACTCTTTCTACTCCCATACAGTTTCCTCCTTTCTCGTTTTCAGGTATGACATAATCTCGTCGGCCTCCTCCTGATAGAGGGCTTTCATCAGAGCCAGCCCCAGGTTCTTAGGGAACTTGAACGTCACGTAGACATACTCCATGTCGAGCCTGCGTTTGCCCGGTTGGTCGCTGCGGTAAATTGGACGTGTCATCTCTACAACAGCATGCCGTGTCGAGAACAACAGCTCACGCTTGGGGCCGGTATTCGTGCGGTAAGCCTTAACCCAACTTTGACCCCTCTGAACAATTTTCCATGAATTTCGGTGTGATTTGGCGGTGTGAAATGGTCTGAAAGCCTCTGTTCCCGTGGTTTTGAGGCTGCGAATCCGTTTTGTAGTACACAGGAGTCTCGCTGAAAATTTGTACCTTTGCACCCGGAATGCACTTCATATCGCAACCCCGTTACAATCCCTCCATCGGTGCAGATGACTATTACTACCGCATCAAGGAGAGCGTCCGTGACCTGACAGGCCGCGTTCACAGCTATGTGCTGCTGAACGTGGGCTTCATGACTCCCCG
>JAFPVW010000146.1 GCA_017395215.1 Prevotella sp. | reverse complement strand
TCCACCTCCCACCCGTCACCCTCCACCTCCCACCCCGCGCCGGCCGGTCGGGTGGGCGGCATATGTGCCGCCACTTCCTTCCCTCCCCCTTCACCCCTCCCCCCTTCCCCCCTCACGCTCACTGCTCCGTGGATGGTAAAGTTCGACCCTGCCTGCGGCGGGCCTGCCGAGGCGGTACGCTTCGAACAACTGACCGACTGGTCAAAGCATCCCGACCAGCGCATCCGCTACTATTCAGGCACAGCAACCTACACCAACACCTTCACCTTGCAGAGAAAGGGACACTATCTGCTGGCTATCGACAAACCCGGAAGCGTGGCGCAGGTGGTCGTCAACGGTCAGGAGGTCGCTACACTCTGGTGCGCGCCGTGGGTAGCCGACATCAGCCCCTATATAAAGAAAGGGGTTAACCTGTTGGAGATTCGCGTAGCCAACAGCCTGTGGAACCGCCTCGTAGGCGATGCCAGCAAGCCTCAAAGTGAACGACTCATGCTACAGACAACACCACTCGCCGAGGCCGACGATGAGTTGGTGCCGTCGGGGTTGATGGGGACCGTAAGAATAGTGAAACAATAGTAACCCCCAAGACAGTTTAAGAGAGATGAAAAAGTGTAAACTGACCATCGCAGCCCTGATCATCGCAGCAACGATGCTCGCTGAGGGTGAACGAACCGACATCCTGTTCAACTTCGACTGGAAGTTTCAGTTAGGTGAGACGACAAATGCAGAAAGTCCACAGTTAGACGACAGCCACTGGCGAAGCTTAGACCTGCCGCACGACTTCCAGATAGAGTTGCCGTGGGAAGAGAAAGCCAGCCGCGGACGGGGGTTCAAGGACATGGCAACAGGATGGTATCGCAAGACCTTCGATGCCGACCCCGCATGGAAAGGCCGACGAGCGATACTCGATTTCGAGGGTATCATGCTACACGGCGACGCCTATCTCAACGGACAGAAGATTGGGGGAACTGACTACGGCTACCTGGGATTTGAGGCAGACGTGACAAAACTGATCCGATACAACCAAAAGAACGTTTTGGCCGTGCACTGTTCAACAGGCGAGAACGACAATTCGCGATGGTACACAGGAGGAGGGCTCTTCCGCGACATTCACCTTATTCTGAAGGATTCCGTCAGCATTGCCAGGCACGGCATTTACATAAAGGCCTACCCGCGCGCGGCGGTGCCGATTCGCGATGCGAAGAACACCTCCCAACGATCCCAAGGAGGGGAAACTGCTACCGTTGCAGTGCAGGTGGAAGTGGAGGGCATCAGGAACAAGAAGTACAACCTGACAATAGAGGCCAAAATCTATGACCCTGAGGGCCAGCAGGTAGGGCAAACCAGCATGGCAGCACCCAAGGACAACAAACAGCCGACCGTAGAAGTACAGCTGCCTCAAGTAGCTGTCAGCAATCCGCAGCTATGGTCGACCGAGCAGCCCAAACTCTACACAGCTGAGGTGGCCTTGATACGCGACGGGAAAACGGTCGACAAACTGAGCGAGCGGTTCGGCATACGTACCGTAGAGTTCTCGAAGGAGTTCGGACTAAAGCTGAACGGCAAGAAAATCTTCCTACAAGGAGCTGCCAACCACCACGACCTGGGGGCAGTAGGTGCCGCTGCCTACGAAGCAGGTATCGAGCGCATGATGGACAGGCTGAAGGAGTTCGGCTTCAACCACATTCGCACCTCACACAATCCCTATAGTGAAGCCTTCCTACGACTGGCCGACGAAAAGGGAATCCTTATCGTCGACGAGCTCTACGACAAATGGAGCAACACATTGGCATGGGCTGGACGTCGGCCCTGGACAGAGATGTGGTGGGAGAACCTCATGGAGTGGGTCAAGCGTGACCGCAACCACCCCTCGGTTATCATGTGGAGCCTCGGCAACGAACTTCAATTCCAGGAAGAGCGCTGCGGATTCCCCACGCGCGACTGGGGTGTGACCACCTACGACATCATGAACACCCTTGTTAAGCGCCTCGACCCCACGCGTAAGACCACCGTGGCCATGTACCCAGCTCGTGCGGGGGGCATCGTCAAGCACAGTGCTGAATACCACATTGAGGAGAACATCGTGCCCCCGGAGTTAGCACAGCACACCGAGGTATCCAGTTTCAACTATTGTTGGGAGGACTACCAGAAGTACCTTCAGAAAGCCCCCGACATGATTATCTATCAGAGTGAAGCCACCACCAACGAACTTTCAGCGCCCTTCTTCGGAATGGACCGTGACCACATGGTGGGTTTGGCCTACTGGGGTGCCATTGAGTACTGGGGCGAATCGAACATCTGGCCCAAGAAGGGCTGGGACTACAGCTTCTTCCGCCATTCCTTGGAGCCCAACCCTCAGGCTTACCTTATCAAGAGTATTTTCAAACCCGAAGAACCAATGGTCCACATTGGCATTGCCGGCAAGGTGGACACCCTCTGGTGGAACGACATCGTTGTCGGACAGACACGCGTCAGCAGCCACTGGCAACTGCCCGTTGGAGAAGTAACGAGAACAGTGGCAGGAGATAAACGCACGGTTTATACCTACACCAACGCCGACGAGGTAGAACTGTTGGTGAACGGCAAGAGCATCGGTGTAAAGAAGAATAGCAACGTTAAAAAGCCTAATGTCATTACTTGGAAAGGCGTCGCCTACGAACCGGGAAGCATCCTGGCCATCGCCCGCCGCGACGGGAAAGAAGTAGCGCGCCATGAACTGACGACGCCTGGCAAGGCCATCCGACTGCGCATGGAACTTGAGAACGCCAGTTGGAAGGCGGACGGCATGGATCTGCAGTATGTCCGCGTCTATGCCATCGACCACAAGGGGCGCGTTGTGCCGTCCCATAAGGGAAGCGTGTGCTTCAGTGTCGACGGCCCTGCACGTATCATTGCCGTAGACAATGGCGACCATTCCTCCGACCAGCTCTTTGCTGGAGACACCGTGGAGTTGTACGACGGTTTTGCCATGGCCATTGTCCGTTCCACCCGTTCGGAGGGTACTGTGCGCATCGCGGCCACTGTGGACGGATTGAAGGGCGTAACAAAAACATGCACTACAGGGCAATAAAGAGCATTGCTGTACAATTATATCCTTTTTTGTACGATTCCATCCCTTTTCATTGCGTCACTCACCGTAATTTTGCGCCGAGAAATCAACAACGCAACTGAATTGTATAACAAAAAAACAACAAGTATCGTATGAAAAAGAGAGTGTTTCTACTTATGATCGTAGTGGCTGCTGTCATAGGCATGCAGGCTCAGGATTACTACTACACCCACACTGCACGCTTCAAGGCTCAAGGTGAGAATCAGGTGATTAACGGCAACTTCGAACAGTTCTTCGAAGGTTGGACAAATGAGACTGGCGGTGAGGTGAACACCGACGTCTGGGCAGTGGAGCCACAAGGAGGGCCTAACGGTGAGAACGCCGTCATCGCACTCCAGGCAGGCGACCTCGACGGTGGTGCCCTCGCCCAGCTGTGGACACTCGACCCGGGGTTGTACATCGTCTCCTATTATATTAAAGCAGAGAGTACTCAAAGCACATCGCTGACGTGGGGCGCTGCCAACTATCTGAACATCTACCTAAACAGCGACGGCACAATGAGCTACGGCAGCAACTCCGTGACGGTGACAGCCGCCGAACCCTTCGGCACCGACTGGACACAAGTGGTGTGCATGGCACAAGTGGAGCCCAACCAGCAATTGGTGTTCTTGACCGGCCAGATGGGTACCGGCACCATGATTGCCAATATTGAGGTGCGCCAGGCCACCGAGGTCTACGATGTCCGTCTGGCTCAACGCCAAGTAGACTTCGCAGAGAAGCTTCTCGCCGAGGAAAGCCTGTCGGAAGGCAGGGACGAGGTGATTGGTGCTCTCGAGGGCATGATTAAGCCCGCCATTGCCGATAATGGCCAGAATGAGGACTTCGCTACGATGGAGTCGCTGATGGAATTGTTTGAGAAAGAGGTGTTCACACCATTCCTTGACGCCAACGGCACGCAACTTGTCGGCAGGACGCTGACCGACTGGTCGGAATGGGGCGGTGCCAACTATAACAGCATGACGAACCGCGGCACATGGACCTTCGAGGGTGGACGCTGGGGCTTCTTCCCCAACGATGCCTTCGCCGTGAGCAGCGGCACAACGACGCTGGAGTTCAACCCTGGCGATGGCTATATTGCCACGGCTGGCATCCAAACGGGCCAGCCCGCACTGAACGTCGGTGTACGCACCCTTGCCGGTGCTCTTGACGATATTGGCCCTGGCAAGTACATGTTCTCGATAGAGGCTCAGGCCGTTGCCGCGTCGAACCGCGCGAACCCCTACGGTGCTAATCATTCCATCGCCATCGTCGGCCCCAACATCTACGTTGGTGAGGATAACGAGGTACTGGAAAACGACACACTGAACGGCTATTTCTGGAAAACTTACTATAAGATTGCAGAGATTAAAGATGGCGAGGAGCTGAAGGTGGGCTTCCACTTCCCCGTGCTGGAGGGTTCTACTGGCGGTCGCTACAGCCTGCGCAACCCTCAGGTGCGACTGCTGGGCGTCACTGCTGACGAGGCAGAGTTCAACCGTCTGAAGAATGCTTTTATGGTGCAGCAGTACAACCTGAGCCTTCGCCTGACGACTTACCCTGAGGAACTGAAGGACTATCCTTGGGATCAGGACGTGCTGACGGCTGTTGTTGAGCAGGCCCGCGCCGTCTACGAAGCTTCGCTTCAGATTATCGATGCCAACGGCAATGTGCTTCAGCGGGACATGGTGAACGAGGAGCAGACGCAGAAGCTGCTTGACGAGGTGAACAATCTGGGCCGTGCACGCAGTACGGTACTTACCAGCAACGCTCCCATCATCGCCCTGCGCGAAGCTGTGGAGGGTGCAAAAGTTTCACTTGCGAACCCCGCCAACAGTGCCGCCCCTGCGAGCTATCGTAGTGCTCTGGAACAGGCCGTAGCCACTGGCGAAGCCCTACTTGCCAACATCACGTCGGAGAACCAGGGAGAGCTCTTCACAGAGACAGCTAACAATATCCTGAAGCTGCAAGAGGAGTTCGAGGCAACAGCAGCCTCACGCAACAACCCGACGAACATCCTTATTGCCAATGCTGACTTCTCAGAGTTCGGTGCGAACAGCAACATCACGGCCGGTGGTGAGAACAAGAGCTGGCAGTGGACTATCGGAGATGGCATGGGCCGCTGGGAAATCCGCGACAACGAGACGCTGGAACAGGGTCATGGCGCTACCTGCTGGCGAGGCACAACGGCAGGCCCCAACGGCCGCGTACTGCAAACGGCCGAGCTGACCTATGAGGGCCTGTATGAATATCGCGCAAAAGCTTACATCTCAGAGGAGCGCGTTAACGAGCTGGTGGCTGCTGCCAAGCTCATAATGGACGCCAGTGAGATGCCCATCGACACGATTTACAAGCCAGGCATCCGACTCTTCTTCGGCCAGGAGGGTGCTCCCGACTCAGTAACCATCTCTAAGTGCTACATGGGCGTGAAGGACGACGGCACCTACTTTGCGCGCACAGCCGACGGCAAGCAGTATCCCGGTCAGGTCTACGCCACCTACTCCGTGTTCTTCAACAAACAGGGTGCCGCAGCCGCGAAGGTGGAGTTTGGTTTGGAAGCATTCGGCAACAGTGCCACCGCTGGTGCGAACGGTTTCGGTTTCGGTATGAACGAGATTCGCTTCTTGGGTAACGAGGCTCAGTATCTGGCCGACACAAAGGCTGAGATGGACAACCTGGTGGCAAGCGTCAACGGCGCTATTGGCAGCGTGGACAACTACTGGGCAGTGAAGGTTCGTCGCTACATTGAGGATGCTGCCACCGCAACGACAGCGAAGGAGATGCAGAATGTGATCCATAGCCTGAAGGAAGTTGCAGCACGCGCTGGCATCGAGCTACCCAACGTTGAGGGCATCTACGAAATTGTACAATATGACAATTTACAATTAAACAATTGCCACCGTCTCGTCATCCGCAACGGGAAAGTGACCATCGACGGTCGCTACGACCTGATGGGAAGAAAGTTGAATGTTGAGAATTGAACATTCTTACGTCCCGCTGGTAGCAAGCGCTTCGACTGAGCGGAACGGTGACCATATCACAGTAAGGAAACAGGCAGGGAAGAAAAAAGCCCTGCCTGTTTTTTTGTAGAATCGAACAAAATGATACGTTTTTGCACAAAAACACCCGTTTTTGGTGTCAGAAAGCATGTACTTTTGCAACAGAAAACTCGCGATGCGCTGAGCATTAAGCACTGGACATCGAGAATTGAACATAATTATATTTATATCGAAAATGAAAAAACTACTTACCCTGACAATTGGGCTTACAGGCCTCCTGGCACTGCCGATGGAAAGTGAAGCCCAGAGAGAGAACCTTGACCGTGGCGTCGTGGCCATCAAAAATGGCGCCACAACTTTTGTAAGCTGGCGCGTCCAGCCTACTGATAATGACAACACAAGTTTTGACCTGTTGCGCGATGGCACTGTGGTAAATGAGGGGCTGACGGTGAGCAACGTAAGCATCAGCGGCGGCAGCGACGACAGCCAGTGGCAGGTGGTTGTGAAGGAGAACGGCAACGAGGTGGAGACGACGCCTGCTGTCACGCGATGGAGCAAGATCTTTAAGCATGTCACGCTGGACCGCCCCACCTCTCAACCCGGCTACCACTACTTCCCCAACGACTGCTCGGTGGCCGACCTCGACGGTGACGGCGAGCTGGAACTGGTCATCAAATGGGATCCGTCGAACAATCAGGACAATTCGAAAAGCGGCAAGACAGGTAATGTCTACTTGGACGCCTACAAACTGGACGGAACGAAGTTGTGGCGCATCGACCTGGGTCAGAACATCCGCGCCGGTGCACACTATACGCAGTTTCTGGTCTACGACTTCAACGGCGACGGACGTGCAGAACTGATCTGCAAAACGGCGCAAGGAACGATTGACGGTACTGGCAGCTATGTCAACAAGGTTGCTGACGACAATAAGATTTCGTCGGCGAGCAACAGCCTGAAGTACGCTAACTCCAATGGCTACATCCTCAGCGGTGCCGAATACCTGACAGTGTTCGAGGGCACAACGGGCCGCGCACTGCACACCATCTGGTACAACCCCAACCGTGGCTGTACCACGGGAGAAGTGAAGGCTCCGTCGGGAAGTGAGCTGAACACGCTGTGGGGCGACAACTACGGCAACCGCTGTGACCGCTATCTGGCCTGCGTGGCTCATCTCGACGGCGAAACGGGTCCTGCCTCGGCCGTGATGTGCCGCGGCTACTACACCCGCGCCTACCTGTGGGCCGTCGACTTCGATGGTTCGAAGCTGTCGACGCGCTGGCTCCACGCCTCCGTCAGTCCCTCGACGGTGGAAGTGACCGACGGCAGCGGTAATACGACGACGCAGACCTATACGACCAACACCTCAGGCATCTCGAGCGGCACCAATGATGTGCATTTCTACTGCACGGCCTACGGACAGGGTTGTCACTCGCTGGCTGTAGGCGACGTTGACGGCGACGGCTGCGATGAAATCATCTATGGCTCGGCAGCCATTGATCACGACGGCCAGCTGCTCCACACGACGGGCCTTGGTCATGGTGATGCTCTGCACCTGAGCGACCTGATGCCCGACCATCCGGGTCTTGAGGTGATGATGGTCCACGAGGAAGCCCCCTTCGGATGGAGCGTCCGCGACGCCGCTACTGGCGAGCTGCTTATTCACCACACGGGTGCTGAAGACACCGGTCGTGGCCTGGCTGCCGACATCTTGGGCGACCACCGCGGCTTTGAATACTGGCATAGCGACGACTTCAACAGTAATCAGAACATCTACTCGAGTCAGGACAAGGTGGTGGGACATTACACCACAAACTACCCATTCTACAACTTCCGTATCTATTGGGATGGAGACGACCTCGACGAGATCTTCGACAAGGGGGCCGTCAACAACGGCAAGTGGAGCCGACTGCTCACTTGCGGCAACTACGGCAATTCGGTGACCTACGGTACCAAAGCCAATCCACTGCTCATAGCCGACATCATTGGGGACTGGCGAGAGGAAATCATCATGTTCGACAAGAACGACTCTGCATCTATAAACATCTTCTCCACGACCACGGCAACGAAGATGCGTGTTCCGGCACTGATGAGCGACCATATCTACCGCATGTCGGTGGCATGGCAGAACGTCGGCTACAACCAGCCGCCACACCTGGGCTACTACTTGCCCGACCTCGTGGCCACACGCTTCGAGTGCATCAGCATAGGGCAGAAAGAGCAGGAGGCAACGGTGGGACTTCCCATCGACGACATTACCTGTCGTATGAAGAACTGCACGACGGCCTTGTTACAACACGTTAACCTGAACGGCGAACGCATCAAGAGTTACGCTGCGCCCGACGGATTCACCTTCGCTGCCAATACAACAGAGCATACCTTCACGCTGAGCGGTACACCGCAGCAGGCCGGCGACTACGAGTTCATCGTCAGGTCGAGCGGAGACGTCAGCGGTAACACCATCACCGACACGCTGCGCCTCCGCGTCAGCGACGCCAGTGGCATCACTAACATGGCCTCAACGCAATACACAACAGTCTACACGCAACAGGTCTACGACCTGCAGGGCCGGCAGCGTTCACTGCCCAATGCTAAACGGCATGCGCTGAATATCATTCGTCGCGGAAGCGAAGTGAGAAAACAGATAACGAAATGAAGAGAATAGTTTTTTCTTTTATAGTTTTAGTGTGCTGTGTCTGGGCGCAAGGCGGCGCCCAGACATACCAGAGCATCCGCCCAGGAGCGACATGGCTCGACATCAGCGGAAAGCCCATACAAGCTCACAGCCCGCAGATATTCTGGCACGACGGAGTCTACTATTGGTACGGCGAGAACAAAGAGCACACAACGCTCGGCGCAAACGTCTGGACATGGGGCATCCGCGCATACCGATCCACAGACCTGTATAATTGGGAGGATATGGGCCTCATCATCGAGCCTGACACGGTGAACCCGCTATCGCCACTTCACTACTCGCAAACGCTCGACCGGCCGCATATATTATATAATAAAGGGACGCGTAAGTGGGTGTGCTGGATCAAGTCGATGGACACCGACGGCTACTTCGTCATACTACAGGCCGACAGCTTCGAGGGTCCCTACGCCATCGTGAAAAGCCTGAAGCCGGAAGGCTTCGGCGTAGGCGACTTTGATATGTGGGCCGACCCGCAGACAGGACGTGGCTATGTGTGGTTCGAGCGGCCACACTGGGAGATGATTTGTGCCGAACTGACCGACGACTACTTAGGCACCAATGGCAAATACTCGGAGCACTTCATCGGCTTACGGCCGCCCTACACCCGCGAGGCACCGGCGCACTTCTACTATAACGGTCGTCACTACATGTTCACCAGCGGCACCACGGGCTACGTGCCCAACCCCACAAGGGTGTGCGTCTTCGACGACCCACACGGTGAATACGTTGACCTGGGCAACCCCCACATCAACGACAAGTACGAAGATTCGTTCTGCTCGCAGATAGCCAGCGTCATTCAGATTCAGAACTATTGTAACAATATTTCTCAATCCGCAATCATCGCGCTGGCCGACCGCTGGCTGCCGCAGTTTGCAAACAGCGATGTCTACGTGCGTACTGTAAAGGCATACGCCGAGCGTTACAAAGACCACAAGCCTTTCGAACGCGACTTCTCCACCCCGCAGACCAAGGACAAGACAGGCATGAAACGCACCAAGTGGGACACCACCCAGGACGCGCGCTACGTCTTCCTCCCTGTCAGCTTCGATGAGCAGGGGAAGCCCACCATTGAGTGGAGGGACGAGTGGAAACTGTCAGAAGAGATTGCACCTATCGTGGCGCCGTTCACCATGCCGCAATTGCAACGACCAGCTATCAATAAAGGTAAGAAGATTCAGGTAACGATGACACGAAGCGGAGTGTCGACCAAAGCCATTCAGATGGCTATCGACCGAATGTCGAAGCAGGGTGGGGGCACGGTCGTCATTCCCGCTGGTCACTGGCTGTCGGGGCGCATCGAGCTGAAGTCTGGCGTAGAATTGCACCTCAGCGAGGGCTGCGAACTGCACTTCAGCGGCGAGGTCAAGGACTACTTGCCCGTAGTGTTCACCCGCGACGAGGGTTTTGAGATTATGTCACTCGGCGCATTCATCTACGCCAACGGGGCCCGCAACATTGCCGTCACTGGCAGCGGTCGTATCGTGGGGCCGTCCACCGAC
The DNA here is from genome assembly GCA_017395215.1 of Prevotella sp. Classification (GTDB taxonomy): domain Bacteria; phylum Bacteroidota; class Bacteroidia; order Bacteroidales; family Bacteroidaceae; genus Prevotella. The sequence goes on along the minus strand of JAFPVW010000146.1, from coordinate 18,604 downwards.
TGCGAGATTTACCGCCTGAACCACGAGCGCGCCATCAACATCGAGAAGATTGTCACCCCCGACATGCCCATCACCGAGCGCATCTTCGACGGCAAGCAGAAGAATGGCGAGGTGTTCCTGCCAAAGTCCATTGCCCCCATCAACTGCAGCAACGTGCTCATCGAAGGAATCACCATCGACCAGGGACTCTACTGGAACGTTGTGCCACAGTATTGCGACAGCGTGATCATCCGTGGCGTCACCGTCAACAGCTATGGTCACGGACGCACCGACGGCATCGACGTAGAGTCAAGTCGCAACGTGCTCATTGAGTACTGCACGCTGGACTGTCAGGATGACTGCTACACCATGAAGAGTGGGCGTAACGTGGAAGGGATGCGTGTAGGACGCCCAACGGAGAACGTCGTCATTCGCTACTGCCGGGCACTGCGCGGCGCTGGCGGACTGGTGTGCGGCACGGAGGTGGCCGGCGGTGTGCGTAACGTCTACATGCACGACTGCGTCTTCGACGGAACCGACCAGGCTTTCCGCTTCAAGACGCTGCGACCACGTGGCGGTGGCATCGAGAACATCCGTGCCGAGCGTGTGCGCTGCAAAGTGAAGGACTACGTCTTCTACTGCGACATGCTGGGCTCACTGAAGTGGGGCGGCGACCTGGCCAGGCGATTCCCAGCACCCGCCATCAACGATTGCACCCCCGACTTCCGCTCTATCACCATCAGCGACGTTATTGTCGACAGCTGTAGCCAGCTCGTACATGCCATCGGTCTGCCCGAGCGTCCGCTGCGCAACGTGCTGCTGAAAGGTTTCCGCGGACATGCCGACAAGTTCATGCGACTGCGCGACGTCCACGCAATGGTGCTCAGCGACATCGACATGACCATCGACGACGACCAGGCACGCATTGACGGCAGCGAGGGCATCATGCTCCTCAACACCCGCGTCAACGGCAAGGAGCCACGCCATATCACCTACGAGGGCGAATTATCAACTCAACTTATCATAACTCACTAACAAAACAAAAAAGTATGAAAACAAAGAAAATCTATGGCGCACTGCTTTGCGCAGTAATGATCTCGACCAGCGCTATGGCTGAGTCGAAAGTGTATGACTTCGTCGTTGCCGAAGAAGGCACCGTACAACTGCCCGACTGGGGCGAGGAAGTGACCAGTGGCGGCGTGGCTCTGAACCTGCTGGCAGCAGGAAGCGAGACCTTCGACAACCGTTTTGCCGTAGGTCCCACCAGCCGCAACAACGAGAGTGGCAACTGCTTTAAGTTCCGCACCGCCGGCGACTGGCGCGGACTCTGGTCGCAGTACAGTGACCGCAACATCTCAATCCTCGACCTGAAGAAGGGCGACAAGGTGACCTTCACCATCAGTAAGGAAGACCAGACCCTGAAACTGGTGGGCGGTGCCGTCGTTGTCAGCGGACAGGCCATCACTGTCCAGGCCGATGGTAACCTCGACTTCGTCACCACTGGTAGCGTCTACATCGAGAGCATTGAGATTGAAGAAGGCGACGGAACCGTGCCTGAAGATCCGGTCGTTGAGGGCGAAAAGACCTACGACTTTGTGCTGGCTCCCGCTGGCAGCATTGTCCTGCCCGACTGGGGTGCAGAGGTCACCAGCGGCGATGTCACGCTGAACATGGTGGCCCTGGGAAGTAACAACTTCGACAACCGCTTTGCTGTTGGTCCCATCAGCCGCAACAACGAGAGTGGCAACTGCTTTAAGTTCCGCACCGCCGGCGACTGGCGCGGCCTCTGGTCGCAGTACAGTGACCGCAACATCTCTATCCTCAACCTGAAAGAGGGCGACAAAGTGACCTTTGTCATCAGCAAGGAAGACCAGACCCTGAAGTTCGTTGACGGAGATGTCGTCGTGAGCGGCCAGGAGTACACTGTGGAGGCTGACGGCAACCTCGACTTCGTCACCACCGGCAGCGTCTACATCGAGAGCATCACCATCAATCCCGCTCAGACAACTACTGCCATCAGCAGCATCAACGCCCAGAGTGCCGACAATGCCTACTACAACCTGCAGGGCATCCGCGTGGCTCAGCCCACACGCGGCCTCTACATCGTCAACGGAAAGAAGGTCGTGGTGAAATAAACAGTAATAATAACAACTATTAAAATACTAAAGCAATGAAAACAACACTTAGAAAAATCGCACTCTGCACCCTCGCCATGCTCGCGCTGGGAGGGATCAGAATGAGTGCAGCAACGGAGACGTATGACTTTGAGGCTGCCGCCAACGAATTATCTGACGCAAGTGAATACTATCCCACTTACGACGGCACTCGCATTTTTAACGTACAGAACCCGAGTTGGATTAATATCGAAAAGATGACATTCACCCAGATAGAACTCAATGGCCGTTTTGCAGCCGAGGCGCGCTCAGCCAATGGCTTCAATCTGAGAAAGGCAGGTGGCGAATGGAATGGTTTGAACTCTGGATATGCTGCCGAACGCTACTTTTCTATTCTGAACCTTCAAGTAGGAGAGATTGTAACCATCACCTACAATCAGGGCGAGCTGAAAGTCTATAGTCGTGATGGCAGTGCCAACATCGGCCTTGCCGATGCCGAAACCATCGTCTCTGGCACACCGTACACCGTGACTGAAGCTGGGCGTCTGGACATCAAGACTGGCACTTATAAGGTGAACATCAAGAAAGTTGTCATTGAGAAGCCAACTGCCTCTGTTCCCGTAACTATCAATATCATTTCTAATGCTACTACCGAGGAATACGATTTCCAGGCATTGGGTCAGGCACAAACAGCAGAGGGAACCACCGATGTCACTTTCGGCACTGAAGTTCTTACTTCACCTGCATCCATCAAGCAGATTTCCTTTGGGGACGAGACATTCGACAATCGTTTTGCCGGTAACCGCGACTGGGCTATCCGCAAGCATGCTAATTCAGCGTACTGCGGTCTGTACAATAAAAACGGTTATAGCGGTCGCTACTTGGCTATCTGCAATCTGAAGGCAGGCGACAAGGTGAGCATCAAGTTTATATGTGACAGCGAACAGTCGTTAATCTTCAAAAATGCTATTGTTGAAGGAGTAAGTGCAAATGAAGAAGTTATCAGCGAACAAGTCTATGTGGTAAAAACTGCAGGTGCGTTGATTCTGGACGAAGGTTCGAACACAGCTAACAAGCGCGTATATATTTATAAGGTGACAATCAAATCTGCAGAAGTTCTTGAAGGCGACTATATCGGTACCACCCTGGTTAGCGACAAGGCCTTGGACTTCTCTGAGGTTGAAGGCATCACTGCCTATGTGGCAACAGCAGCAAGCGCAGGCAGCGTGACATTCAGCCCCGTGACCAAGGTTGCAGCCAACACTCCGCTCTATATTAAGGCAAATGAAACAAGTGGTGCTGTCCTCAACGTGAATGTTCCCGTACTCAACGGCGAAGCAGAGATCATCACTACCAACCTGCTGAAGGGTTCTGCCACGACAGCAACTTCCTTGCAGTCTACCACTGACACAAAGTACTACGTCTTTGGCGTACTGAACAACGAGGCAGGTTTCTATCCTGTGAGCACAACGTCGACACTGACCAGTGCAGCCGGCAAGGCTTACCTTGAGCTGACCGCCGATCAGGCTGCCGCTTCTGCCCGCCTCAACATGAACTTCGAGGATAGCGAGACTACTGCCATCGTGAGCACCAAGAGCGTCGCTGTCGAGGACGATGCCTGGTACACTCTGCAAGGCGTGCGCGTGACAGTTCCCACTAAGGGCATCTATGTGAAGAACGGTAAGAAAGTAATGGTTAAATAACAAGGAGGAGACAACAAACTATGACAAAGAAAGCATATCAGCAGCCCCTTATGGAGCAGACCTTTATCAGCTGTTCAACACTCATACAGGCCTCACTTCAAGAAAGTCTAATGAGCGAAGAAGTCAGTGACGATTCTGGATTCCAACAGTACAGCCGCGGCAATAGTATTTGGTTCGACGATGAGGATGAGGAATAGTCACCGACAGAAATGACCGCCTCACCACCCTAAAGCCAGCGGGGAGTTAAGCTCATCAGAGCTCGACTCCCCGCCTGTAGTATTAGTTGCTTGAAGAGACCAGACAGATTACTCTGAGATTGCTACCAGCAAAGCCGAAGAATGCTACCAGCAAACTCGGAGGCCTGTCTTTATCCCAGAACGGTCATTGGCTATCCCGTCATGCCCGCGCAGAGGTTCCCCCTTGCATTATTATCTACAGCTTCGAGATGATGCCAAGCTCGGAAGAGCGCAGGAAATGGATGATGTTCTGAATCTCAGGACTGTCGGGCACCTGCTGCTCAATCTGGTTCGTGGCGTCGAAGACGGACGTCTGTCCCATGAACACCAAGCGGTAGGCATTGGCGATGTGCTTCAGTATCTTCTCGTCGACACCATAGTAGTGGCCCATGGTGTAGTTCACACCACCATACTCTGAACGCTTCGTACATATAATATAAGGTGGGACATCCTTCGAGAACGTGGTGCCGGCCTGAATCATGGCTCCCTCGCCGACGCGTGTCTTGGCATTGGCGATCACGCTGGACGAGAAAATAACGCCATCCTGAATATGGCAGTCGCCAGCAATCTTCGTGCCATAGCCGAAGACGCAGCGGTTGCCCACCACGGTGTCGTGACTGATGTGAGCACCCTCCATGAGCACGTTGTCGTTGCCGACGATGGTCTTTCCGCCACGGTGGGTGGCACGATTGATAACGACGTTCTCACGAATGATGTTGTTGTCGCCAATGATGCACTCCGACTTCTCACCACGGAAGTCGAAGTCCTGTGGCAGGGCACCAATCACGGAGCCTTGATGCACCTTGTTGCGACTGCCCATGCGGGTGCCATCGAGGATGGAGACGAAGGGGAAGATGATGCAGTTGTCGCCTATCTCTACGTCGTCCTCTATATACACGAAGGGGAATATTTTACAGTTGTTGCCGATCTTCGCCTTGGGCGAGATCTCGGCTCGTGGACTTATTTCGCTGTTTGACATAATACCTTTATTTAATAAATGTTGGTTGCAGACATGGTGGATGTTTTTTTAAGACATAGTAGTGGATGCTTTTTAAGACACAGTAGTGGATGTTTTTTAAGACACAGTAACATAATAACAAAATAGTAACATATTTTTTTTAGTAACATATTCTTTTAATAACATATTCTTTTTTGATAACTTGTTATTTGCAAATTTGTTGTTGTTTACTTTGTCTTCAAACCACAAATATTATTTTGTTACTTTGTAGTTTTGTTACTGTGTTACTTTGTTACTGTGTCTTTAAATATTATTTTGTTACTCTGTTACTGTGTCTTTAAAACATACTCTGTTACTGTGTCCTCAAAACATACTTTGTCTTAACGGCTACCGCCTCCCAAAGCCTGATAGAGGTTTACTACGGCCTGCATCTTCGAGAAGTCGTCGGCGACCTTCGAGATACGGGCATTGAGCAGCGATGACTGTGCCTGGATGACCTCCAGGTAGTTGCTACCCTTACTGCGATAGAGCTGTTTCGTGTCCTCCACGTTCTGGGTGAGCACCTCCACCTGACGGGCTTCGAGCTGACTCTTTTCGTCGCTGGCATTATAGAGCAGCAGCGCGTTCGACACCTCGTTGCCAGCCTTCAGGATGAGATTCTGCCAGGTGTTGAAGGCTTGCTCCTGCTTTGCCTTGGCGACCCTCAGCCCTGCGACGATCTGTCCATGTGCAAAGATGGGCTGCGTCAGTGAACCGACAGCCGAAAGGAGCCATTCGCCAGGATTGACGATGGCCGATCCCAAAGAGTTAGTAAACATTGCCGTTCCTGTCACGTTGATGCTCGGATAGAAGCGCGAGCGGGCAGTCTCCACGTCGTAGAAACACTGTGCCAGCGCCATCTCAGCGGCATGAACGTCAGCACGGTTCGACAGCAGCTGAATACCTACGCCAGCCGCAAACTTCGATGGCAGCGACTGGTTATAGAACTTGCCGCGAGGAATCTGGTGTCCGGCCTCGTTAAGGAGCAGCGACATGGCATTCTCCATCTCGCGAATCTGGCGACGCAGGTCTACGGCCTGTGCCTGCACGCTGTAGTAGCTGGCCTCAGCACTCTGCACGCTGGTCGAGCGTGCCATGCCCAGGTTCTTCTGCAGCTTCATCATTTCCCATGTCTCCTTCGTCAGTTCCTCCATATCGTTAAGGATGTCGACCTGTTCGTCGAGCATCATCAGCGTGTAGTAGAGGTTGGCGACGCCACTGACGATGGCGGTCTGCACTGCCACCTGATAGTCTTTCGTGGCCAAGAGCTGCACCTGTGCCGACCGTTTCTGCGACAAGATGTTACCAAAGAGGTCCACGTTCCACGAAGCCGAGATGGGCAGCTGATAGGTTTTCGATGTCGACATGCCGTCCATCATCACGCGACTCAGCGTGCCGCTGGGAGCGATGGCCACAGATGGCAGGAAGGCGAGCTTCGCCACCTTGAGCATGTCCTCCATCATCTTCACGTTGAGGGCAGCATTGCGCAGGTCGGTATTGTTGGTGATGGCCTTTTCGATGAGCGCCTGCAACTGCGGATCCGTAAAGACCTCACGCCACGGCAGCTCACCAAAGTTCTCGTCGCTGTTCACCTGCAGGGTGTCGGTCCCCACGACGATGTCGCGTATCAGCCCTGTGGTGTTCACGTCGTCAGGCCGCTCATACTTGTTGTAAAGTCCGCAACCGCTGAGCAGCAAAAGGCCTACCCCCACCCCTCCCCAAGTGAGGGGCTTCATTATAGTTCTGAAAAAGTGCCTTATACTCATATCATTCATATCTGTTTTCTGATTGTCATTATCTATCTTAACATCCCTCCCTTGGGGAGGGCTTGGGTGGGCTTTTTATTTCTCAGGTATGTATTCTACAGGGCGCTTTGCATACTGCTGCAACTCAGTGACCACATCCGGATTCACGTCGTCGCCCTCGAACTTCATCGGGCTGAACTTCTCCTGCAGTGTCTGGAAGATGACGAAAAGTGTCGGCACAACGAAGATCTGACACAGCGTACCGATGAGCATACCGCCGATGGCAGCGGCACCCAGCGTTTGGTTACCATTCTTACCAACGCCCGAGGCGAACATCATAGGCAGCAGACCGATAATCATGGCCAGCGACGTCATCAGGATGGGGCGCAGACGGGCAGCGGCACCAAGGGTGGCAGACCATGAGATGGCCATACCCGTCCGTCGGCGTTCGAGTGCGAACTGCACAATCAGGATGGCGTTCTTGGCCAGCAGACCTATCAGCATGATGAGCGATATCTGCATGTAGATGTCGTTCGAGTGTCCGAAGAGCATTGTGAACAGGAAGCAGCCAGCCAGTCCGAAGGGCACCGACAGGATGACGGCCCATGGCAGGATGTACGACTCGTACTGTGCCGAGAGGATCAGGTAGATAAACATGAAGCACAGCAGGAAGATAATCCACGTCGAGTTGGTGGCCTTCGCCTCCTCACGCGTCAGTCCGCTGTAGTCGTAGGTGTAGCCCGTAGGCAGCACGTCGGCAGCCACCTCCTGGGCAGCCTTCAGCGCCTCACCCGTCGAGTAACCTTCGGCCACCGTTGCCGTCACGTTGATGCTGGTGAACATATTGAAACGGTTGATGTTCGACGGGCCGTAGACGCGCTCCAGACGGCAGAACTCCTGAATGGGCGACATACCTGCGGGCGTGCGTACGTAGATATTATTGAGCGACTCGGGCGTCATACGGGTGGTATAGTCGCCCTGCACCATCCCACGGTAGAGCTTACCGTAGGCATTGAAGTTCGAGGCGTAGAGTCCACCGTAGTAGCCCTGCAGGGTGGTGAGCACCGTCCTCGGCGAGATGCCGCTCTGCTTACACTTGGCCACGTCGACGTGAATCATGTACTGCGGATAGGACGGGTCGTACGATGTCATGGCCATCTGAATCTCAGGCCGCTTGTTCAGCTCGGCCAGGTAGTCCTGAACGATGCCGAAGAAGTGGTTCAGGTCGCCACCCGTACGGTCCTGCATCACCAACGACACACCTGAACTGGCCGAGAAGCCAGGAATCATAGGCGGTGCGAACGCCAGTATCTTGGCATCCTTGATGTGGGCCGTCTTGATATAGATCTGCGCCAGCACGCCATTGGCATCCAGCGGATTCAGGAAGAAGCGGTAGATGCCGTCGCCCTGCCACAGTCCGCTGAGCTTCCACCAGAAGCCCTTTTGGCGCTCGCCGAACGGTTTGAGCTTGATGACGAACGTTGCCTGGTCACTACCAGCACCAGCAATGAAGTTGTAACCCTGAATCTGCTCACGGCTCAGGATGGCAGGGTCGGCAGCGAGGATGCTGTCCACCTCGTTGATGATCTTCGTGGTGCGTGCCACAGAGGTAGCTGGCGGCATGGAGATGGTGCAGAAGAGCGTACCCGTGTCCTCGTCGGGCACCAGGCCTGTCTTCGTCGTCGACATGGTGAGCACCAGCACGGCGATACCCACAACGACGGCAACGCCGATGGCAATGGGCTTGCGCACCAGCTTCTCCACGCGTTTCTTGTACTTGCCAAGCACCTTGTCGTAGGCCGTGTTGAACGACTCATGGAAGCGGTCAATGCGGCTCATCTTGCGCTCCGACCCATCCTCGTTCTTCGGCTTCAGGAAGATGGCACAAAGGGCTGGCGACAGCGTCAGGGCGTTCAAGGCAGAGATAAAGATTGAGACGGCCATCGTCACACCAAACTCACGGTAGAACGTACCCGTCGTACCACCAAGGAACGACACGGGGATGAACACCGACGCCATCACCAGCGTGATGGAGATGATGGCACCCGAAATCTCGTTCATGGCATCGATAGAGGCTGTCAGCGCACTCTTGTAGCCCTGGTCGAGCTTGGCATGCACGGCCTCGACCACCACGATGGCGTCGTCCACCACGATGGCGATGGCCAGCAGCAGAGCCGACAGCGTCAGCAGGTTGATACTGAAGCCAAACATCTTCAGGAAGAAGAATGTACCGATGAGCGACACAGGGACGGCAATCATCGGGATGAGCGTCGAGCGCCAGTCCTGCAGGAACACGTAGATAACGATGAACACCAGCACCAGCGTGAACAGCAGCGTGAACACCACCTCCTCGATAGAGGCGTAGAGGAACTCCGTCACGTCGTAGTTGATCTTATAAAACATGCCCGGTGGGAAGAGCTTGGCCTGCTCCTCAAGCTCGGCCTTCACCTGCTTGGCAATCTCGTTGGCGTTCGAGCCGGCCACCTGCTGCACCATACCCATCACGGACGGGATGTTGTTGTTCTTCATCGACACCGTGTACTGCAGTCCGCCGAGCTCGATCTTCGCCACGTCCCTCAGCTTCAGCGTCTGGCCGTTGGCGTCGCTCGATATGATGATGTTGCCGAACTCCTCCTCGGTCTTCAGGCGGCCGGTGTAGCGCATGGCGTACTCATAGGCCACGTCCGACTCCTGTCCGAAGTTACCCGGGGCGGCCTCGATGTTCTGCTCGGCCAGCACGGCGCTGATGTCCGAGGGCATCAGGTTGTACTGCTTCATCACCTCGGGCTTCAGCCAGATACGCATCGAGTAGGTCTTCACACCTGGCGACTGCACGTCGCCCACGCCCTGAATACGCTTGATGGCGGGAATGATGTTGATGTTGTTATAGTTCGTCAGGAACTCGTCGTCGTAGCGGCCGTCACTCGTCAGCGTGAACATCATCACCTGCGACGTCTGGCGCTTCATGACGGTCACGCCGATGCGCGTCACCTCAGCCGGCAACAGGGCCTGCGCCTGCTGCACGCGGTTCTGCACGTTGACGGCACACATATCGGCGTTCAGTCCCTGGCGGAACAGAATGGAGAGGCTGGCAGAGCCTGACGATGCCGTCGACGAGATGTAGTCCATTCCTTCCACACCGTTGATACTCTCCTCGAGCGGCGTGATGACGGAGTTCTTTACCGTCTCGGCATCGGCACCTGGATAGCTGGTGAACACCACGACCGTAGGCGGCGCGATGTCGGGGTACTGCTCAATAGGCAGCGACACCAGTCCGATGAAACCCAGCAGGACGATGAGAATGGAGATCACCGTCGACAGTACCGGGCGCTTGATAAAGTTTGTAAAAGTCATATTTCTTTTTTAGGAGTTGAGGAGTTGAGGAGTTGGGGAGGTAAAGTAGGATAGTCCTGCTATAGGACGTTCCTTTCCTTTAAGCCTCTGAAGTAAGCATTCAGCAGTCTGCTTGCCTCCTCAATACTCGCATTTAAATTATTGTATGTATCATTGTCAATGTAGTTTAAGTCGTGGGCCAGGAGTATATAGTAGCGGCATTCTTCCAGGCTGCCTTGGGAAATGTTCAGAAAACGGAGCTTTTCGTTCAGGCTTTCCCTGCGATAGCCTTCGGCAATATTGGCAGCGATGGATACGGCTGCCCGCTGGAACTGTGAACAGAGTCCGAACCGCTCATAGTTGGGAAATACGGCACAAGCCTTATAGACCTGCAGCACAAAATGATGGGCTTTCTGCCAAGCTACAATCTCTTTGAAACTCTGCGTCATAGTCTATTCTACTTTACCTCCTCAACTACTCAACTCCTCAACTCCACAACTACTACTTCTTCATTGCGTTAACGATGTCGCCGGCAGTCATGGACTTGGCCTGCTCCTGAATCTTCTGCTGGTAGCGCTCGGGCGTGATGGGCACAATCTCCATCTGGTCAGAGAGCTTCGTGATGCCGTTGGTCACGTACTTGTCGCCCACCTTCAGGCCGTCGGTCACGACGTAGTTCTTGCCGTCGTTCTGCGGAGCCACCTTAATCTCGGTATACACCACCTTGTTGTCCTTGCCCAGCGTGTAGACGAACTTCTTGTTCTGCACCTCCATCACGCAGGCCTGCGGGATGACGATGGCCGACGAGTTGTGGTGGGGAATGACGATGGAGCCTGAGCCGCCGCTCTTCAGCAGGCGCTCGGGGTTGGGGAACACGGCAATCATCTGCACCGTACCCGTGGCAGCGTCGATGACGCCGCTCATCTTCGTCACCTTACCCTCGTGACCGTACATGGTGCCGTCGGCCAGCTGCAGCTGCACTGAGGGCAGGGCCGACAGGCCGTCGCCGCTCTTCGACATGTCGAGGGCGTCCTTCTCGGTCATCGAGAAGTAAACCTCCATCGACGAGATGTTCGACACCGTGGTCAGCACCGAGGCAGCACTCACCAGCGCGCCCACCTTCAGCGGCAGCGTGCCCACCACACCGGCGGCGGGGCTCTTGACGTAGCAGAAGCTCAGCGTCTCCTTGGCAGAGGCCAGACCGGCCTGAGCCTGGGCCAGCTGAGCCTTCGCACTCTCATAGGCATTGGTAGCCGACTGCAGCTCGAAGTCGCCGATGACCTTGTTCTCATACAGTTTCTGCGAGTTCTCGTACGAGAGCTTCGACGTGTTGCAGGCGGCCTGCGCCGTGTTGACGGCAGCCTGCATCTGGCGCACCTGCGCCTGATACGTGGCGTTGTCGATGACGAAGAGCACCTGTCCCGCACCCACGTTCTGGCCTTCCTTCACGTTGATGCGAGTAATGAATCCTGAAACTTTCGGCGAGATCTGCACGTCCTGCACACCCTTGATAGAGGCGGGATAGGTAGCCTGCGACGAGGCGCTGCTGGTACCTACCTCCAGTACGGGGTACTCGTTGTCACCGAATTCCGGGCGTCCGCCACCGCCGCCTCCACACGAGGCAAGCAGCAGCGCAGAGGCCGCAATCATTAAAAACTTGTTCCTTTTCATAATGTTGTTTTATTGAGCTTATTATTCGTTACAGACTGCAAAGGTACAAAAAAGATGTATTACGCGCGAAACTCTTTATGACTTTTTTGCACTTTATGACGATTTTTCGGGGAAACGTCTGCGGCCCCGCTATTTATCACCCTGATTGTAAAACGCAGGAAACACCCTACACTTCCGACACTCCCTGCACCTGTTGAACTTTCCTAGGTGTAGGGAGTGTAAGGAGTGTAGGATATAAAGTGCGAATGGCAACTATAATAGCAGAAATGGCCGGATTAATCGGCAAAATAGTGCCTTGCATCGCCCTTCGGAGGCAGGAACCGACACCAGAACCAACACTCTGAGGTAACCCGGTGCCTTTTGCTCAAAAGGCGCCGGGTTTTGGGCAAAAGGCACCGGGTTTTGGGCAAAAGGCGCCGGGTTTTGGGCAAAAGGCACCGGGTTTTGGACAAAAGGCGCCGGGTTTTAGTTACAGCCGAAGTATTTTTGTTAAACACTCTGCTGCGAAAAAGCACGAAAAAAGAGTAAAAAGTTGCACCAAAATTTGGAGGTCAGGAAACAATCGTTTATCTTTGCATACCAAAAAGGAAAGAATGATGAGAGCCGTACACTTCGTTTTAACAGCACTTCTGGCCGCAGTAACTACGGCCGGCGCCCAGCGCGAATATGAAATTGCAGTCGAGAGCCGCCAGCCCTCGGGCATCATCGACGAGATGCTCTACGGGCAGCTCTTCGAGCACATCTACTTCTCGGCCAATAACGGCGTGTGGCAGGAGCTCATCCAGGAGCGGTCGTTCGAGCCCGAGCAGTATCCGGGCATCCCGCCGCGCGACGGCTACTTCGACGGCTGGTTTATGGACGACGACCAGGTGCTCCACTCCCCTACCCGCTACGAGCAGCCGCTCAGGATCGACAGCATCGCGACCTGCGACTTCGACCTGACGATGGACGTGAACTGGCGCGCCTACAAGCTGGCACGGCGCGCCTGGAGCGGCGGACTGATGGACATCCGCTTCGCCTTCCGCAACAAGGCCGACGGCTCACCTTATTACGTACGCATACACGACCCGTACTACGAGGGACGCACGTTCACGCCGGCGCAGACGCAGTCGCAGATTGACGCCGCCAACGAGGCTGCCGCACGCGCAGCACTGCAGCAGCAGAACTCTACCGCCGACTTCTCAATCTGCCAGATGGAGGTGCGCCAGTCGCAAGGCTTCGGCGGCCGGCCCGGACGGCGCATGAACATGCTCGCGCCGCTGGCATCGGCCCCTGCCACGAAGGAGCAGGTGAACGAGTCGCAGGCGTGGCACAAGCTGCGCATCGAGAGCCGCGGCAGCAGGGCTACGGTCTACTGGGACGGCAAGCAGGTGCTGACATACGACAGTCTGGAGCGTGCCGACCGCAACTTCGTGACCTTCTGGGTGAACTACACCGAGGCCACCTACCGCAACATACGGCTGACGGCCGCTGACGGCAGGACGCTCTTCGAAGGCACGCCCGGCGACGTCAAAATCCCCGCCGTGGCTCAGCAGTGGACGGCCTTCGGCGAGGGTGGCAAGTACCGTCTCGTCAAGGACGATGCCGTCAACATGCGCTACTCGCAGGAGATTACGGCAGGCAAGACCGAGGCCGGCATCTGCCAGGGGCCGCAGAACATCGTCGCGGGTGAAAACTACATTGGCAGCATCTACGCCAAAGGCAAGGGCGAGCTGCTGGTAGGACTGCGCAACGCTGACGGCCAGCTGGTGGCGCGCCAGTCGCTGGGCAAGGTGAGCAAGGACTGGAAGAAATACGAGTTTACGCTCATGCCGTCGTTCAACGGTGAAGGCAGATTCCGAGCCTCGATAGGCGGGCTGACACAAATCAGTTTCGACGGCGACTTCGCCATCATGGTGAAGGACGGCACGGTGCAGGTAGACATGGCGACGATGACCACGCAGACGGGTAAGAATCTGGGCGGATTCCGTCCCGACATCCTGAAGGCCGTGAAGGAGCTGCACCCCACCTGCCTGCGCTGGCCGGGCGGCGGCTACGTGGCGCAGTACGACTGGAAGTGGGGCATCGGCCCGCAGGAGCAGCGCGAGCGCTGGGCTCACTGGATGTGGCTCGACTACGACCAGAACTGCTTCGGCACCGACGAGTTTATCCGCTTCTGCCGCGAGGTGGGCTCCGAGCCGGTCATCGTGGTGAGCGTCAGGTTCGAGCGCCCTGCCGAGGAGTACGACAGCATCCTGCAGAATGCGCTCCACTGGCTGCGCTACTGCAATGCCCCCGCCACCGACGAATGGGGCGCCAAGCGTGCCGCCAACGGCCACCCCGAGCCCTACAACGTGAAGTACTGGGAGATTGACAACGAGATGTGGGAGATGGGCATCGACCGCTATGAGAAGTGCGTGCGCGACTTCAGCACCGCGATGCGGCAGATTGACCCTGGAATCAAGATCATAGCCTGCGGCGGATTCCGCGAGGACGAGGACTTCATCCGTCGCAGCGGCAACTACTTCGACTACCTGAGCCTGCACCACTATGAGCAGCAGGGCGGCTACGCCACGGGGCCCGTCCGCCTGGGCCAGCAGTACGACCGCTACGCCCGGATAATTGCCGACGGGCCGAACCCGAATATCAAGCTCTTCATCTCGGAGTGGAACCTGAACAGCATCGACTGGCGCACAGGCCTCTTCGCCGGCGGATTCCTCAATATGTGCGAGGCGCGCGACGTGGTGGCGATGGGTGCTGCGGCCCTGTTCATACGCCGCACCGACGCCCCCGACTGGAACAACGCCTTCATCAACTTCGACTATAAGGACCTGTTCAAGGCGCCCAACTGCCAGGTGACCGAGCTCTGGTACGACCACTTCTCGAAGTACCGCCTGGCCTACAGCGGCGAGACGGGCGACCTCAGCGTGAGCACCACGATGTCGGAGAACGGTGCCGACGTGATTGTGAAGGTGGTGAACCCCACCGAAGAGCCGGCGGTGCTGCGCGTGAAAGGCGACTGGACTGAAGTCAGGGGCGCTGTGTTCGACTATTACGCCCCCGGCTCGCTGACCGTAGCCAACAGCATGGAGAACAAGCAGGCCGTAGCCCTCAAGCACGCCACCCCCAAAACCGACGGCTGCGACGTCGTCCTCAGCGTCCCCGCCCTCTCAGCCGGCGTACTGACTATTTCGAAGCAGTAACGGCTTGCGGAAGCTGAGTTAGTTATATTTCTTCCTGGCCTGGCTAATCACTGCCTCGGCAGCCCTGATCTCCTCAAACATAGCATTCATGATGGAGTCCTCTTCCGGATTATGAGTGTCAGCGACGCGCTGCTGGCTGAACAGTGCCATCTGCTGTTCGCTGACGCCCATCATACGCATGCAGTTGCCTCGTTTTTCCTTCAGGATCAGCAGGAACAGCTGATTGTCCATCGTATAATTCGGGATATCAAGCCTGAACAAGTCCTCTATCGACTCCATAATCTTTATCTCCTTCAGTTCTTCCTTCAGCATATCGATGACCTGCTCCTTGGGGGTGTGTAGTTTTACGTTCAATTTGTGTGGCTTATTGTTTCATCGTTGCGGTCATCCCCATCTGGCGGGCTTTCTCCATGAGCAGCTGCATCAGCGGCTCGCGCTCGTTCTCGACACGGTTGTCGAGCACGGCGTCCTTGAGAAACTGCTTGAGCGTGCCCACCTCGCGGCTGGGCTGCAGGCCGAAGAGCTCCATAATCTCGTTGCCGTCGATGACGGGCTGCAGCAGGCGTTTGTAGTCCTTCACCTTCAGGTCGGCCAGTTTCTCGCGCACCATGCGGAAGTTCTCGAGGAATATTTTCTTCTTCACCTCGTTCTTCGACGTGATATCGGCCTCGCAGAGCGTCATCAGGTCGTCAATGTCGTCGCCGGCATCGTTCAGCAGGCGGCGCACGGCCGAGTCGGTGACCTCGCTGTCGGCAATGGCCTGCGGCCGCATGTGCAGGTCGACGAGCTTCTGCACGTACTTCATCTCGGCACCCATCGGCAGCTTCAGCCGGCGGAAGATTTCGGGCACCATCTTCGCCCCGATATAATTATGGTTGTGGAAGGTCCAGCCCACGGCCGGCTCCCACCGCTTCGTCCGCGTCTTCCCGATGTCGTGGAGCAGGGCGGACCAGCGGAGCCACAAAGCCCCCCCTACGGCCCCCGAGGGGGCTTCATTACCATGCAGGACATTTGTGTCCCCCTCGGGGGACGAAGGGGGGGCTGCGACATTCTCCAGCACCTCGAGCGTATGGTAGAAGTTGTTCTTGTGGGCACGGCCCTGCTTCTGCTCGACGACGTCGAGGGCGGCCAGCTCAGGCAGGATGATGTTGAGCAGGCCCGAGCGCTGCAGGTCGACGAAGCCGCGGCTGGGATGGGGCGACATGATGATCTTGTTGAGCTCCACCTCGATGCGCTCGCCGCTGACAATCCTGATGCGGTCGGCCATGCGCTCGAGGGCTTCGAAGGTGGCATCCTCAATCTGGAAGTTCAGCTGGGTGGCGAAGCGTATGCAGCGCATCATGCGCAGCGGGTCGTCGCTGAAGGTGATGTCGGGGTCGAGGGGCGTGGCGATGATGCCGTCCTCGAGGTCGGCCAGGCCGTTGAAGGGGTCGACGAGCTCGCCGAAGCGGTCGCGGTTCAGGCAGATGGCCATCGCGTTGATGGTGAAGTCGCGCCGGTTCTGGTCGTCCTCCAAGGTGCCGTCCTCGACAATGGGCTTGCGCGAGTCGTGGCTGTAGCTCTCGCGGCGGGCGCCGACGAACTCGACTTCAAGCCCCTCCCCGACCCTCCCCCGAAGGGAGGGAGAGAGCCTCTCCTCCGGGGAGAGGATGGAAGTGTAGACTTTCACCTGTGCCGTCCCGAAGTTCTTGAAGACTGAGAGATGAGCCTTGCGGCCAAGCATGCGCTTCAGCTCCTTGGCCACCGCAATGCCGCTTCCCACAACAACGACGTCGATGTCGTTGCTGGGCCGCTCGAGGAAAATGTCGCGCACGTAACCGCCCACAACATAGCACTCCACGCCGAGGCGGTCGGCGGCAGCACTGATCTGATGGAATATCTCTTGGTCTAATATTTCTGCCAGTTCTTCGTCTGAATATAGCTTCATCTTGATGTCCTAATTTCTGTCTTTGCTCAAAAAGTGAGCACAAAATTACAAAAATATCAGGAGGGAATGCAAAGAATTAAAAAAAATTAGTAACTTTGCCAACGAAATATTCATATTTTAAAACATGACGCATACAAGAAAAAGGCTGGCTCTGCTGGCAGCAGTCTGCACGGCAGCCATACTTACCGCAACAGCCGACAGCGGTTTTGAGATGAAACCGCTCAAGTTGGAAGTTCCCGAAATGAAGCCCGAACTGGTGGACGTCCGTACCGACAAGACGTTCAGCTACACGGCCCCGACGGCAGGCCCCGACCTGGACTTCCTGAAGTCGAAGACCAACCCCGGCACCAAGGCGTACCGCGTGATGGACGACCTGACCTTCGTCGGTGTTCCCCTGTTCATTGCCGGCTGGGCCGTGAAGGGCGACAAGGCCATGTTCCGCGTCAACAACAAGGAAGCAAAAGAGAACACACAGCTGCTGACGAACTTCAAGACGGGCATTGACGACTACACGCAGTTCTTCGGACCTGCCGTCACCGTCGGCCTGAAGCTGGCGGGCTACGAGGGCCGCAGCGACTGGCCGCGACTGATGGCCAGTGCCGCCATGTCATACGGCATCATGGCCGCCTTCGTCAACGGCATCAAGTACACGGCCAAGGAGATGCGCCCCGACGGTTCGACGGCCAACTCGTGGCCCTCGGGCCACACGGCGACGGCCTTCGTGGGCGCCTCGCTGCTGCACAAAGAGTACGGTCTGACGCGCTCGCCGTGGTTCTCGGTGGCTGGCTACGGCGTGGCCACGGCCACCGGCGTGATGCGCGTGCTGAACAATCGCCACTGGATCAGCGACGTCATGTCGGGTGCCGGCATCGGCATCATGTCCACCGAGCTGGGCTATGCCCTCAGCGACATCCTGTTCAAGGGCAAGGGCCTGCTGCACAACAATCTGGAGACCGACTTCGACGACCCCTCGTTCTTCAGCATCTCGATGGGTCTGGGCCTGGGCAGCAAGGGCATCGACTTCTCAGATGACGACCTGGTTGACGCCGAGAACTATAACGTTCTCAAGGAAGCCGGAGTGTCCGTCACGCTCTGCGAGGTTTTCGCCGTCGAACTCGACGACCGTCCCGGCATGGCCGCCGACGCCATCGAGATCTTCGCGCGCGAGGGCATCAGCATCGCCTACCTGTACTCTTTCCTGCTGAACGGAAAGGGAGTGCTCATCTTCCGTACAGACAACGCCGAAAAGGCCGCCGAGGTAATCGCCTCGAACGGCCTCAACGTCTTCGAAGAGAAAGACCTTTCCCGCCTCCTGTAGCGTCGAGGGTTACCGTATCAACAAGCGCAGGACTCTGATGGGATGGTCCGCGCCCTGGTACTGGGTTTCGTCGATCACGGTTTCCCCCGTAGGAACGAAACCGCATTTTTCCATCACGCGGCCGCTCGCGGGGTTGTCCGTGAAGTGTCCGCTGATCAGTGACTTTATGTCTGTGGTTTTCCGGATGTGCTCGATCATCAGTCCGAGCGCTTCCGTACAGATTCCTCTGTTCCAATAAGGCTTGGCAACCCAATATCCGGTCAGGGGCTCGCCCTCGCGTGAGGGCAGATTGCAGTCGCACGAAGGGCCATAGCCCATTGCACCGATGGCTTCTCCCGTTTCTTTGAGCTCGATCGCCCAGGTATTGGTGGCATCCTTGAAGACCGTCCGGATCACTTC